>CANQKW010000005.1 GCA_947624555.1 uncultured Clostridia bacterium
TAAGGTGTAACGCATAATTTCCGACGGACGATTTTATTGTTCGGCGATATTAAATAAGCGGAAAATATCCGCATATTACATTGAAGGAGAATTTAACTATGGCAAAGGATATTATCTACGGAGAAGAGGCAAGAAAAGCTCTCCAGAAGGGCATTGACACACTTGCAGACACAGTAAAAATCACACTTGGTCCTAAGGGAAGAAACGTTGTTCTTTCAAAGAAGTACGGCGCTCCGCTTATCACAAACGACGGAGTAACGATTGCTAAGGAAATCGAGCTTGAGGACGCTTTTGAGAATATGGGCGCTGCTCTCGTTAAGGAAGTTGCCACAAAGACAAACGATGCGGCAGGCGACGGCACTACCACGGCTACTCTGCTTGCACAGGCTCTCGTTCGCGAGGGTATGAAGAATATCGCAGCAGGCGCAAATCCCATGATCGTTAAAAAGGGTATGAAGAAGGCTGTTGACGCCGCTGTTGCGGAAATCAAGAAAAACTCCAAAAAAGTTGCAGGTTCGGCTGATATTGCCCGTGTAGCAACTGTTTCCGCAAGCGATGAGTTTATCGGACAGCTTATTGCAGACGCTATGGAAAAAGTCACAGCAGACGGCGTTATCACTCTCGAAGAGAGCAAGACTGCTGAAACCTACAGCGATGTTGTAGAGGGAATGCAGTTTGACAGAGGTTATATCTCGCCTTATATGGTAACAGATACCGATAAAATGGAGGCTGTTCTTGAAAACCCCTATATTCTCATTACCGACAAGAAAATCTCCTCTATTCAGGACGTTCTTCCTCTGCTTGAACAGATAGTTCAGTCGGGCAAAAAGCTCCTCATTATCGCAGAGGATGTTGACGGCGACGCTCTTACAAACCTCATTCTAAATAAGCTCCGCGGAGTATTCACCTGCGTTGCTGTAAAAGCACCCGGCTTTGGCGACAGACGCAAGGAAATGCTTAAGGATATTGCTATCCTCACGGGCGGCGAGGTAATTACCGAAGAGCTTGGTCTTGACATCAAGGAAACTACTATTGCACAGCTCGGTACGGCTAAGCAGGTCAAGATACTCAAAGAGAATACAATTATCGTTGACGGCGCAGGCAAGTCGTCCGACATAAAGGCTCGTATAAACGAGATCAGAAACGCTATCGAAAACACCACCTCCGAATTTGATAAGGAAAAGCTCCAGGAGCGCCTTGCAAAGCTTTCGGGCGGTGTTGGAGTAATCAAGGTCGGCGCTGCTACCGAGGTAGAAATGAAGGAGAAAAAGCTCCGTATCGAGGACGCTCTTGCAGCTACTAAGGCAGCCGTTGAGGAGGGTATCGTTGCAGGCGGCGGTGTTGCTCTTCTGAATACCGTTCCTGCTGTCGCAAAGGTAATGAATACTCTTGAAGGCGATGAAAAGACAGGTGCGGCAATCGTTCTTAAAGCTCTTGAAGAACCTATCCGCCAGATCGCTGTAAACGCAGGCGTTGAGGGCTCTGTAATCATTGACACCATTATGAAGAAGAAAACTGTCGGTTTCGGATATGACGCTTACACCGAAACCTACGGCGATATGATAAAGAAAGGCATTGTAGACCCTGCTAAGGTTACACGTTCCGCATTGCAGAATGCATCTTCCGTAGCAGAAATGGTTCTTACGACCGAGTCGCTCGTTGCCGATAAGCCCGAACCCGAAGCTCCTGCTGCCGCTCCCGCAGGCGGTATGGGCGGAATGTACTGATACCGTTATTCAAGAATACAAGAAAAGCTCCCTCATTTCGAGGGAGCTTTATTTATTGGGTTTAACGCTAAGAAAAAGCAGATGACCTGACAGTCTGAATTTTTTAGGGATTTACGATATTCCCCTCAACGATATTATTCAGTACGGTGAGAGCACGACTGCGCTGTTCAATGACATTTTTATCGTTTGCCTTTGAGCCTTCGGGTATCGCACGGACGCAGAAAATATACTGTTCCGAAAAATCAACGTCAATTTTATTGCTAAGAACGCCCTTTCGGTTATAGAGAATATCTTCGGGATAAACGCCCGTAAAATCCGTGTAAAGCTCATAGCCGTAATCGCATTTGGGGACATAATTATCAATAAATCCCTTGTCGGCAAGAACAAGCGTCCGCTCGCACATCTCGTGAGCAAGAGCCATTTTCTGACGCTCAATATCGGCATACTGGACCATAGCGTCGTCCATTGACAAATCTATTTCCTGCACGCTGACGTGAACGTTTCCGTTACTGTCAAAATCGGGGCAGTATTTTTCAAGCGTTTCTTCAATAACGTCAATATATCTAAGCAACTCGGAGCGTTGGTCTGTGATAACTACAATCATTTTCAGATCGTCTTTTTCACGCATAAGAATTTGCGCTGTAAGGAAAATCGCCAAAGCCGCAAACAAAGCAATCGGGACAATATACCAGACGTTATGATAGCAGAAATTTTTGAATTTAGCAAATCCGTGAAGTTCATAGGACGCCTTGCTCACGTCCTGCGGAATAATATCGCTTTCCTCAATTATCCCCTGTTTCATTTTGAGCAGCTCCAGCTTTTCCTGCCGGAGTTTTTCTTCGTCTTTTTCGCTTTTCGGCATAAATCAGTTAATCCTCATTGTCGGGAACAAAAGCACATCTCTTATGCTTGCAGAATCGGTCAGCAGCATTACAAGCCTGTCCAGACCGAAACCTAAACCTGCCGTCGGGGGCAAACCGTATTCAAGCGCAGTGATAAAATCCTCATCGACCTGTGCGTCGTTTCCGCCCTGCGCACGCTTAGCCTCGACCTGCTTTACAAAACGCTCTTTCTGGTCTATGGGGTCGTTCAGTTCGGAGAATGCGTTTCCGAATTCCATACCGTTTATGAAATACTCAAATCGCTCCGTAAACGCAGGAAACTCAGGCTTTCTCTTTGCAAGAGGAGAGTTTTCCACGGGATAATCGTAAATAATAGTCGGCTGAATTAGTTTGTCCTCGACAAACTCCTCGAAAAATGCAATAAGCACATCGCCCTTTGTGGATTTTTCGCTTATATCGCCGACATTGTGAGATTTTGCGCAGGCTCTTGCGGCTGCGTCGTCCTCCCACGAGCTGTAATCAACGCCGGCATATTTCTTGACAGCCTCAATCATTGTAAGCCGCTCCCACGGCTTTCCGACAGCGATTTCCCTGCCCTGATAAGGAACGGTATCAGTTCCGCAGACATTGAGTGTAACGGTCCTGTACAAATCTTCAATAAGGTCCATCATCTGGAAATAATTTATATATGCCTGATACATTTCGATAGTGGTAAATTCGGGGTTATGGGAGCTGTCCATTCCCTCGTTCCTGAAAATTCTTCCCACCTCGTAAACCTTATCGAAACCGCCGACTATCAATCTCTTCAGATACAACTCGGTTTCAATTCTCAAATACATATCTATATCGAGAGCATTATGGTGAGTTTTGAAAGGGCGTGCGGCTGCGCCTATCTCAAGCGGCAAAAGCACGGGCGTATCCACCTCGACATAGCCGTGACCGTCGAGGAATTTTCTTATTTCGGAGATGATTTTTGAGCGCTTGATAAAGGTGTCCTTTACCTCGGGATTTGCAATCAAATCAAGATAACGCTTGCGGTAACGCTCTTCCTTGTCCTTCAGACCGTGCCATTTTTCGGGGAGCGGCAGCAGCGACTTTGACAAAAGGCAGATTTCCTTTGCGTGAACGGAAATTTCACCCATTTTTGTCTTGAAAACAAAGCCTTTTACGCCGATAATATCGCCCAAATCCCATTTTTTAAATTCCTTGAAAGTTTCCTCTCCGACATCGTCAATTCTAACGTAAATCTGCATTCTGTCAGAACTGTCACGAACGTCGATAAAGCTTGCCTTTCCCATATTTCTGCGGGTCATCATTCTTCCGGCAATAACAACGTCCTTGTTTTCAAGCTCTTCAAAACGGCTGCGTATTTCACTGCTGTAAATATCAACAGGGAATTTTGTTATCGTATACGGGTCTTTTCCCGATTCTTTCAATGCGGCGAGTTTTCCCAGACGAACTCTGTGCTGCTCGTCAAGCTCTTCCTGAGTAATTTCGGTTACTTCTCCGTTCTGATTGATCTCATTTGACATTTAATTATTCCTCGTCTTCTTTCTTAATTTCCAGTATTTTGAACTTCAAAACTCCCGACTGAGTTTCAACTTCTACCTCATCGCCGACCTTATGACCGATAATAGCGGCGCCTATAGGGCTTTCATCGGACATTTTTCCTTCGTTGATATTAGCCTCTTTTGTGCCTACTATTTTAAATTCAAGCTCTTCGTCCATTTCAACGTCATAGAGCTTTACTGTGATGCCTATGCCAACCTTTTCCGTTGAAATATCCACATCGTCGATTACCTGTGAATGAGCAAGCGTCGCCTCGATTTCGGCAATTCTGGACTCGATAATGCCCTGCTCGTTTTTAGCCTCGTCATACTCGCTGTTTTCGGACAAATCTCCGAATGACAGAGCAACTTTAATTTTTTCGGCAACCTCACGGCGGCGAACGGAACGAAGTTCGTTAAGTTCGTCCTTGAGCTGCTGCTCGCCCTTACGGGTCAATACTGTAATAGGTTTGTTCATTTGTGTTCCTCCAAAATTTATTATTTTTCAGTCTTACGTTTGACCGCCTGCTGTTACTCGCCTGTACCGCTTTCCCCGGAGCCTGAGGGGGCAGCCGGAGTAAGAATTTCTATCGCTTTCTGAAGTTGACTGTCGTTTTCACGAGAAACTGTTTCAGGCGTATCGCCGGGGGAAAGCTCAATAACATAATCGGGTTTCAGTCCGACGCCGTCATAAGACGGAGATTTTGACGGGATTATTTTAGCGTTTGAAATAGTAAGCGCCGTACCGTCCGGGAAACCGTATGTTCCCTGCATAACAGCCTTTCCGTAGGTCTGCATTCCGACAAGGAGCGCTTTTCCCTCATCTCGGAGAGCAACGGCAAAAAGCTCTGCCGCAGACGCTGTACTTCCGTCCACAAGAACCACCATAGGTACGTTTATATACTCCTGTGAGTCGGTTTCTATAAGCGTTCTCCTTACTCCGTTTTTGTATTCCGCAGTTGCGGCAACACACGCAGGGAGCAGCCTGTTAAGCATTGATTTGAGCGGGGAAATTACTCCTCCGCCGTTTTGCCTTACGTCAAGAATGAGCGAATTTAATCCTCTGTCCACCAGATTATTGAGTGCGCCCGAAAACTGCTCGGCGGTTTTATCGTTGAAAGCGGTTATTTTGATATAGCCTATTCCGTTGTCAAGCATTTCTCCGATCACGGACTCTATATCAATCTGCTGACGGATAAGACTTACCGATATTTCCTCTCCGTTGCGGAGAAGTTTTAATCCGATAGTTGTTCCTACCGCTCCCGAAATTTTTTCCAGTGCGGTTCCCTCATCCATTGAAAGAAGACTTCTTCCGTCTATTTCGGTTATAACGTCGCCTGCTTTAATGTTGTTAAGATAAGCGGAGCTGTTCCTGTACACATTTGATATGACAAGATAGCCCGAACCGTCCGCCTCAGCCTCAAAGCCTGCGCCGACAACAACTCCTCCCGTTGTCTGCTGGAGCTCATAGTAAGAGTTTGCCTGAAGGAACGAGGCGTATTTGTCGCCCAAACCGCTTACATAACCGTTTATTATGGCGTTTTCGACGGATTCGTCGTTTACAGTGCCGATATAGTTGTTTCTTACAACAGCGTCCAACTCGCGAAGTTTTTCATAAACGCCCTCGTACTGGTCGCCGCTGCTGATTTTGGAGTTATAGATATTCAGCGAAACCGTCCACGTCAGCACGAAAGTTATAGCGCAGCCGATAGCAATAAGGCTTATTGCCACGCCCAAAGATATTTTTTTATTCACTTTTTTTCACCTTGAATTACACTTTCAAATATCTGCCCATACTGATAACCGTTCCTACTGCGCCCAAAAGAGCGCCGACGATACAATTTATCAGCAAAACAAACGGGCTTATTCCGTTAAAGGGGATAAGGTCGACGAAACCGAACATCTCCCACAGCGTAAGATTATCCTCGAACAGGGAGAACACCGAGTCATAAATAAACCACGTCAATCCCCACGCAGCCGCTCCTGCAAGAATGCCGATAAACATACCCTCTACAAAGAACGGCAGCTTGATAAAGCTGTCGGTAGCGCCGACATACTTCATTATGGTAATCTCATTACGTCTTGAAAAAACGCTGGTTCTTATGGTATTTGAAACCACGACCACACTTACGATAATCAATGCCACCAGAATTGCGACAATTATTATCGTAAAGGTATTTCTGATATTTATAAGCGCACCCGCAAATTCATACGGGGCTTTTACCTGATCTACTCCGTCTATGCTTGAAACAGCGTTCACGGAGAGCTGTATTTTGGACAAATCCTTTACACGGACAAGGAATGTTTCTGGCACGGGATTATCAATATAATCGAGCAGCTCTGCGTACTCTCCCATATTATCCTTGAAATTTTCAAGTCCCTGTTCCTTTGAAATAAACTGAACGTCCGTGAGATTTTCATTCTCTTTAAGTATTCTTTCTATCGTCTTTCTCTGCGACTCTGTTGTGCCTTCCTTGACGTAAATGGTAATTTCGTTGGTGTCCTCGATATTCTTCATAATGATATTTATGTTCAGCATAACGAGCGCCGTTATGCTTACCTGAAGAAGGCTTACAAGAAGTATGCTGAACGAGGCGAACGACATTATGAAATTCTTCCAGACGGAAGAAACTCCTTTTTTTACAAGATAGCTGACATTACTGGTCCTCATCAGTACCTCCGATCGTTTCGTCGAACGTTATTGAACCTTCGTCGAGATTGATAATCCTGCCGCCGAAATATCTTACAAGCTCGTGCTCGTGGGTAATCATAACGACGGTAGTTCCGCAGCGGTTTATCTCCTTTAGCAGTCCCACAAGCTCATAAGAACGCTCAGGGTCAAGATTTCCCGTCGGCTCGTCTACAATAAGCAAATTCGGGTCGTTGGCAAGCGCTCTTGCGATAGCGACACGCTGCTGTTCGCCGCCCGAAAGCTCTCTGGTCTTGGATTTTGCCTTTCCTGCAAGCTCTACAAGATTGAGGACATAAGGCACTCTCTGTCGGATATACTTGTTGGACTGGTCGGCTATACGCAAGACGAAAGAAACGTTCTCATAAACCGTAAAATCCTGTATCAGCCGGAACTCCTGAAAAACCACTCCTATCGAACGGCGGAATTTCGCCACTTTATTTCTTTTGAGTTTGGAAAGATTGTAGCCGTTTACGAATACCCTTCCCGACGACGGCTCAATCTCACGCATCATAAGTTTCATCAGAGTGGATTTTCCTGCGCCGCTTTTGCCGACGATAAAGACAAACTCTCCCTCGTTTATCCGAAGATTAACGTCAACGAGCGCATCTACACCGCTTGAATAATGCACGTTGACATTCTTCATTTCTACCATTGACATTTTATATTTCCCCCGCAATTCAAGTCAACTTTATTCCCCCGTTTTTGACGGGGGAAACAATCAATACTTTGTAGGATTTGCAGCGAGATACTTCTTTACCATAAGTGCGATTTTGAAGATTATCGCATGGTCGAATTCGCGCAAATCAAGTCCTGTAAGTTTCTTTATCTTATCCAGACGGTAAACCAATGTATTTCTGTGAACGAAGAGCTTTCTCGATGTTTCCGAAACGTTAAGGCTGTTCTCGAAGAATTTCTGAATGGTGAAAAGCGTTTCGTGGTCAAGACTCTCTATGGAATTTTTCTTGAATACCTCCTTCAGAAATGTTTCGCAGAGGGTCGTGGGCAGATGATAAATCAATCTTGCGATACCCAAATTATCGTAAGAAACGATATTTTTGTCGGTATCAAAGACTTTTCCGACTTCAAGCGCCGTCTGAGCCTCTTTGAACGAACGAGCCAGATCCTTTACTCCGAGAACGGGTGTGCCTATGCCTACGTTTACCTTTGTGAAGAACTCTCCCGAAAGAGTATCGGAAATGCTCCGTGCAAGCTTTTCCAGATCCTTAACGTCAATATTATTCTTTACTTCCTTTACAAGAACTATGTCGTTTTCGGTAATATTGAACACGAAATCCTTGTTTTTGTCAGGGAAGAGGTTCTGTATAACGTCATAAGCCGAAACATCGTTCGACGCAATAACGCTGATAAGGAAAACGACTCTTCCTATATCTCCGTTGAAATGGAGCTCTCTTGCCTTTAGTGTAATATCTCCCGGGAGAACGTTATCGAGAATGATATTCTTGACAAAATTGTTGCGGTCGTATTTTTCGTCATAATACTGCTTTATCCCCAACAGAGAAATAGAGATAAGACCCGCAAATTTTGCGGCTGCCTCATCGGTTCCCTCTACAAATACGGCATAGTCGGGCTTTACGTGAACGCCAAACGGCTTGTAGGTAAAACCGTCCCTGATAAATACCTCGTGAGAGTCTGAAAGCTCAATCGAGAAAAAATCGTTTCCGCCGCCAACCTTTGAAAGGTCGGAGCAGGCAATAACCGTTCCGTTTTCATCAATCACGCCCACAACTCTGTTTATAGTGTCCTTCATCTGATGAACTATGCCCTGAAAAAGCCTGTTTGACATTTTGTTTTACCTCTTTCTTTTTTTAAAGCTGAATACCGCTTTGGTTCCCCTTAGTAGGTTCGGGGGTAAAATTGCACAGTTTAAACCCCTCTTTTTTGTACCTATCTATATTGTACTAAAAAACTCAAAAAAAATCAAGTGTTTTTTATGTAAAATGTAAAATTTTCTTGTTTTTTTTGATTATTATTGAAAATTATCCGAAAACGTTATATAATATACTTATATAATAGCGTTTAAAACAGATTTACAAAAAATGTAAAATAAGAGGTCACAGTAAATGGAAAATAAAACATTTTATATAACGACGCCGATATATTATCCTTCGGGCAATCCGCATATCGGACACTGCTATACTACAGTTGCCTGCGACACTATCGCAAGGTTCAAGCGTATGCAGGGATATGACGTTATGTTCCTCACGGGTACGGACGAGCACGGTATGAAAATCGAGCAGAAAGCAAAAGAGCTGGGTGTTACTCCGAAGGAATATGTTGATAATATCGTCGATAACTTCAAAAAGCTCTGGAACGTAATGGGGATAAGCAACGACCGCTTTATCCGCACGACAGACGACTACCACATCAAAACGGTTCAGAATATTTTCAAGAAACTCTACGACAAAGGATATATCTACAAGGGCAAATACACGGGAAAGTACTGCACTCCCTGCGAGAGTTTCTGGACGGACAGCCAGCTTGACGAGAACGGCTGCTGCCCCGACTGCCACAGACCTGTTATTGACGCTTGTGAAGAGGCGTATTTTCTGAAAATATCGGAATATGCCGACAAGATTGAAAAATTCCTCACGGAAACGGATTATCTTAACCCGAAATCCCGTGTAAACGAAATGGTAAATAATTTTATAAAGCCCGGACTTGAGGATCTGTGCGTTTCAAGAACGTCTTTTACCTGGGGCATTCCCGTGACATTCGATGAAAAGCACGTTGTGTACGTATGGATCGACGCTCTGACGAACTATATCAGCGCTCTGGGATATGAAAACGACAGATACAACGATTTTGACAAATATTGGCCTGCCGATATGCATATGACTGCAAAAGAAATCGTGAGATTTCATTCTATCGTGTGGATCATTATTTTAATGATGCTTGAACTGCCGCTGCCCAAAAAGCTTTACGGTCACGGCTGGATAAACTTTAACGGTCAGAAGATGTCCAAATCGGTCGGAAATGTAATAGACCCGTTTATCCTTGCAGAGCGGTACGGCTCGGACGCTGTGCGTTATCAGATAATGCGCGATATGCCCTACGGTTCGGACAGCAATTTCTCCAACGAGATTATGATAAACCGCATAAACTCCGATCTTGCAAACGATTTGGGAAATCTCGTTTCAAGAACGGTCGCTATGGCAGACAAATATTTCGGCGGAACTCTTCCTTCGGAGAGAAGTGCAGAGCCGCTCGACAGCGAACTTATTGAAATGGCGTCGGCGCTTTGCGAAAAAGTTGCTCCTATGATCGAAGAGGCAAGACTGTCGAACGCTCTTGAGGAGATTTTCAAAGTAGTTTCAAGAGCCAACAAATATATTGATGAAACCGAGCCGTGGATACTCGGAAAGGACGAGAGCAAAAAGGCTCGTCTTGCAAGCGTTCTGTATAATCTTCTCGAAACGATAAGAATTTGCTCCGGACTGCTTTATCCGTTTATGCCGAAAACAATGCCTGAGGTTTGGACGCAAATCGGCGCAAGGACCGAAGATACGGAATATAATACTCTTGGAAAATTCGGAATTCTTCCTCAGAATGTTACGGTCCATAAGGGAGAGGTGCTTTTCCCCAGAATAGACATCAATAAGGAAATTGACGAGCTTAACGCTCTTCTTAAACCTGCAAAAACTATCCGTGAGGACGAGGATCTGGACAAGGCAAACATCATAAGCATTGAGCAGTTTGCCGAAATCAAGCTTAGGAGCGGGGAAATCATCGCCTGCGAAAAGATACCGAAAGCGAAAAAGCTGCTTAAACTTACTGTTGACGACGGCAGAAACGGCAGACAAATCGTTTCGGGAATTGCAAAATGGTATTCTCCCGAAGAGCTTATAGGAAAGAAAATAGTGTTTGTTGCGAATTTAGCTCCTGCAAAGCTCTGCGGCGAGCTTTCCGAAGGAATGATTTTAGCGGCAGACGCAGGCGAAGATGACGTAAAAGTACTGTTTTTGGATAAGGATGTGCCGAACGGCAGCACTATAAGGTAACAGACAGTGCAGCTTTTTTACTCTCAGGGAAGGGAGGGAAATTCGGGGACACGGCAGGTGTTTACCGAGAATAAATATGGATATTTCAAGAATGGCGAATATTTCTGCGGTCAACCAGACGAATTTGACAAAATCGTCCGAACACCGCACGGAAATGAAAAGTACAACTCTCACGGCTGAACATACCGACAGCTTTGTGAAAAGTCAGGCGGCTTTTACTCCTGCTTATACGAAAAGGTCTGCACAAAAGCAAAATTCGGACAATAATCTCACGCAGAAGGAAAACGCAGGCGAAAAGGAGCTGGAAAGGATCTCCGAGGGAGGCAAAAAAGCTCCCGAAGAGCTGCTTACAAAAGGCGTAAGTCATATCATCAGAGCTATGTTTGTAAAACAAGGCGAGGTTCTGCTGGGAAATGTGCCGAGCGTCGGTGCGAAAATGTATGCGGAAGAATTGCTCTCTCAATTGAGAAATATGTACGGAAACACGGCTGCCGAGGAAAATACCCCCGAATACTGGCAGCCCGATGAAACAGCAGCGAGGATATTGATGTTTTTCGACTGTGTAAATATTGAGGGTACGGATAAAATGAATATTCTGGAGCGTTCGTTTATAAGCGCATTCAATGACACCGAAAATCTTTTCGGCGGAAGAGGACGCTTGCCGCTGGAGAGCTACGAAACAAAGCAGCTTGTTATGGGGAGCTTTTTCAGCGGAGTTTAAGGCAAAAGAAAGGCAAAAAAACTAAACTTGATATGGGAATTTTTGATACACACGCACATTATTTAAGGCGTGACTTCGGCGATGAGCTGGAAAGCGTTCTGGAAGAACTTCCGCATAAAAATGTCGAGCGTGTTCTGGCTATCGGCTGCGGAATTGACGAATTTGAAGAAACCGCAGCTCTCATTAACAGATACGATTATATTTACGGGGCTTTCGGTATTCACCCCGAATATGCCGACGGACTTCCCGAAAACCGAATGGAACTTCTGGAAACCGCCCTCAAAGAGAAAAAAGCGGTGGCTTTGGGCGAGATAGGTCTTGACTACCACTATAACGACCAAAACAAGGACGCACAAAAAGCTGTTTTTACAGAGCAGCTTGAACTTGCAAAAAGGCTTGATTTGCCCGTTATAATCCACTCACGTGATGCCTGCGAGGACACAATGGCTCTGCTGAGAAAGTACAAGCCAAAAGGAGTTATGCATTGTTTTTCTTACAGTGCTGAAACGGCACAGGAGGTCATAAAGCTGGGAATGTACATCAGCTTTACGGGAGTGCTTACGTTCAAAAACGCAAAAAAGGCGGTTGCTGCCTGCGACGTCGTGCCTATCGACAGGCTGCTGCTCGAAACCGACTGCCCGTATATGTCGCCTGAGCCTCATCGAGGCGAACGCTGCGACAGCTCTATGATAAAGTTTACCGCTGCAAAAATGGGTGAGATAAAAGGTGTTTCTGCGCAAGAAATGATTGAAATTGCCAACAAAAACGGCAAAAGACTGTTTTTTGGCGAAGAATAACGCTGTGCCGCACAAAGCCGTGCGGCACACATTTCAAAGTATAAAATCAATACGGAGGATTTATGGATACTGACGGCAGTCGAAGTACGGATAATCAACAAAACGAACACAAAGCGGCAAGATTTTTTCTTGCGCCGCTTATTGGAATTGAAAAGGGACTTTCGGCAATGCTGAAGAGAGTGCTCGGAGCAAACTATGCCGATGTTACGGAGGACGAGGTGTTAGACCTCGTGGACGCACTGGCAAAGGACGAGGAAGAGGGCGGCATAGAAGAAGACTCGGCACAGATGATAAGCAATATCTTCGAGTTTGCGGGACTTACTGCCGCAGATGTTATGACGCACCGCACATCTATTGTCGGCGTAAATATCAGCACAATTACTCTTGACGACCTTATTTATCTTGCGCTGGATATGGGATTTTCAAGAATACCCGTCTACGAGGAAAGCGTTGATAAAATTATCGGGATAATCATTGTCAAGGACTTGCTTTGTCTTATCGGAAAGCCCGATTTAAGCGATTTTAATGTAAAAGAGTTTGTTCGTGATGTGAGCTTTATCCCTGAGGCTTGCTCCTGCTCTGATACGTTTAAAACTCTTACAAAAATGAAGTCGGGAATGGCTGTTGTCGTTGACGAATACGGCGGTACGGCAGGAATTGTCACGCTGGAGGATATTATCGAGGCTGTTATGGGCAATATCCAAGACGAATATGACGATGAAAAGGCTGAAATTACACGGATAGACGACGACAACTATGAAGTTCTCGGAGATGCAGACCCCGATGACGTTTTCGCATTGTTTGATGTAACGCTGCCCGATGACCACGATTACGAAACTATTGCGGGATTTGTAACGGATAAGCTGGGATATATCCCCGAAGGCACGGATATAATGCCGCCTGCCGTGGAATACGAGGGAGTTAAGCTCATTGTGACTTTGATTGAGGACAGAAATATTCTTAAAATCCGTGCGACAAGACTGCCAAAGCAAGAAGAAGAGGAAGAATGAACAGGAAAAAACTTGCCGCTGAGGTTATAAAGCGGCTCAAAGCGAAATATCCCGATGTGAAATGCGCACTGGTCTACGAAAAACCGCACGAGCTGCTGATAGCAACAAGACTGTCTGCGCAGTGCACGGATAAAAGAGTAAATATGGTAACGCCTGCTCTTTTCGGGAGATTTCCCACAATAAAATCCTTCGCAGACGCAGAGGTTTCCGAGGTCGAAGAATACATAAAGTCCTGCGGTCTGTTTCACACAAAAGCAAAGGATATTGTCGAAATGTGCAGACAGCTCCGTGATATATACGACTGCGTTGTTCCGGACAGCGTTGAAGAGCTTGTAAAGCTGTCGGGGGTCGGCAGAAAAACCGCAAATCTTGTCGCAGGGGATTTGTACGGAAAGCCTGCGATCGTCTGCGACACGCACGTAATAAGACTTACAAACAGGATAGGTCTTGCCAAAGGGAAAGACGCAGTTCAGGTCGAAAAACAGCTCCGTGAGGTAGTTCCTGCCGATGAGGGACTGTATCTCTGCCACCGACTTGTTTGGCACGGGAGAGAAATTTGCACGGCAAGAGCGCCGAAATGCGAGGAATGTTCGTTAAGAGATTTATGCTCTTCAAAGGACAAAAAATAAAAACTGTCTGTTTAACAGAACCTTTCGAGCCGATAAACAGGCAGTTTTTTTGTGAATTTTCGTCAGTACACGCCGACAGCGTACGTTGAAAGGTCGGGCAGTTCGTCACGGGTGATGAAAAGCGTACTGTTGTAGGAAGTATTCAGCGAGGAAAGCGAATTATACTCCGAAGAAAGCATACCGTTTTCCTTGATGATGTATTTTCCGCTTTCAACGGCACTCCAAAGCCACAGTGCATTATCGCGTTTCATAAAATCGGCGTTGGGCAAAACATCTCGCGAGGTCGCCGCAATAGGCTTTCTCGTCAGGAACGAGTCCGAAAGGACCGAAAATCTCCCTGCAAAGGAAGAATCGGAATTTTCAAATATGCTTTGTCCTATTATGTCGCAATAGTCTGCTCCGGGGTAATAGCTTGTACTTCCGCCGTTCCATACCCATATAAGATTTGACAGTTTATGATAGCGGCAAAGTCTGTCGAAAATCAGCCTGTAAAGTTTCTGATAATCTTCAGCGTTGTTTCCCCACCAGTAAAGTCCCGAATCACCGCTCGGAACAGGCTCAAAAATAACCGGTATCTTTTCCTTGCTGAAAAGTTCAAGCACAAGAGCTATTTTATCTATATCGTTCAGTAATGTTACCGTATACGGCGACAAAAAGTTGTTTTCGACCATTGTGATAAGCTCGTCCGATGTCATAAGAGCGACATCTTCGAGATTTGTCACATCAAGTGCCTCGTGAGTATCAAACGCACCCAAATCGACCGAACGCCTTGTATTCGGAGAGTACCAGTGCCACTTGTATGAAACTATGCCGTTGTTTTTGCCCCATTCAAGGGCAAGCTCTGTGTCCTTTTGGACCTTGTTCATACTCTCCTCGTCGTCAAGGACAGCCGCAGCAAGCTCGCTTGTGCGAATTGCCGGGTATCTGCCTGTTGCCTTGTAGACAGCCTCGATTTCCGCATTTGTGCCGAAGGAAACGTTCGCCGCAGTAAGAACTCCTGTTCCGTATATCTCTGTAAGATATTTCACAACGCCGACCGTTTCAAGGCTTGCAGAAGGATTTACCGCAGAAGTGCCTGTTTTATAGCAGAACGGGTCTACCGCATCAGAATTTTCCACGAGAATATAGTCGATGTCGGCATCTCCCTTTTCGACTTCAAAATCCATAACGTTTGAGCCGCCCGACAGATAAACAGAGTCCACCGCATAATATTCAAAGCTGTTTTCGCTGTTTTCGGACGCAGGCGGAATGTAAAATTCGCCCTCTGCTCTCTTTTTGATATAAAGCTTTATTGCCGCACCGTTTTCAGACCTTGCGGCGATAATTATTCTGTAAAATTGCGTAGTATTTGCGTTTACAATATGGGTAAGCTTTCCCTTTTCTTTAAATCGAAGGTAGCTTTTTCCGTCAAAATCTCCGTCCACAAGCTCATAAGCGTCCTCGAAAACCCCACCCTCTGCATTAAGCTTTGACAGGAAATTCTGTTTAACAACGATATAATCGCTTGTGGTATAGGCGTCGGATTTTCCCGAACTTTCCGACGACTGCTCCTGTTCGGTGTCGTCAGATAGATCTCCGCTCACGGTATAATCGGGGATTTTTGAACAGCCCGAAATGATTGCCGCTGCAAGCAGCATTGCCGTAAATTTTAAATAATTCTTCATATATAAACTCACAAGAACGTTATTCTATAACAATAACATCACCATTATGTATTACCTCGTCAAGACGGGCTATCTTGCCGTTTATCGTTATTACCCCTGCGTGAGCGAGCAGCTGTGTCGGGTCGTCCGAAAAAGCCGCCGCCACATCAAGGAAAATCGGCGGTTTCCCGTCACTTCTCGCAGGAAAACGTGTTTCAATCCCGTTTACCGTGACAATAGGCTCATTTTCATTTGTTTGGACAGGGTCTTGTCCGACCTCGTCGGCAGGCGATACGGATTTTGCGACCTCTGTGAAAGGCTTTGCATAATCTATAATATCTCCGCTGTTCAGCAGCTCAGAATTATCCGCTTTTTTGCCGTTAAGGAGAACATCGCCGTTTATACCGAGCGACGCCGTAAGCTTTCCGAGAGTTTCTTTCTCAACAAGGACTATTTCATCGCCCTCGTTTATGCGTCTGTCGCCGAAAACCACTTTTCCGTTTATCATAACGAAAACACCTGCACGGGTTTTCTTGCCGAAAGCGTTTACCGTAAACGACTTTATCTTCTGCATCTCAAAATAATCCGAAATATGAGCCGACGCATTTTCTCCCTTTTTTGCAGGAACAATTACCGCCTCATCGCCCTTTGCAACAACGGTATTAAGCGACGCTGCCTCTCCGTTCAAAAGAATTTCCGAAGGCTTTGCAGGCTCGCCCCGAAGTGTGACAGGTTCTCCGTTTAACGTAAACGAGAGCGATTTTCCTGCGCCTGCAATAAGGTCTTCGGGCTTGATTTTCGCAAAATTAAGAAGTTCAAAAATCGTAAGCCGCCTTGTGTCAAGCGCACGGAGCTTTTTACCGTTGACAGTAATTGTAGTAAAATCGTAGGAAACGCCCTCGCCGTAGCTCAAAGCAATTCCCAAAGGAGTGGCGTGCTCTGCGTCAAGGGGCATATCTTCGGGGGAGATTATTCTTCTGAAAAGCTCTTTTCTTCCGATAATAACTCTTGATTTATCCATTTTAAGCTCGCCTGCAACACGCTCTGCAAGTCCTTCTATCTTACTGCCTCCGCCTACGAGAAATACCGCCTGCGGAGGAGTCGCATTTGCCGAAAGTATTTCCTGTGCCACAACCTTTGCAAGCTCTTCTATCGCAGGAGCGATTATTTCAAGCACACGGTTTTTGTTAATCAAATTCTCCCTCAAAAGAATATCTGTATAGACGATCTCGTCCTCGGAGCTTGTTTTCAGCATTTCTGCCGTGTTAAAATCCACCAGAAGTTCTTTCATTAACACTTCGGTTATTTCATCGCCTGCCGTTGTGGACATACCATAGGCAACGACACTTCCGTCACGTGAAACGGCGACATCGGAAGTGCCTGCGCCTATATCGCACAGTGCCAGATTGATAAGGCGAAGTTCAGAGGGAATTACCGCATTCATTGCCGCTATCGGTTCAAGGGTTATTCCCGAAATTTCAAGACCCGACTCGTCCACTGCCGAGCAAAGACTTTCCACAACATAAGCAGGCAAAAATGCCGCAATAATCTCTGTTGTAAGCCGCTCTCCCCTATGACCCTCGGGTTTGGACACCTTAAATCCGTCAAGAGAAAGCGAAATAACGCTGTGACCCACGCAATAAAACGCCGAAGAGTCATTTTTCGAGGCAAAATCCGCACACGTTCTGCGGACAGCGTCAAGCTCGGTTACCTTGAGAATTTCATCTGTAATCATTTTTTCCGTGGGAAGTTTGTATTCCCACGAGCAGCGAACCGTTTTCAGCGCACGTCCGGCAGCAGCTATGCAGGCGGTTGAAAGCGAAATTCCTCTGCGCTGTTCAAGAGCTTTCTTGACCTTTTTAATGTCATCGGAAACAGCCTTGATATCCTCGATCTGACCGTCGCTCATACAACGTTTTTCGTGCGCTGCGGTTTCCATATCGAGAATTATACAGCCGTCAGGCGTTTTTTTCGCCAGCACGCCCACAACCGTGCGAGTGCCTATATCCAGCGCAAAAATTATATCGTTCTGCGGTGATTTTTTAGCGGCTGTTGATTTGGTTTCCTTCTTTTTGACAGCCTTTTTAACAGGCTTATCGCTTTTCTTCGGTCTTCCGACAGGTCGTTTCTTTTCCATAATCATCACCCTTTTATCTTCAGCGCTCGTCTGAGTTCTTTTTCCTTTGAATTCATCATAACAACCAGCACTTCATCTCTGCTTAAAAGCATTGTACCGCCTCTTGGAATAATCGTTCTTCCGTCACGGTTTATGCAGGCTATATTGCACTGGTCGGGAAGAGAAAGCTCTGCAATTGTTTTTCCCTCATAGACATATCCTTCGGGCAGGGTTATCTGTACAAGAGAGGCTTCATCGTTGTCTTCGTCAAGCGAAAGCAGCCTTTTCATTGAGCTGAAATCAACCTCGTTCTCCAAAAGCTGGATAATATTATCCGTAGCAGAAACGACAATATCGACGCCCAACTGTTTCATAACCTCTGCATTTTTGGGATTGTTTACTTTTGCGATAGTTTTTCTTATGCCGAACGCACGCTTTGCCACCTGACAGCAAATAAGATTACATTCGTCAAGTCCCGTGACCGCAATAATGCAGTCCGCTTTATCCGCTCCGCAGGACGCAAGCGTTTCAACGGAAGTGCCGTCTCCGCAGGACACCTCTGCGTCGAGAGTATTTGCACAGTAACGGCTTTGTTCTTTATCATGCTCAATTATCGTTACCTCATAATCATGCTCCAAAAGCGTTTTCGTGAGATAAAAACCGACCTTTCCGCCGCCAACGATTATTGCTTTCATAATAATTTACCTCAATTCTTTTTGGCAAAAACCAGTTTATCGCCCATTTCAAACGCAACAGGCTGATCACGGTACAGAATAAATCCCGTGCTTTCGCGTATTATCCCGAAAAGCGACTCGTCACTTTCAAGCTCAATATCGCTTGGCAGACAGCCGATATAATTCTCCGGAAGTCCTATTACCGAAAATTTTATCTGTGCGTTTCCGAATTGCAGCTCCTTATCCTCAGACTCGCCTTCATCAAGAGCCTTACACGCTGCACTTACGGTAAGTTTAGTGGGGCTGATTATATTCACATCGAGATTTTCAAACACGCTGCATTTCGCAACATTATCCACTCTCACGAAGATTTTCTGTACGTTGAACACACATTTTGCTATCTGTGCGGTCATTAAATTCATATCGTCGTTGTCCGTAACGGCAAAAAGCACATCGCAGGAACCTATTCCCGCACGCTTTAAAACGTCCTGGTCGATAGCTATTCCTGTTGCGGTAAATCCGCTGAAATTCGCAGGCAGCGAGTCAAAACTGTCGGCGTTTCTGTCAATGACCGAAATATCGTTTCCCTTTCTGTCAAGCTCCGCCGCAAGCGTACTGCCCACCGTGCCGCAGCCTATGATCAGTATGTTCATAAAAACACCTCAAAGTATGTTATTTTCCGACGCAAAATCTTTTGAACACCTCAGCGATGACCTCATCGCCTGCTTTCTTTCCCGAAAGCTCATAAACAGCGTCAAGCGCAGCCTCAAGCTCTACTCCGACAGCGTCTGCGGTAACTCCTGCGGTTACTGCCGAAAGAGCCGCACGGACGTGTTCTTCCGCACGGATAACGCAGGCTCTCTGCCGCTCGTTTGCAAGAAATCCTGCATTACCGTCAAATCTGTCAAGCTTTAGCCGTGACGTTATCTCTTTTCCGATTATCTCAGCTGCTTTTCCCTCTTTCGCCGAAATTACCGCAGCTTTTCCTAACCGACTTTCAACGGCGTTAAGGTCAAGCTTTATCTCCAAATCGCTTTTATTTACGACAGGAATAACGTTTTTGCTGCCGATATGCTCTATCAGACGCAAATCCTCGTCCGAAAGCTCTTTTGAGCCGTCAAAAACAGCCAAAACGACATCTGCGTTTTCAAGGCGCTTCAGCATAATTTCCACGCCGATTTTTTCAATTTCATCATCGGTTTCACGTATTCCTGCACAGTCCGAAAGCAGGCAGACCGCACCGTTTAAATTTACCGTTTCCTCGACAATATCTCTTGTTGTTCCTGCAACCGAGCTTACAATGCTCCGTTGACGACCCGAAAGGCTGTTCATAATCGTGGACTTGCCGACGTTGGGTTTTCCGACGATAACGCAGGAAATTCCCTCACGGATAAGCCGTCCCGTGTCATATTCCGAAAGCAGCTCACTGAGATCATTTTCTACATCGGACAGCTTTTCCGAAAGCCATTCGGGAGTTACAACGGGGGTATCGTCGTCAGGATAATCTATCCAGGCGGAAATTTGAGCGGATACCTCCATTATTTTCTCAGAAACAGCCTCTGCTCTTCGGTATAACGCCCCCTCACGCTGTGCGTTCGAGCAGGACAAAAGCTGCTGTCCCTGCGCTGAAATTATATCTGCAACTGCCTCCGCCTGAGTAAGCGACATTTTCCCGTTGAGCAGCGCTCTTTTGGTAAATTCACCCGCCGCAGCAGGCTCTGCTCCCGATTTAAGGCAAGCCGTAAGCACACGCTGCGTCACATAAATGCCGCCGTGGCAGAAAATTTCGCAAACGTCCTCTCCCGTATAGGAATGAGGTGCTCTGTAAACCAGCAAAACTCCGTCATCCAGCCGCTCACCGCCGTCAAATATTTTACCGTAAGCCGCCGTGTAGCCTTTCATTTCCTTTACCTCGATTTTAGGATAAAACGGCTTGAAAACCTTTCCGGCAATTTCAAAAGCCTGCTCTCCCGAAATCCTTACTGCGGAAATTCCGCCTACAGCGGCAGGTGTAGCAATAGCGCAAACGGTCGACAAAAAACTCACCTTATTTCTTCCCGAACAATTTTTTGAAAAATCCCTGCTTTTCTCCGTCCTGCTCTGTATCGGAAGAGCTTTCTTCGTCATCATCTTCTGAGAAAACATTAAGCAGGATAGGCTTAGCCTTAAACTCCTCAGCCATATCATTCAGCAGATAGGTATAGAGATTTGTGGGCTTTTCTATTTTGTAATCCTCAATTTTATCGCAGCGGACAAGCTCTTCCAGCTTTTCGCCCATTCTTTCGGGAACGGACTTTGTAGCGCTTTCGTAATACTCCTCGCAGGCGATATTGTATTCCTCGGCAGGATTTCTTCCTGCAATCTGCGTAAGATGTATGCCCTCACGCAAATAAGCCGTATAGTCAAGATAATCGCTGTGAAATTCGTTCAGGAGAGCCGCAAGCACTTCATTTTCCAGCTTTGCGACTGCCTCTTTCGAGAATTTTTCACAGGCTTTTTCGTATAATTCGGGACTGTATTTCTGCCACATATCGGAATTATATTCTCCGTCAAGCAGCGCATTTCTCTTTGAAAAGGTCATTTCACGGTGCTTTTCACCGATAAACGTGTATTTCATCAGATTTACACGCTCGTCAAAAGCGTTGCTTTCGGATATTCTCTGGATACGCTCTGCCTCTCGCAGGACGGTTTTGTCTGTAACAGCTCCCTCAAACGCCTCTGTGGGATAATGTCTTCCGCAGAGCTTTTTCAAGCCGTTTTTCACCATAATTTCATCGTCAAGAGCCGCAAAAAACCTGCTCTCTCCGACATCTCCCTGACGTCCTGCTCTTCCCCTGAGCTGCTGTGCGATACGTGAGCTTTCTCTCATTGATGTTATGATAACAAGCAGACCGCCCACAGAAACCACAAAATCCTTATCCGAACTGTCCTCGCCGCCCAGCTTTATATCGACGCCGCGTCCTGCCATATTTGTTGAAATGGTGACTGCGCCCCGTTCGCCTGCTTTTGCGATAATTCCTGCCTCTTCAAAGTTATTTTTGGCATTGAGGACTTTACATTCAATGCCGATTTTCATAAGCTCTTCGGCAAGGCTTTCGCTTTCGCTGATGCTCTCCGTTCCTACAAGCACAGGACGCTTTTTTTCGTAAGCCTCTTTTACGGCGTTTACAACGGCTTTTCTCTTTTCCTCGCCGTTAAAATAAATCTCAACAGGGTGGTCTATTCTTTTACAGGGCAGCCTTGTGGGAATGATTGCAGTAAGCATTCCGTAGAACTTTTCAAACTCTTCCTGCGAGGTTTCGGCTGTTCCCGTCATACCTGAAATTTTCGGGTAAAGCCGTGCAAAATACTGCAAAGCGATACTTCCGATAATTCTGCCTCTTGAAGTGATTTTAAGCCCGTGTTTTGCCTCGCAGGCAGACTGAACCTCTCCGGGGAAAACACGCCCTGCGGCGGCTCTTCCCGTAAATTCGTCGATTAGAACGATTTTCCCGTCCTTTACGATATAATCCTTATCCTCCTGCAAAATGTCCCTTGCCTTTATGCAGGCGGTAATTTTTGCAAGAAGTCCCGTGTTTTTTTCGCTGTAAATGTTATCTGCGGAAAATATCATTTCAGCCTTGTCCGCACCGTTATCGGTAAGATAAATATTTCTCGATTCCTCGTCGAACTCATAATCGCCTTCGGAAAAACAGTCTATTTTCCCGTAAACAGCGGCTGTGCTGCCGTTTTCACGGACAGCGACATCTCCTGCGATAACAAGAGGTATCCTCGCCTCGTCGATAAGAATGCTGTCCGCCTCGTCGAAAATCGCAAAATCGGGCTTTGGAAAGCACATTTTTTCGGTTTCAAAGCAAGCAAAATCTTTGAGATAATCAAATCCCGCCTCTTTTGCGGTAATGTATACGACCTGCCTGAGATAAATCTCTCTGCGCTGTTCACGGGGAGTATCTTCGGTGATACAGCCAACCGAAACGCCCATTTCATCATAAACGGGTTTCATCCACTCGCAGTCACGTTTTGCCAGATAATCGTTAAACGTAAGTACGTGGACGTTTCCGCCGTTCAATGCGTGACAGCAAGCGGCAAAAACCGCACAGAGCGTCTTGCCCTCGCCCGTCTGCATCTGCACTATTTTCCCTTCGGAGAGCGCCAAAGCCGCCTCAAGCTGTTGGTCGAAAGGCGTTATTTCAAGAGTTTTTTCCACCGCTTTATAACAACGGGCAAAAATTTCTTCTTTGGTATTTCCCGAAAAATCGCCCGAAAAAACGAGCTGTTTTATTTTTTCAACCGTTTTGTTCAAACAAAATTTCCTCCGTTTTTCCGCCTGTAAGACGCCCTTTGCGTAAGAGCATAAAGCTCGTCATAACGATTGTTTATCCAGCGAGCAACCGTACGGGTCGTCTGACCGCTGTGCGCCATTTCGCAAAATCGCTCAAAGGACACCCATTTTGCCGCACAAACCTCTACTGTCTGCAATTTAAGAGCCGAAAGCGGCACATCTCTTACAAGGACGTAAAAATCTCTCAGCATACTGTCGGTGATCATCGTCCATTCAAGCTGAAGTTCTTCAGGACGGGCTCTTATGCCTGTTTCTTCAAAAAGCTCCCTGACAGCAGCATCACGGGAGGTTTCTCCCTCAACGGCGCAGCCCCCCGAACATTCCCATTTGCCTCCGCTGGTTTTTTCCGGAACTCTCTGCGTAAGCAAAATTTCCCCGTTTTCATTTACCGTCATAACCTGAACAACAATATGATACTCCCCGTAAGGTATCGGCGCTCCTCGCATAACTCTTCTTCCGAGAGGCTGACGGTCGATAGAATATAAATCAAAATACTCCATTAAAATATAAACTCCGTCTATTCATTATTGAATATTATAAAATTATGTTTTTAAAACCCCAATGGGCTTTTTCAATCAATCATCTACTATTATAACATATTTGTATGTAAATTTCAAGTTGACAAAGCAATTTTTCTGATTTATAATAGAACAGAGGCAGAAAAAATATAAGATTTTTCAAAAAATAGACAGAACAGGAGCATAAATTATGTACAATCCCGTGATTTTTGACCTTGACGGTACTCTTCTGAATACGTTGGGAGATCTTGCCGCCGCAGGAAATTACGCTCTTTCGCAGCTGAATTATCCCACTTACGGGGAAGAGGATTATAAATTATTCGTAGGAAACGGAATTCCTGTACTAATCAAGAGAATTTTACCGGAAGAACAGACCGAAACCGACTTTAATACGGCATATGAGCTTTTCACAAAATATTACGAGCAGCATAAAACCGATGCCACAAAGCCGTATGACGGCATTTCAAAGCTGCTCGGCAAGCTTTGTTCCTGTGGGATAACTTGCCTTTGCAACACAAACAAATCGCACAGCTTTGCTTGTGAGCTGCTGAAAATGTTCTTTGGGGACAAAATAACGGAGATAGTCGGCGGAGAACACGGTTTTCCGAAAAAGCCCTCGCCCGAAGCTGCGCTGTATCTCGCTGAGAAGTATAAAAAAGACGGCTTTTCGCCGCTTTACATAGGTGACAGCTCCGTCGATATGCAGACTGCCTCAAACGCAGGAATTGACGTATGCGGCGTGCTTTGGGGTTTTCGTGACAGAGCCGAACTTGCAGGTTTTTCTCCGAAATTTCTTGCAGAAAATGCCAAAGAGCTGGAAAAAATCATTCTCGAAGAGCATTAAGGACCTTCTCTGAGAAAAGGTCCTTGAAAAACTGTCATTTTTCATTGATTTTTGTGCCGCTCTTAAAGAATAGGGATGCTATCAGACCGAAGAAGATCGCAGCCGAAACTCCAACCGCCGCCGAAGTAAATCCGCCCATAAATGCGCCGAGAAGTCCGTTTTCATCAACGGCACGGCGCACTCCTTTTGCCAGAAGATTTCCAAATCCTGTCAAGGGAACGGTAGCGCCGCCGCCTGCGACCTCAATGATAGGATCATACCAGCCCAATGCGCCTAAAACCACGCCTGCCACTACATAAGACGTGAGTATTCTGGCAGGAGTGAGCTTTGTCAGATCTATAAGGACCTGTCCTATCGCACAGAGAGCTCCTCCTACAAGAAATGCCCAAAGATAATCGAGAAATAAATCCATATTTTTCACCTTTTCTATAAAATCACTTATACGTTATCTCAACGGCGTGCGCTACTCCGGGGATACTTTCTCCCTGCTGAACAATTGTCGGAGACATCAGCGCACCTGTCGCTACATACAATATCCGCTTTAAATCGCCGTTTTCAACGTGTTTCAAAAAGTGTCCGCACATCATTGACGCAGAACAGCCGCAGCCGCTTCCCCCTGCGTGAACGTCCTGCTTTTCACGGTCATAAATCATCAAACCGCAGTCCTTGTGATGCTGCTCAATAGAAATACCGTCGCGTTTGAAAAGCTCATAAAGCATATTGCTGCCGACTTCTCCCAAATCTCCCGTAATAATTGCGTCATAATCCTCAGGGTGTGAGGACATATGCTTGAGATGACGGGAAATCGTATCATAAGCAGCGCCCGACATAGCCGCACCCATATTGTTGGCGTCGGTTATTCCCATATCCTCGATTTTTCCTACTGTTGCTGCTTTGATGAACGGGGGTTTCTGACTTGCAGAAATAATTGCCGCTCCTGCTGCCGTCGCCGTCCATTGAGCAGTCGGAGTACGCACTCCGCCGTAATTCAGCGGAAATCTGAACTGCCTTTCCGCCGAAGAATAATGCGATGAAGTAACTGCCGCAGCGTTATCGACATAACCTGCGTTTACCATTGCTCCTGCAAGAATTAAGCCTTCGGCAAAGGTCGAACAAGCGCCGAAAATTCCAAAAAACGGTATATAATAGTCCTTTAATCCGCAGGACGAGCCTATGCATTGATTAAGCAGATCTCCCGCAAAAACCAGATCCATTTTTTCGGGAACAAGATTTGCTTTATCCATAGCGTGCTTGAGCGCTTTCTGCTGAAAAAGAGCCTCCGCCTGTTCCCACGTCTGTGCGCTGCCCTTGTTATCCTTGATTATTTCGTCAAATTCGTCTCCGAATGGTCCTTCGCTTTCAACCGATCCTGCCACCGAACCATAAGAAATGATTGACGCATTGCTGTATCGAAAAGTTTTTCCTTCGCAAACCGACACAAAATCTTCCCCCTTTAAAGAAGCGTCTGTATATAATAAATCACGCCGTAAATTATTGAAGCTGAAATGCCGTAAACCAGCACAGGTCCTGCGATGATAAACATTTTTGCACCAAGACCGAGGACATAACCCTCTGATTTAAATTCAAGAGCGGGCGACACAACGGAGTTTGCAAATCCCGTTATGGGAACAAGCGTTCCTGCGCCTGCGTGCTGTGCAATTCTGTCGTAAAGCTTTAAGCCCGTAAGAAGTGCGCTCAAAAAAATCAGCGTAAGTGAAGTCATTGCTCCTGCATTGTCCTGCGAAAATCCGATTGCGCCGTACATATTGAGCAGAGCCTCTCCCAAAACGCAGATTGCTCCTCCTACCACAAAAGCCATAGGAATTGTTTTTGTCATTGAAGAAGGCGGCGAAACACGTTTTACTATTCTGCCGTATTCTTGATTTGAAATATTCATAAAATTCTCCCCTCCTTTACAGATATTCTGTCAAAAATAATCGAATAAATTCACTTTTTATAAAATCCAAATTTTTCACAAAAGCCTTGATTAAAGCAAAAAGGCGGCATTTCTGCCGCCTTTGAAAGCGTATTTTATTCAAGATAGCTGTTTACTATTCTTATCAGCATATCGGAGAGCTTTTCTACGTTAAACGCACCGACAGTCGGCGCAAGATGACTGTTTCCTATGCCGCTGTCGTCGGTGAGGAAAGTGTAGGTGCCGCCCGTCTGAAATGCAATCGTGCGAAGAAGATACTCGGTAGATGTATCAATTCCGCTGGAGGCTAACGGGATAATTCTGACGCCCATTTCTGCGGCTTTTTTAATGCTGTCGTTTACGCTGTCGATTATCTGTGCGTCCTCGTGAGGGGGAGCGTCAAGCACAAGGAACATAATTTTCACGGCGTCCTCTCTCCATTCATGATTGTCAAGCGCACTTTCAAGGGCTGCGTGGACAGCCTCGGCGAAATCTCCGCCGCCGTCCGCCGACTGCTCCCGAATAGCAGCCGCAGCCTCTTCAATATCATCTGTAAACGGAAACTGACGGACTACATATTCGTCGCCCTCGTCACGGTAAAAATTCACGCTGATGTTGGTGGGAATATTTTCATTGTCGGACTTGATTTTCCGCACGATATTTTCAAGTTCTTTCTTGAGATAATCCAGCTCGTCGTTCATAGAGCCTGTGGTATCGCACATAATCATAAGGTCGAGTTTGCCGCCGACAGATGACTCTGAACCGTCAAGGGTTATGCTTATTGTCTGGTCGACCGAAGGATCTACCCAATCCACATTTAACGAACAGCTTTTATCTTTGCACTCACAGGATAATTCAAACGGAGCGGTATCATCAAAGAACAGATAAGCCCTGCCTTTATTATCGGTAACTGCGGAATTTAAGCAGCCCTTGCCCCATAATTTTGCGCCCTCAACAGGGGTTTTTCCGTCTGAAGTGACCGTTACGGCTACTCGGTGGGCTGTGCGGTTCTCCCATATCTCCTTTAAGCTGTTCCATTCGCTGTGAGTAGAATACAGATCCTGCCAGTCCTCCCAATGAGCATTGTCGTTCCATTCGCCGCCCGTAAGCATTCCTGCCTGCGGTTCGGAAAAATCACCCGCATCATTGACGCTTTCGGCAGCTATATCCAAGCCCTCGCTTATCGTATCACCGACCTTACTTCTGCCGGGAGTTATGCCCGTAAGGTCGGTCGACTCATAACCTTCACCTTCCGCATTTTCCAAAGGAACAGAGTCGACAGCAGACGGACTTTCCGTCGCATTTGAGTCAGGCAAATCGTATGTTTTTCCTGCACAGCCTGTCAGCGAAAGTATGACCGCTGCCGCCGCTATAATTGACAAGTATTTTTTCATAGTATACCTCTTTTCTGCCGGACAAATCGGTGAAAAAGCGCCATTTGCTTATGTGAACCCCGATTATTTTGTCTGTTTAATGCTGAAATTTTTTGCTGAATATCTATATAAACGCCATTTGGCGCTTTTTCCGTTTTTTTCTTTCTGATAATAATACCCCGTAAATCGAAAAAAGTTGCAAAAAAATAAGCACTTTTTTCAAAGCGCTTGATTATTATATTTTTAAAAAAATTCCCCGATTTGGCAAACGGGGAATTTGTCTTATAGAAAAAGCCTTTTTTATGAAAAAATCACTTTTTAAGCAGCTTTGAAAACTCCAGAGCTTTTCCCAAATCGCCCTTTACTTTGAGCTTTCCTGTTGTATAAGCAATAACAGGGTCAAGCTTTCCGTCGATGAACTTCAAAAAATTTTCGGGAGTCATAACGATTTCACAACTTCTGTCGTTGTATTCGTAAGGTTCAACATTAACCTTTTTGTCCTTTATTTCAACGTAAAAAACGCCGCCGTTCTTGCCCGTAAGCGTTACCATTACCGCCAGAAAATCCGTGTTGGAAGCGTCAATGCTGTCTTTCATACTGCGGACCTTTTCCACTATTTCTTCAAAATTCATGGTTTACCTCCTGTCTTGTCAAAAGAAAATTCTTTCCTCAATATATGCCTTTACTTCGGCAATCGGTATTCTTACCTGCTGCATCGTGTCACGCTCACGGACAGTTACGCAGCCGTCGGTTTCGCTGTCAAAATCGTAGGTGATGCAAAACGGCGTGCCGATTTCGTCCTGACGGCGATAACGCTTTCCTATTGCACCTGCCTCGTCAAAATCAACAGGAAAACTCTTGGAAAGCTCTTCAAAAAGCTCTGTGGACTTCTCCGAAAGCTTTTTCGACAAGGGAAGAACCGCCGCTTTCACGGGTGCAAGGGCAGGGTGGAAGTGCATAACATTTCTCGTTGTGCCGTCCTCAAGCTGTTCTTCGTCGTATGCGTCGCAGACGATTGCAAGGAACAGACGTTCTACGCCCAGCGAAGGCTCAATAACATAAGGAACATACTTTTCGTTGGTTTCGGGGTCGAAATATTCGAGAGATTTTCCGCTTGTTTTGATATGTTGATTGAGGTCATAGTCGGTTCTGTCGGCAACGCCCCAAAGCTCTCCCCAACCGAACGGGAAAAGGTACTCAAAATCCGTGGTAGCCTTTGAATAGAAACAAAGCTCTTCGGGAGAATGGTCGCGCAGACGGATATTTTCTTCCTTTATGCCGAGCGAAATCAGGAAATTTCTGCAATAGGTCCTCCAGTACTCGAACCATTCCAGATCCGTTCCGGGCTTGCAGAAAAATTCAAGCTCCATTTGTTCAAATTCACGCACACGGAAAATAAACTGTCCGGGAGTTATCTCGTTTCTGAAAGATTTGCCGACCTGAGCCACGCCGAAAGGCACTTTTTTGCGTGATGTTCTTTGAATATTGGCGAAATTCACAAAAATACCCTGTGCGGTTTCAGGACGGAGATAAAGATCGTTCTTGCTGTCCTCGGTAACGCCCTGTGCGGTCTTGAACATCAGATTAAACTGACGAATATCGGTGAAATTCGTACTTCCGCAGTTAGGGCATTTGATACCCTTTTCACGAATATACTCGACCATCTTCTCGTTGGACCAGCCGTTTGCATCGGTTTCGCCAAAGTCCTCGATAAGCTTATCCGCACGGTGACGGGTCTTGCAGTCCTTGCAGTCCATAAGCGGATCGGAAAAGCCTCCTACGTGTCCCGAAGCGACCCACGTCTGAGGGTTCATCAGGATAGCGGAGTCAAGACCGACATTGTATTTGTTCTCCTGAATAAACTTTTTGCGCCACGCTTTTTTAATATTTTCTTTAAGCTCAACTCCAAGAGGACCGTAATCCCACGTATTTGCAAGTCCGCCGTAAATTTCACTTCCCGGATAAACAAATCCTCTGTGAATGCACAGCGTTTTGATAGTATCAAGAGATTTCTGCTTGTTGTCCATAAATCACTTTACCTTTCTTTATTATTGCGAAACCGCATTTTCTGTGTTTTCCGTTTCGGGAAATTCCGACTCAAGTTTTGCCTTTATCATAAGATAAACCGTTGTAAAAGGCATACCCGTTTCCGTTTCGGACAGCTTTTCCTCACGTTCCTTGAACTGCAGGTTTACCGCTTTCAGCTCATCAAGGCTCGTCACCTTGAAAAGCTCTCCGTAAAGCTCAAGCTGGCGGTATTCCCAGGCGTCCTCCGATTCGATAAGGCTTTGGTGCAGTTCTTCGTACTTTTCGGGAGGAACAATCGCCTTAAAATCATCAAGGCACTGCCTTCTCATTTCAAGAACAGGCTCAGCCTTATCAGCGTTTTCCCCAAGCGTTCTGACGCTTTCCTCGTTTTCTTCAAGCGGAATCAAATCAATAAAATCCAGCATTGAATTGAGGTATTTGTCCCAGGCGCTTTCCATTGCCGCCTTATATTCACCGAGAGTAAGCTGTTTTTTCTGCTCCGAAGAGCATCCGCAGAACATCACAATCGGTAAAATCAGCGCAATCATCAGAGAAAACGCATGCTTAGTCATAAAATTCTCCTTAAAGCTTTTCAATCCAGCCCATATCGTCGGGGAGCTTGCCGTACTGCATTCCCGTCATTGTATCGTAGAGGCGCTGTGTGAGCTTTCCTATCTTATTGTTGCCGATTTCCATTACCTTATCGCCCCAACGGAGATGACCTACGGGAGATACGACAGCCGCTGTGCCCGTACCGAATACCTCGTCGAGCTTTCCTGCGTCATAAGCGTCTGCGACTTCCTGAATGGAAATTCTGCGTTCGGTCGCCTTAACTCCCCACTTCTTGCAAAGCTCCAGAACGGATTTTCTCGTAATTCCGCTTAAAACCGAACCTTGCAGCTGAGGAGTAACGACTTCTCCGTCAATAACAAACATAATGTTCATAGAGCCGACTTCTTCGATGTACTTCTGCTCGATACCGTCAAGCCAGAGTACCTGCGAATAGTTGAGCTTATGTGCGTCGTCCTGCGAATGGAGCGAGGCAGCGTAGTTTCCGCCTGTTTTGGTAAAGCCCATACCGCCTCTTACGGCTCTTACATATTTAGTTTCAACGTAGATCGAAACAGGCTCAAGTCCTGTAGAATAATATGCACCCGACGGGCTCATAATTATCATAAAGTAATATTTATCGGCAGGGCGAACGCCGAGGAACGGGTCTGCTGCGAAAATAAAGGGACGAATGTACAAAGACGCTCCGTCGGTATGAGGAACCCAGTCCTTATCGACTTCTACGACGGTATGAAGAGCCTGCAATGCGTCCTCGACAGGAATTTCGGGAATAACAAGACGCTCTGCGGAGATATTCATTCTCTTGAAATTCTCTTCGGGACGGAAAAACTGAATTGAGCCGTCTGCTGTCCTGTAAGCCTTCAGACCCTCGAAAATCTCCTGACCGTAATGGAGTACCATAGCGGCAGGGGAAAGCTCAATATTACCGTAAGGTACAACTCTTGCGTCGTGCCAGCCCTTGCCTGTATCATAGTCCATAACGAACATATGGTCTGTAAAAATATGACCGAAACCGAGCTTTGACTCATCCTGCGGCTTTGCCTTAGGAGTTTTTGTCTTTTCAATTCTGATTTCCATAGTAATCTACCTTCCTTAAATTTAATTCAGGAGCGGGAATATGAACCTTTTTGCAAGCTTTGTTTTTTCTCGCTTCATTATTCTCTACTATTTTACCACTTTTCCTCGTAATTGTCAAGAATAATCGCTTTGATTTATCATTTTATGACAGAGAAATTATTTTTTTATGCTTTTGGGAAGAGCAAAATCCCCGTTCTTTCGGGAACGGGGGCTTATTTCCAGTTTCTGCTGTAGCTGGGAGCTTCAAGCGCCGCATTTGACGTACGGAGTTTTTTTCGTTTCTCCACCGAAATATGCTCTGAGATATTGAACGGTTTTTTTTCGGGCGTATTTTTAAACTGCTCCCAATAAAAATTTACGGATTTTTCCAGCTTTTTCGTGTTGCCGAAACGATCCTTGATGACAAGCTGCGGAATAATTTCAAAAAGTCGGACATTAAGCTCGATACTGTCAAACTCAATGTCGTTGTCCTCGTTTACGTGATAACCCAATCTGTCGCTCTCGTGAAAATATGAGCGTATCTCTCCCGAAAACGACAAATTGTGAGGAGCAGTTTTAGGGTCACGGGAAACTTCGGTCAGCTTATCGAACGGGATATAATAAAGCCTTCTGAGTATTACCTTGTTGCCGTAACGGACAAATTCTCCCGCATATTCGCTGAAAATCATTCCCTTTGGAAGAAAGTCAAAATAGGTATATTTGCTGTGTCGGCGAATGTACTTATCCGCAAAATAAACCGCCATAAAAGAGGCAGTCATTCCCAGAAACAGGCAGCCGCCTATCACGGCAAGCAGGAGAAGTATCACTTCCGATCCGAGATTAAGAACAATATTGACCGTGCAGAATGTGCTTACTGCAAAAACCGACATTGCCGCAAGCAAAACCGTAAATTTCAGGCGTTTTTTATATTTTTGAGTTTCGGCGTGGAAAAAGTACTTCAAATCATCACTTCTTTTCTTGCTATTCCTCCTCGGAGGATTTCGGGATACTTGCAAAACCGCTGTCAAAGGATATTACACAGCGGATACCGGGGAATTTCACCGCCATAAACCGGGAAATTTCTTCCTTTATTCCGTCCTCGGAAAGACCGCTGTTCGGGGGAGCAACGCAGTCAAAGATGATTTTTGTTTCATCTTCGTTATGAACTGTCCTTAAATCGTGAATAGTGATACGCTCGTCAATTTTTTTGACTATCCTGCAAAGCTCAAAGTTGATTTTTCCTTCAAGCGTGTCCTCCGAAGCAATAGGGTCGGGGTGAACCAGCATATTCAGTCCGCTGCGGAGAAAATCCCGTTCAATGTTATCAATTATTTCGTGGCACTCCACAAGCGTCATTTCGGCAGGAACTTCTACGTGAACCGTCGCAAACTGCCGCACAGGACCATAATCGTGTATCATAAGGTCGTGCGTCCCCATAACTCCTTTATAGGAGAGTATTTTTCTGCGGATTTCTTCTGCCTGCTCTTCATCGGGCGCTTTTCCTAAGAGAGTGTCCATTGCGTCCTTGATAAGTCCGATGCCGCTGTACAGAATAAAAATCGAAACAGCCGCTGCGATAATCCCGTCGAGTTTAACGTTGAAAAAATGTGAAATCAGCAAAGTCGCAAGGACCGTGCTTGTGGTGATAACGTCGTTTCTGCTGTCGGCAAAGGTCGCTTTAAGAGCCTCGGAATGTATTTTTTTATCGAGCTTTCTGTTGAAAAACATCATCCACAGCTTAACGGGTATAGATACTCCCAAAACGACCGCAGGAAGTATCCCGAACTCCACTTCGGTGGGAGTTATTATCTTGCTTATTCCGTCACGCAAAAGCCCGAAACCGATTGAAAGAATAAGCGCAGCAACCACAAATGCCGCTAAGTACTCATATCTTCCGTGCCCGTAGGGGTGCTCTCTGTCGGCAGACCTTTCACTTAGTTTAAATCCGATAAGGCTTATAATGCTTGAAGAGGCGTCGGACAGGTTATTTGCGGCGTCTGCTGTTATCGAAACGCTCCCCGAAATCATTCCTGCGGCAAATTTTCCTGCGCAGAGCAAAACATTACAAAAAATACCGACCTTCCCCGAAAGCTTTCCGTAGGCTGTCCTCACAGAGGGATTTTCGATATTTTCATAATCTTTTATAAACTTTTTTACAAGCAAATCAGTCATAAAATTCTCCGAAAATTGCTTTAAAATTGCTTTGATATAATTTATTATATTATAACACTTCAATATGCGGTTAGTCAAGAATAAATTGCTTGACAAACACAAGAAAATATGGTACAATAAATATCGGAGATTAAAGCCGTTTTCCATGGAAATGGAAAGCGTCTTGACAACCGACTGCAAACAATTCCAGCGCAATACTTTTCAGTGCCGGGGGTACTTTTTCAGACAGATACCGATAAAGCGCAAAAAAATCAGCTTTGCGATACTGCCTGTGTTAAGTTGAGAGAACAATGCGTTCAACCCTTTGAACCTGTTGGTTAATACCAGCGAAGGAAGGCAAATTTTGCTTAAACCCTCGCTTTTGGCGGGGTTTTTTGTTGGAGGTTAAATATGCAAAACATAAAGAAATGCCTTACGATAGCAGGGTCGGACTGTTCGGGAGGAGCAGGGATACAAGCCGATTTAAAGACTTTTGCAGCTCACGGCTGTTACGGAGCAAGCGTTTTAACTTCAGTCGTTGCGGAAAACACTACCCGTGTTATATCTGTTTTCAATCTTCCCGTTGATGTTATCGAAAAACAGATCGATGCCGTTTTTGAGGATATTGAGATAGACGCCGTAAAGCTCGGTATGCTGCCGACGGCTGAAATTGTCCGCACTGTTGCAAGAAAGCTTTCGGACAAGAGGGCAGGATTTATCGTCTGCGACCCCGTTCTTACCGCAACAAGCGGCGATAAGCTCTCTGAAAGCGATGTTGTTTCGGCGTATGTTGAAAATATCTTCCCGATTGCCGACCTGATAACCCCGAATATACCCGAAGCAGAGGCTTTTACGGGGGATAAAATATCGAACGTCAACGATATGAAGAATGCCGCAGCAAAGCTTGTGTCTATGGGAGCGCACGCTGTTCTCGTAAAGGGAGGACATCTTGACGCAGGATATTCGACGGATATTCTTTACGACGGAGAGAATACTTCCTCGATAAAAACGATAAAGATAGACTCTCCGAATACACACGGCACAGGCTGTACGCTTTCTTCGTCTATTGCGGCAAATCTTGCTTTGGGGTTTGCGCTTGGCGGCGCTGTTTTCTCCGCCAAGGACTACATTACGGAAGCTATACAGAAATCTTATGCCGTCGGAAAGGGTCACGGACCTGTAAATCATTTTCACGACATTAAAATCATTCATAAGAATAAACAGGAGAAAAAATGATGAGAGATTATTCAACACAAATGGAAGCGGCTAAAAAGGGAATTATCACTCCCGAAATGAAAGTCGTTTCGGAGAAAGAATATGTCGATGCTGAAAAAATACGTGAAAAGACAGCCGCAGGCGAGATTTGTATTCCGGCAAATATCAATCACAAATCGCTTTCTCCCGAAGGAATAGGCGGCGGTCTGCGCACAAAAATCAATGTTAATCTCGGAATTTCGGGCGATGCAAAAGATTATGACCTTGAAATGCAAAAGGTCGATATGTCCATAAAATTCGGCGCAGAGGCTATTATGGATCTGTCAAATTACGGCAAAACCAATACTTTCCGCCGTGAGCTTATCGCAAAATCTCCCGCAATGATAGGCACTGTGCCTATGTACGACGCTATCGGCTATCTTGAAAAGGATTTGCTTGATATTAAAGCGGAGGATTTTCTCAAGGTAGTGCGTGCTCACGCAGAAGAGGGCGTGGATTTTATGACAATTCACGCAGGAATAAACCGCCGTGCCGTTGAGGCTTTCCGCCGTGACCGCAGAAAGATGAATATTGTGTCAAGAGGCGGCTCTCTTCTGTTTGCGTGGATGTCTATGACAGGCAACGAAAACCCGTTCTATGAATATTATGACGAGGTGCTTGATATTCTGAGAGAGTTTGACGTGACTATTTCTCTGGGCGATGCGCTCCGTCCGGGCTGCATAGACGACAGCACAGACGCAGGTCAGATTTCCGAATTGATCGAGCTTGGCGCTCTTACCGAAAGGGCTTGGGCAAAAGACGTTCAGGTTATGGTAGAGGGTCCGGGACATATGGCAATGAACGAAATCGCCGCAAATATGCAGCTGCAGAAACGCATTTGCCATAACGCTCCGTTTTATGTGCTGGGTCCGCTTGTCACCGACATTTTCCCCGGCTATGACCACATCACTTCGGCAATTGGCGGTGCGATTGCCGCTGCCTCGGGCGCAGACTTCCTGTGCTATGTCACTCCTGCGGAGCATCTTCGCCTTCCGGACCTCAACGACGTCAAAGAGGGAATTATCGCAAGCAAAATAGCCGCACACGCTGCCGATATAGCAAAGGGCGTTCCTCACGCAAGAGATAAGGACAGCGAAATGGCTGCCGCACGTCACGCTGTGGATTGGGACGAGATGTTCAAAATCGCCGTTGACCCCGACAAGGCAAAAGCGTACTTTGAAAGCACTCCTCCTGCGGACAGACACACCTGCTCAATGTGCGGAAAAATGTGTGCGGTGCGCACAACGAATATGATACTTGAGGGTAAGGAAGTAAAATTCTGCACCGAAAAGTGATTTCTGAAAGGGCAAATAAATGGGATTTGATAAATCCAAAATCGACTACACCTTGTATTTCTGCACGGACAGAAAGCTTATGTCCTGCGATACGGTCGAGAAATCGGTCGAGCTTGCAATTGCAGGGGGTGTTTCGGTCGTTCAGCTCCGTGAAAAGGATATAAGCTCACGAGAATTTTACGAAACAGCTCTTCGTGTGCTTAAAATAACAAAAGCGCACAATGTTCCTCTGATAATCAACGACAGGCTTGATATTTGTCAGGCGGTCGGTGCGGACGGCGTTCATCTCGGTCAATCGGATATTCCGTGCAAAATCGCCAGAAAAATTCTCGGTGACGATAAAATTATCGGAGTTTCCTCGCATAATGCTAAAGAGGCTGCCAAAGCTCAGTCCGACGGAGCGGATTATCTCGGAGTCGGGGCGGTTTTTACCACTTCAACGAAGGCAAATACAGTACCTGTTTCTCCCGAAATGATCCGTGAAATACGCAAATCAGTCGCTATCCCGTTTGTCGTGATAGGCGGCGTAAATGAGAAAAATATTTCTCAGCTTTACGGTCTTGGAATTAACGGTGCGGCTGTAGTTTCGGCAATTTGCTCTGAAAAAGACATAACCGCCGCCTCCCGTACAATGCGAAAGGCAGCGGAAATGCTGTGATATTACAATCCTTTTAAATCAAAGCTCGGCGTGTATTCTTCCTTCGCTGAGCTTTTTTCCTGCATAAATCCCCGTAAATTCGACTCAATGACTGCGTCGAGCGCTTTTTTGTACTCGAACGTAGTTATTCTCCGGTTTAATTTTTCATAATCGGGGCTGATTTTTACCTCGCCGAAAGGAGTATACTGGCTCATCAGGCTGAACAAAATTTTATCGCCGAACCGCTCTCCGACACGCTTTATGACTTCAATGCTGTCTTTGTAACAATTCGGTAAAACGAGATGCCGAACGATCGTTCCTCGAAGTATTATCTTATTCTCATCAAAAACGGGTCTGCCCGTCTGCCTTACCATTTCTTCGACCGCATTCATAGCAATATCGAAATAGCCGTTTGCTTTTGAGAGCCTTACTGCCAGCTCATCGGAAAAGTACTTCACATCGGGCAGATAAACGTCAATAAGTCCGTCAAGCAATTTAAGCGTTTCCACACGTTCATATCCGCCGCTGTTATAGACTATCGGTATATTTAATCCGTTTTTCTTTGCATTTTCAAGAGCTTTTATTATTTGTGTAACAAAATGTGTGGGATTTACAAGATTTATGTTCAATGCACCCTGCGACTGAAGTTCCAGGAAAATCTCCGATAGACGCTCTTCTGTGATTTCCTTGCCGTATTTGTCACGGCTTATCTTGCTGTTCTGGCAGAAAACGCACCTCATCACGCACCCCGAAAAGAACACCGTGCCGCTGCCTTTATCTCCCGAAATGCAAGGCTCTTCCCAATAGTGGAGAGCAGCTCTTGCGGCGGTAATTTTTTCTCCCATTTGACAGTATCCCGTATCCTTTGAGCGGTCAACTTTGCATTTTCTCGGACATAGCTCGCATTTCAACTTTTCTCCCCACCTTTTTTTGAAGATTTTCCCCTGTAAAATCAAAAGCCGCCTCGCTCCCTGCTTGGCGGCTTGATTTAATTAAAGATTGCGGTTAAGCGACTGACCTGTTGCTCTGCCAACGACCGCACTGTTGTAATAACCGATTTTCTGCTTAGTCTGTTTCAGAGCCTCAAGCTCACGTCGGGAGTCGATGTGCTGGTTCTTGAACTGTCCCGATATTACCTTATCCTTGTCGAGTATCCTCTGCTTTGCAACAGCGATATTTCTCTGCAAAATCTGCAGCTTTTTATGCTCCTCGTCAAGCGGGGTATTGATATAGCTACCATTGATAAGCTGTTTTAAAAGTGCAGCCTCATCGGGATTTTCAAACTCAAGCACAGCGTCAAGGTCATCTTTAAGCTCATCAAGGGTCGCAATCAGCTCATTTCTGGCGATAAGCCCCTGCTGTATGACCTCGATTTCCGCATTGACCATATTATCGGTCTGCTTTTCATATTCCTGTAAGGTTTCAAGGATCTTCTCCATAATCTCCCTGACTTTTTCACAGCCAAATGTATCTGCCATAATTCTCCCCTCTTTCCTGAGAATATTATTTTCAGCTTAACCTATGCCTTTTTTTTATTATTTTTAGCGTCCTGTGCCTCGATTTCCTGCCTTGTCATCTGACTTATCTGCGTAAAAGCGTCACGAAGTTCCCCTACAAGCGGAATGATTTTCTTCACCTCTGTGCAGTCCTTGCTGACATTTGCTTTTACTATTTCCTTGTAGAAAAAAACGTAATAGCTTTCAAGCTCTTTCGAAATCGGAATTGACATATCCAGCGATTCGCGAAGTGCGTCAATGCAGTCCTCCGCCTTGATAAATGCCGTATTTGCCTTGGGAATATCCTTAGCCTCGACCGAATTTATCCCGATAGCGAGCTGACGTTCAATCTCTCTGTAAAGTCTGATTACGACCTCAACAGGCGTCATTGTTGTAACCGACTGTTTCTTATATTCCGAATAAGGATTAGACATTTCGCAACACTCCTTAGCGTTAGTTTTACAGTCGGATTATTACTGATAGTTTCCGAAACCGCCGAGGTAGCTGGAAAGGTAAGCAGACTGGTTATTGAAATCGCCCATTACAGATTCAAGGTTTGTAAATACCTTCCACCAGTATTCTTCTTTGCTGTCGTATCTGTCCTGAAGTTGGCTTATACGTTTCTTTATGGACTCCATCTGGCGGTAAATATAGTTATCGGTTGAAGAAGAACCCGATTTAAGACCTGCCTTGCTGATAAGCGAGCCCTTTACAGAGCCTGTGGTTCTTACGGCGTTGTCGATAGCCTTATTGACCTTGCCCATAATTCCTGTATCGGGATCGGTAAAGAGCTTGGTTATAGCGTCTGCGTTCTCTTCAAATGCCTTGTCGAACTTTTCCTCGTCAATTTTAAGCTTACCGTGATCGCTGTAATCCGAAGACGTCTTTATTCCCATATTGTAGATACCGAACTTAGATCCGTCGTCAAGCGTAACGGAATTGTAAAGAGCGGTTCTTATCTGAGACATAATGCTTGAAACGGTCGTATCGTTATAAATAACGCCTTGCTTTGCGGCTGTTTCCCACTTTTCGATATCTTTTTCGTCCATCTCATCTTTTTCTGCATCGGTGAGCGGTTCATAAAGATTATTCTTTTCATCTCTTGCGGGAGCTGTACCGATATAGCCGTAAACGTCGTCAATCAGCTGGTTGTAATCTTCGACAAAGTCTTTGATATTCTGCTTTACATCGTCGTAACTCTTGCTGATAACGATGTCATATTCTTCGCCGATAGTTATATTTTCATCAAAGTTGAAAGTCGTACCGTCTGTTGTAAACGAGTTGGAGTTGTGATAAATCTCGGTGCCGTTTACATTTATTACAGCATTTTTGCCCTCTGTAAAATCAGCGTCAGCAAGACCGAGCGCTTTAATAACATCGTTATTGGGGTCAAACTCAATCTTTTCAGCGGAGCCCATATTGTTTGCGGTCAGCTCAAATGTATTCGTAAGATTTGAGAAAGACATCGTAACGCCTGCGCCGCTCTTGTTTACCGCCTCTATAAGGCTGCCGATAGTAGCGTCGCTGCCAAGCTCGATTGTCTTGCCGTTGATGTCGAAAGTATACTTTCCATCGTCGCCGTTTGCAACAATTCCCATATCCTCAAGAGTTGTCTTTTCAGACATCTTGTTTGACGCACTTCCCTTAGAAAGTCCGAACGTACCGCCCTCTACAGCCGTCATAGTGAACGACATAGCCGTACCGTCAACCTTCATTGCGGCAACATTTCCGTCAGAAATACCGAATACTATTCCGTCCTCGTCAAATGCCTCGTTAAGAGCATTCTGGAGCAATACGGTGTTTCTGTCATTAGCTGCCTGTGCGCTTGTATATGTAAATTTGTCAAGAGCGTCCTTGTCAATTACCGCTGTGCTGCTTAAATTATGCGCATCTCTGTAAGCTGCCTCCTTGAGAGCGTTGTACTCTGCAAGAATACTTTCGTTTCCGCTTTCGTCTTTGCTGTCGAAATATGTTGAAGAAACGCCGTTAAAAGTTACTTTCTTGATTTTGCCGTCTATTTCGACAGCAATTGTATTTTCACCTGTAACAGCGCTCTGCGGCGAGATAGAAACTACCTGCTGAGCCTTTACCATTCCGAAACTGCCTTCTCTTTCGGAAACGCTTACAGCGGCATTTCCGCCGACATTAAATTCGATAATGGAAGAACCGGTGCTTGAAGATACGGAAATGAAATCATCAATAACTCCGTCATTATCCGAATCTCCGCCCGTCTTGCCGAAAGCGTCTTTGAGTGCGTCATTCAGGCTTGACGTAAGAGAATCCGTAAATGCGTCCATATCAACGCTGCCGTCATCTCCGATTTTATCTGCGGAAAGTTCTGCGTTGAAACTTACGGTCTTGGATACACTGCCGACTTTAACGTCAAGACTGAATTCATAGGTCCTGTTTCCGTCCTCATCGGTCGTATATTTTCCTGTCTGTGCAGCCTTAGATGCATCAAGCTTGAAATTGGTAGGCATAACAGACTTTCCCGACGCCTTTGCGGCAGATGCAAGCTGACTTACACTTACCTTATAACTTCCCTCAGATGAGCTTGAAGTCGTCGATACTCTCAATCCCTTCGCATTGTCACCGAGAGTTTTTCCGCTTACGGTGCTGGTGAAATTTTTGAAGGTATTCGGACTCATGATATAGCTCTTCTTATTAAGAATATCGAAATACTTATTCTTAAAGGTCGTCAGCTTATCAATAATATCGCGATATGCGTCCTGTTGCCATGTGAGCTTTGTGAGCTTTTTATTCTGACTATCAATTTTTGACTGATAGCTCGAAAGCATCTGCTCTATCATAGCCTCGGTATCATATCCCGAATTTATTCCGCTCAATCTTAAATTACTTACTGCCATCTTGATTTTCCTCCTGTTTATGATTATCAAAAAGTTGTTTCAAAGCTGAATTTGATATATGCGCCGACTGCTCGTTTGTCTGCTTTGCAGTTTTCAGTTCACTCCTGAATACTTTTACTTCCCGGGGAGCATTTATTCCGATTTTAACCTTATCCTTTGAAATTTCAAGGACCGTTATTTCAATATTGTCAGCAATCACAATGCCTTCATCGGTCTTTCTCGTTACTACCAGCATATTATGCCTCCTCAGAATAAACGGGACACTTAAAATCGTAATCCTCAAGCATAACCTGTGCCGCTATATTATCTTTTGTATTGATAACGATAGGGCAGCGCAGATTGATTGTTGTCTTTTTATAGTCATCGGGGACAATTGCTACGGCAAGACACCTGTAAGGTGTACTTTCATCAATCTTCAAAAGTTCCTGTTCCTCGTCTGTGATTTCAAAACGGTAATCGGGATAAATGAGCATCGGGTCATAAACCACGAAACAAGGCTCTTTATCCTCAACAGACTGGAGCCACATCGGGAAAACATCATCTCCTAGAGGCGACAAAAGCGTATACTTTTTTGTGCCCTCAAATCCGATAATGCCGTTAGGCATATTGATTATTGTGCTGTCGTCTATCTCGGTTGCTCCGAAATCTCTGGTGTTAATCTTCATAAACTTCAACCCTTCGTGTTAAATATCGGCGGGATATACGGCGGTTCATAATTTGGATTTGAGCTTGGCGGTACATAAATCGGTCCGCCTACGTACTCAATTTCTACTCTGGGTCTGTCACGCACGATAAGCTCAACATTTCCCGGTATAAATTCCATCGGAAGATCGGGCTTGAGGTCCCAGTCAAAGTCCTGTGTGCCCATTTGATACTCGATATTGAGCTTTCCCTCGTCAAATGTTATATCTGCGCCTTCCTTGGGCAGAAACTCCATTATCGTTTCAATCGTTGCGCCTGCTCTTGCATTGTTTATTGCGATTTCAGAAGGTGACATTCCTCTTGCGAGCTGGTCTCCCTCCTGGACGACCTTTGCAGATCCCTGATAAGCGATTGAAAAGCCTTCCTGTGCTTTCTGCTTGAGCATATCTCCGTCATTCATATGACCCATACCCAAACTCTTCCTCGCCTCATAAGTATCAATATTGAGTTTCATAGGCTCTGCCTGCATAACATAACCACCGTTTTTCGTGGTAACGTTGACCTTAGGCTGCCTATCCTCTGCATACTCAAACTTTGCGTTTGTAATCTTGATCTCGATCTGTATCGGTATAGTCGTAATTTGCAGCAAGTTAGAATTCATCAGAAACACCCCCTCCTGAATTAATTAACTGATATAATTGAATATACTGTTCGGAACAACCTGTGACGCCATTTGCAGGCACGCATTGTAAAGAGCCGAATAGGTCTTCATCAGCGTTGACTCAGACTCCAGGTCTGCGGTTTCAAGCTCATTCTGACGCTCACTAAGGTTAAATTCTCTCGTTGTAAGACGTTCGACGTTAAAGCTTATGAAATCCTCATTACAGCCTAAGTTTGCGATTTCGGACAACAGCTTTTCGCTGGACTCTACTATTCTGTCGATACAACCGTTTGCGTAGTCAATATCGCCGCTCCTCAATGCTTTTACCGCATCAAGCGTAAGCTGCAGATAATTGTTTGAATAAAAAGCGTCTCTTTCGGTAATGCTCTCCTCGGCGTCTGCAACTCCCTCGGGAACTATTGTTGAAAGCTCTACCGACTGACCCTCGCAGGTGATAGTACCCAAAACAGCCTGAGTTTTTGAAATAACGGGTTTATATCCCGTATCCGCAAATGCCGCATCGAGCGCTGCCTGAATATTTGCCAGATTTTCATCACGAGCAGCCTCATAATCGCCTTCTTCACTTGCGGTGAAAGTGATTTTCTTGGCTACATCGCCGACTTTTACTTCGATTGTGTACTCTTTTCCGTCCTCAAGCTTATCAAAGTTCACCTTGAACTTGTTCGTATAGCCCGAATCGTTGTCTATCGCAAGCTTTCCTGTTCTTTCAGCGAACGGATTATTCAAAGCGCATACAATTCCGCCGTTTTCCAGCGATATTACGCCCTGCTCGTCGATTTTAGGGATCTCGTCCGACTTTTTGAAAGCCTCGTTCAGTGCGTCCTGGATTGCCGTCAAATTGTCAGCGGCGTCCGCTGCACCCGTAAATTCAATGGTTTTCTTAACGTTATCTGCATAAACGTCTATGCAATATTTTTTTCCGAGCTTAATGGAAGAAAGGTCGATATCGGCTGTTCCTTTTTCTGTGCCGCTGCCTGTGATTTCCGCACCGTTGAACGAAATTCTCAATGCTGACTGAGGGTCTATTACCTGAGTCTGCTGGTCTATGTTTAAGCCGAGACCTATGTCGCCGAAAACTTCATCCGAGTAAGGAAACGACCCCGGGTCGCTCAACGCATTCAAGGGAACACCGTGATAAAGAACCGTTGACGCATATCCCTGTGCGTCAAACTCTATCGTAAACGGCATTGATTCGTCGCTTGAACCTCCGAAAATCGCTCTGCCGGCAGTATCTGTATTAAACACCGAGCAAAGCTGCTTTACCTTGGTTTCAAGCTGCTGAGAATAAATGTTGTATTCTGTGCTGTCCTTTGTGGTGTTGCAGGCGGCAACAATCGTTTCTCGTATTTCCGCAAGCTCTTCGGACACCTTAAGGAGAGATGTTTCAGCCTCGGTATAGAAACTGTCCGCAACGCTGAGATTTTCCTTATACTGGTCTGAAAAATACATGGATTTTCTTACGTTGAGCGCCTTTGCTGCGGTAAGAGGAGTTTCACTCGCTCTGTTGAACTGGCGGGTCGTGGTAATGCGGTGCATTGTCTTATCCTTAAGATTACCCACCCTTTTGAGGTCACGGTTAAATCCTCTCATTACAATTGAATTTGTTATTCTCATAATTATCTACCTCCGCGGCAAATTATAAACCTACTCTGCCCGTGCCGTTTATAAGCTTATCGAGCATATCGTCAAGAGTTGTCAGAATTCTTGAAGATGCGTTATACCATTTCTGATAATTCATCATATTGATGCCCTCTTCGTTCATTGAGGGAGCTGAAACGTCATCTCTTGCGTCGAGCAGACCGTCGACTGTGACAACTGCCGTATCATAGCGGCTTGACTCATACTGTATCGTCTGTCCCAGACGATTTGAGATGAACGAAATATATTCGTAAAATCCGCCCTGGAAATCGTGTGCCGTTCCGAAAAGAATATTGGAATTTTCAAGCTGTGAAACAAGGTACTGTACATTGGTGTTCTGCAAGGTGACCTCGCCTGTCAGCTCGTCACGCAGCTCGTCATAGCCGTATTCATAAAGTCCCGTTTCCTCGTTGAGCCTTCTGACCTTTCCTATCATTGTCGGGTCTTTAAGCCACTCATCTGAAACGTGGATATTTCCTGCCGTTATAAGCGCACCGTCGGGAATAGACGTAAACATTCTTCTTGACTCGTCCGTAAGAGCGCCGTTTGCGTTGTTGAACGTATCTGCGAGCGTTCTGGCGAACTGGTCTATAGCCGACTTGATGTAAGCAATTCCGTAAGAACCGTTCTGGTGACCTTTAGCGTAAACGCCGTTTCCGTTTATCATATTATAATATGCTTTGAGCTGTCCCGAAGTAAGATTAAGCTCTTCGCCGCTCTCGTAAAAGAGGATTGCCTCTCCGTATGTGTCGTAATCCTCCATAAGAATACGGTTCGTCTGGAAATCTATTCCGTCCAGAATTTCGATGCCGCCCATTTTAACGGAAAAAGTACCGCTGCTGTGCTGAGTAACTTCGATATTACCGTAGGTCGAAAGCTCGTCAATATACAAATTCATTTCATCGTAAAGCTCGTTGGGACCGTATTCCTCATTGAAGTGTACTTTCTCACGCTCAATTCTCTCGTTGAGCACATTCATCTGCTCTGTCAGCTTATTGATATGGTCAAGCGTGTCCACAAGCTCGTTCACGTAGGTATGCTCTACCTCGTCAAGCTGCATATCGTAAGAATGGAGCAGATTGCAAAGGTTTTTTGCGGTATTTGCCACTATCGTTGCAGAGTCGCTGCTGTCGGGCTTTTCCATTGAATATCTCTGCATTGCGTTGAAGAACTGCTGTGTAAAATACTGCAAACCGTCCGACTCAAAGTTATCGAGAATATCTTCAATATCGGAAAGGATAGACACGTTCTTCTCTGTTTCTGCCTCTATCGCAACATTTTCACGATAGCGTCTGTCTATGTATATATCTCTGATTTGGCTTACGCCGTAAGCGTTTACGCCCTGTCCCTGCATTGAGAGGTTAGCGTTCGGACTTGCCCAGCGAAAGCTCGAATTGACCGAAACATACTCGGAATACAAATCGACACGCTGTCTTGTATAACCGGGAGTATTGATATTTGAAACGTTATTTCCTACAATATCAATATTCTTCTGTGCGAGCTGAAGGGTGCGCTTTTGCACCTCAAAACCCATATATGTTGGACGCATATTATTCCTCCTGAGAACGTCTTTGCCCGTTGTCGGCAGACGCTTATACTTGTCTTATCACCTGAGCTGCCGACTGTCCCGAAACAACTTTTGACGCATTTTTGTCATATATTTCGGGTTTATCGAGAATGCCTGCTCTTTTGACGAACTCTTTCTGATTATCGAGTTTTCTCTTTACTATCTCGGTCGTTTCGGTATTCAGCTCTCTGATATTTTCAACAAGCTCCCTCAACTGACCAGCAAGCATTTCGATTTTCGGCTTATATTCATCCGGAGCCGCTTCGGACAGCTCCGAGAGTTTCAGATTATCTATGCCCAATCCCCGAAAGAGAGCAAGTCGTTTTTCCTCAAGCGAACGGCTTTTCATAATGTAAGCCTGCTCGTCGTTAAGCGAGTCGGTAAGCCAGTTTATATCGTCAGCAAGAATTTTCATATGCTTTTTCATAAGAAAAATCGTCAGCTCACGGTAAAAATCGACATTGATTTCCAGACACTTTACGACTGCGTCCGCTGTTTTTTTATCCATACTCTCACCCCTTTCGGTATGTCATGCGATTAACCCAGAATGTAAGCCGCAAGAACAGACGCATCTACCCCGTCCTCTGCGACCCGGTTAGCCTCGACCAAATCTTTGGGAGAAGCATCAGCCTTTACTTCCGCCGCAATTGCCGCCTTTGCGTTGGCGATCGCAGCCTCAAACCCGAATTCTACTCTGTCGGTTTTGGTTTTAACGGCAGCCGAGGCACTCGGTTTCTTAGGTGACTGAGTTTTATTCATCCTGTAAGCTGATATCATACCGCCAATACCCTTTATCTCCATAGTGCCGACCTCCTTTTTATTTTGTAGTTTTGTTTGAAAATAGCGCACTATTCCCACAATTTATATATCGGCAAATCATTTAAAAACTTTAGCATTTTATTACATATTTTCTTATGAAATTACAAAAAAGCGCCCAAAAAAGGGCGCTTAAATTTGTTTATCCCTACAAAATTACGGTTCAACCAGGCTGAAATAAGACGACTGTGTGCCAATATATTTTCCCGCAATTCTCTGACTTGAGCAAACGCCCATATAATATCCGTTTGCAAGCCTGAAATTCTCGTTGAAGAGAAGAGTACTCCGCTTATAAGACTCAAAATCGGCAGGAGCGATAGGCAGCTCATCAACGCAGTATGCCGCTGCGAGGACCCTCATACAAGGGTTTGTGGACGTATCGTCGAGAACGCTTACCGTCACGCCCTCTGAACGGATAATTGCGTAATAAACGCCGTCCTGCTGCTCAAAAAGTGGGTCGATGTCCTGTGCGAAAGCCCTTTCAAACGGGGTAAGAACGTAATTTCCGCCCTCCGTTTTAACGCCGTTCTGCTGGAAAATTTCCCTCTCGCAGTCGGCGATACTGTCATACGAAACTGCGTCAACGTAAACTATCCTCGACTGTCTTACAACCATTGAAATCATAATGTATGTATGCGCAGGATAATTTCCGAAAAGCGCCTTATCGTAGTTCAAAATACAGTCATCTTTGAGATTTTTCGGGTCGTTTCCAAGCTGCTGCTGTTTCATCTCGTCGGAAATATAACCCTCAAATCGAGAATATTTCGTCATCATATACTGCGCTGCCGAATAGAAATCCTTTGACGCAGAAAGCGCCGCTTTTTTATTCGCCTCGGATGTGGACAAATTCGGCAAGACCATCGCAAGAATAATGCCTATTATTGCAACCACGATAACCAGTTCTATGAGCGTAAAACCCTTTTTTCTCAAAATTTTTTTCATAAATAACCTCCTGCTTATGCTTAGGTTTCTACGGAGTTCTCACATCGCAAAAACCAAGGCACAAGCCTTGTTTATGAATTGACAATAGTAGGAGAAGTGCCGATAATAACCCCGTTTTTGCCTATGCCGTTTGCGTCCTGCCAGAAATCGTTTCTCTTGAAATCGGCAGGCAGAGGCGCACCCTCGGGGGCGGTGTCCATTTCCACATAGTACAAAGCCTCAAATCTCCCGTTTACAAGGTATGCGACCGCATATTTTTGCAGAGTTCCGAGCGCTTTTTCGCAATAATCCTGCAAATCCTTTTCGAGCTGAGAAATATCTTCCTCGTCCGACCAGAAATTTCCGACAAATCTCGGCGTTGCAAATTTACCGTCCGAGCATTTTATCTCGACGTACACACTTCCGTCGGGACTGCCCGAAGTGGAGAAAATTTTATCCGCATTTTTCTGCACGAGCCACGCATTAAGCAGCTTTCTCACGTCGCCTGCCGTCTGGTTTAAGGACGCTACCTGTGCGCCCCTTGACGCTCCGAGCAAAATCGGAACGAGAATTGCCGCCAGAATGCCGATTATGGCGATAACCACAACAAGCTCAATAAGAGTAAAGCCCTTTGCCCGTAGAATTTTTTTCATAAAAACCGACCTTAAAATACACACAATCCCTCGGCAGCCTAAGCCGCCGAGGAACGTTGTGTTTAGATTAAATTTCTAATCTTATGCTGCCTTGTGCTCAATCTTGGGAGCAGTACCGATGATAATACCGTCATCAGCAAGACCTGACTTGCCGCCTGCCCATGTCATTTCGCCTGCTGAGAAGTCAGTAGCTGCGGGCACATCTCTCGCCGTATTTGAACCTTCAATAGCTGCTACGCCGACAACCTTGCCGCTACTATTGATATAAACCTTTGCATAGCAATCTTTCATATCAGAAAGAGTGTCAGCAACATATCCTACAAGTACTGTATCCTTGTCAGTGATTTCACTGGTTGCATCTGCAGTTGAACCCCAGTGATTCTCGCCATCAAGGAAGTCATTAGCATCACCGCCATCTACTGTCCAAGTAGAAGCATCAGCAGAGATTGTCAACTCCATTTCTCCGCCGATGTAAGATGCCTTAGCGGTATCCATTTTAGCGAAGAACTCTGTAACTCTGTTCTTGATGTTAGATGCAAGAGTATTAGCAGAAGTAATTCTGGAGTCCTGAACAACACCGAGCATTGTAGGAACGAGAATTGCAGCAAGTACGCCGATGATAGCGATTACTACAACGAGCTCTACGAGAGTAAAGCCCTTTTTGGCTTTGAGAGCCTGAAGTTTCTTTATCATTGTAAAGACCTCCTGTAAAAGAATTTATTTATGTATAACCCCGGCGGAGTTATATCCGAAATTATTTGCAGACCGTTTTCGGTTTGCAATTTTATTATACTGTATCAAAACGGGAATTGCAAGCGTTTTTTTAAAAAAAACGCCAAATCAGATTATTTTCGTTAAAAATATTTCAATAACTTGATTATTTTTATGCAATTTCACGGCAGATTTCGTGTAACCAACATTACAAATTACGCAAAACGGCAGGTTTATCTTCAATTTACGCCCATTTCGAGGTAGCGCTTGTACTCGCTCAAATCCTGTACTCTTGTGCGTGCGACCTCGTCTTGGACCTTGCCCATTCGTACAAGACGAGCCAAATCCTGGTCGAGCGTGAACATTCCGTATTTTTTACCCGTTGCAACGGCGGTCGGTATCTGGAAAATCTTGCCCTCGCGTATCATTGCACGGATAGCGTCCGTCGCACCGAGAACTTCAAGAGCCGCACAGCGACCTTTTCCGTCGGACGTAGGCACGAGCGTCTGGGAGATAATGCCAACGATTGAATTTGCAAGCTGTGAGCGGATTTGTCCCTGAGAATGGGGCGGATAAACGTCGATTATACGGTCGATAGTAGGCGCAGCGCCCGTCGTATGCAGCGTTGAAAGAACCAAGTGACCTGTTTCTGCGGCGGTTACGGCGGCGTTTATCGTTTCAAAGTCACGCATTTCTCCGACGAGTATTACATCGGGGTCCTCACGAAGAGCAGCTCTAAGCGATCCTGCGAACGAATCGACGTCCTGACCTATCTCACGCTGATTTATCATAGACTGCTTATGCGTGTGAAGATACTCGATAGGGTCCTCGACGGTGATTATGTGGCAGTTTTTCTGACGATTTATGTGGTCAATCATAGCCGCAAGCGTCGTCGATTTACCCGAACCGGTAGGTCCTGTTACAAGAACAAGTCCTCTGGGTGCAAGCGCAAACTCTCCGAGAGTAGCAGGAAGATTAAGGTCAGAAAGCGTGGGGATATCGTTTCTCAAAAGACGTATCGCAACAGCGTGGTAACCTCTCTGGCGATAAACGTTTACTCTGTGACGGTAACCCGAAGAGGAAACGTAGGAAAAGTCCGTATCAAGACCTTTTGAAATCTGAGACTTATGCTTTATAGACGTAATCTGATTGATTACGTTTACGATAAGCGGTTCGGTGCAGTCGGGATATCCCGAAAGCTTTCTGATAGAGCCGTGAAGTCTTACAACAGGGGGAAGTCCTGCCGTAAAATGAAGGTCTGAACAGCCGAGATCTCGCGCCTCGTCAAGTATACGGTTTATATCCATAATGTTGTTTATTTCCACTGCCTTGTTCTCCTTTAATGTTAATATTATCGGGATATAATGAGCTTTGCCGTTTTATACTGAATATGTTGCCTTAACCAACTCATCCATTGAGGTTTTTCCTGCAAGAACCATTTGTGTAACGTTGTCACGAAGGAGCAAAGTGCCGTTTTCTCTTGCCATTGCGCCGATTTCCTCGGCGGTAGCTCCTGCGGAGATTATTTCTTTCAGCTTAGGTCCAACCACGATGATTTCGTGAATTGCGGTACGTCCCGAATAGCCCGTGCCTCTGCACGCACGGCAGCCGCCGGGGTGAGGTCTGCATATCTCTACGGGAGCAGTTTTATTCATAAGTTTGAGGTCTTCGGGATCAGTAAGCGTAAACGTTTCCTTGCAGGTCTTGCAAAGGAGCTTTACAAGTCGCTGTGCGATAATTCCTACGAGCGAAGATGCGACCATATAAGGCGCAACGCCCATATCCACAAGACGGGTGATTGTCGTTGCTGCGTCGTTTGTATGCAGCGTCGATAGAACAAAGTGTCCCGTGATTGCCGCTCTTATCGCAATATCGGCGGTCTCGCCGTCACGGATTTCTCCGACCATTATGATGTCGGGGTCCTGACGGAGGATTGAACGAAGTGCCGCCGCAAATGTCATACCCGCTTTATCGTTTATCTGGCACTGATTTACGCCGTCGATTTTCTTTTCGACAGGGTCCTCTACCGTAACGATGTTTACGTTCGGCTGAGAAAGCTCTCCCAATGTCGCATAAAGCGTCGTGGATTTACCCGAACCCGTAGGACCTGTAACCAGCATTACTCCGTTAGGACATCTTATGATTTGCTTGAACATCTGGTAGTTATATTCCGTCATACCGAGGTCGGTGATTTTTCTCGTTTTTTCATCTGCCGTTGAAAGCAGACGTATAACGCACTTTTCTCCGTATACGCAGGGGATTGTGCTGACACGCATATCGAGGTTTACACCGTCAATTCTTGTTCCGAAACGTCCGTCGAGCGGTATTCTTCTTTCGGCAATATTCATTCCGCCCAGTATTTTTATACGTGTGATTATCGAATTATGGAAAGACGGAGGGATTTTCATATCCTGCTCGACAAGCTCGCCGTCCATTCTGAAACGTATTCTTGTTCTGTCCTTGAAAGCCTCTATATGAATATCGGTTACCTGGTTTCTGAAAGCCGTTTCGACCATCATATTTACGAGCTTAACGATAGGAGCGTTATCTACACGTCCGTCAGACTCTGCTTTTGCGAGATCTTCTTCAATATTTGTAGAATCAGACTCGCTTTCCAGCTCTCTCACCGTGCTGTCAACTGCCTGCGAGGAATAATATTTTCCGATTGCAGCCTCAATCTGAGTTTTTGTAGAGATTTGAGGAACGATTTCCATTCCCGTCTGTACCTTCAAATCCTCAAATATATAGAAATTTACAGGGTCATTTGTTGCGACGAAGAGCCTGTTATTCTTATACTGAAACGCAAATACGCACTTTTCTCTCGCAACATCTTCTGAGATCTTAGACACGGCATTTGAATCGACTTTTATCGCTGAAAGGTCTATAAACGGCACTTTCAGGCGAATGGACAAAGCCTGTGCAAGCTGGCTTTCAGACACAATTCCCATTTCCAGCATAACATCTCCGAGCATTTTGCCCCCTGATTTTTTCTGCTCGGCAAGTGCGTCCTCAAGCTGATTTTTGTTGATAAAGCCCTGCTCTATCAAAATCTCTCCTATTGGTATGTTTTTAATTGGTCCCGGCATCTGTATTCTTCCTTTCGGGTTGCATTATAATATGAAAAGCCTTCTTGGGATTTCATTATTCAAACCGTCTTTAAAATTGCTATTGAAAAAAAGCAACTCATATGATATAATGAGAATATAAAAATCTAAGGAGGCGGTCTTTGACTATGTCCAACGTTGAAACAATCATTTATGCGGTACTGGCGTTTATTTTCGGCTCTGTTATCGGCAGCTTTTTAAACGTCGTTATACTTCGTACTCCCCGGAAGGAGTCGATTATCACCGAACCTTCCCACTGCTTTTCCTGCGGTCACAGGCTTGCGTGGTACGATATGTTTCCTATTTTCAGCTGGATTTTTCTTCGGGGAAAATGCCGCTACTGCAAGAGCAAAATTTCTCCCCGTTATATGATCATCGAAGCGATCACCGCTTGTCTTTACTGTCTTGCTTTTATCTGTTTTCGTTTTCTGTGGAACGGAGATGTGTGGAAACTCGTTTTCTCCGCAATTCTTTTTCCTGTGCTTATTGTTCTTTCTGCTATTGATATTGACCACTTCGAGATACCTTACTGGTGCAGCATATCGGTCGCTGTCCTCGGAGCAGCGTCGTTTCTGATTTTCTCCGACGAAACTGTCTGGTACGAACGTCTTATTGCCTTTGGAATAGTAATTGTACTTTTTGCGATAATGGTGCTTATCGGCGGAATGGGCGGCGGCGACCTTCAGCTCATGGGAGGCGCTGCGCTGCTGCTGGGGTACAAGGTTTTTGCTGCGCTCTTTATAGGAATTATCCTGGGCGCTGTTTACGGCGTGATAAAGAAATTCCGTGACAGGAAATCAGAGCGCATTGTAAGCCACACCATAGAAGGCATAGCCGAAAAATGGTATCAAAATCAACTTGACCGCGATATAGGATATGTTACGGACGGAAACGCTGATATTATTGTCGGTAGTATTAGCGAGGGAAATCCCGATATTGAATGGGAATTTCTCGAAGAAAAGTTCTGGAAAGGTCTGCCCGAAAAGGCTGAGCTTTCGCAGGCGCTAAGGGAAAAAATCACCGATGAACGAGAGGGCGGCTTTAAAATCTTCATAAAGGGCAACAAAATCGAAAAGGTAAAATATTCGAGGAGAATGGTTTTCGGTCCTTTCCTTGCCTTTGGTATCGCCGCCTCGTGGCTTGTCGGCATATACATTATCGGCTGGTATATGAGTTTGTTCTGATAACAGTTAAAATTTCAACAAAATCGGGGCGAGGTTTTCGCCCCGATTTCTGTTTATTTTTTAGGGAGCGGTTTCTTCTGCTGCCATAGTCTTTCTGCCTACGTAGTAGATAAATGTCGTGCTGTGCGGATCTGCGCTTTCAAGCGAAACTATCGGATAGAACTTGTATCTTCCGTCCTGGTTGATAGTTTTGTTCTTTATAGTACCGAACTCCGTATATCCGACGCCCATAAATTCAAGAGCATTCATATCCTGATTAGTATAAATGTTCGTAGAAATTTTCATTGCGGGCACGGGTTTCTTTTCTTCGATATCGCTTGTATCGCTTGTTTCCGATTCAGATGACGCCGACATATCGGGAGCGGTGTCCGTTCCCTCAAGCTGTTCCACGGTAAATATTGGGAAAAGTCCGTCGTAGAAACAATTCTCAAAAACAGGTATAGGTTTGTTTTCAATGATGAGCGAATTTGGGTTTGTAAACGTTTCGTTCATTACCATATACTTGCTTTCAAATGTCTGTGGGTCGTTTTCCCACGAGAACGAAATGCACTTCAGCTCAAAAACCTTTTTGCCGTCTGAGTCGACGCATTTGTCGATAAATTCCCTCATTGCCTTGAGATTTTCATTTTCGGCAATTGCACCGCCGTCGTATGCGTCACTTCTGTCGGCATTTGTGAAAATCTGCACGAAATATGCACTTCTCATACTTCTGTTGATGTAATTGTCAATAGTTTCCGCAAGCAGATTTGCACGCACATTTGCCTCGTTTGACGCAGCCGACCTCAGAACAGGCGTTATAAACAACGTTACTCCGAGAACCAAAATTCCCAGCAATCCGCAGGAAATTACGACCTCAACGAGCGTAAAACCGCTGTTTTTCCGTCTGCGCTTAAGAAGTTGCTTAAGCTTTTTCATTACAGTTCACCTCCGACGTCTTACTTATAAACTCTCTTGTACATATATGCGCCGTAGATGTAGTTACTGTACTTATCCCCGTCCTGTTCGTACTTGCAGGTACCGTCGCTGTTGTAGGTTTCAAGGTACATTGGGAAGTTTGTGTATGAGCCGCCCGAACTGTTATGACCGAATGAATCAACCGTCAGATTGGGGTCGGTTTCAAATACAACATAGATCTTAAAGCTGTCGCCCACAAATCTCTTTGAACTGCCCTCGTTTTTATACGGGGAGCTTATTCTCAAAGTATTCGGTGCAGTTTTTGCTACATAATAGGGGCTGTACGAGTAGTCGCCCGACTCAATGTTTCTCTCCAGAACGACCGATTTGCAGTTTGTACCCCATTTAAGGGTAGAACCGTTTACATAACCTGCGTCGATAATAGTCGCCTCGGGGTATTCTTCTCTCGTGTAGACCCTGTGTGTATCGGGGTCCTCATACTCTCTGGTAGCCGTGAAAGGCTCTGAAGTGAAGAAATTAAGTCTGAACTGTGCATAAGGCTCTTCTGCCGAAGTCATTGAAGGATCTGCCAGCGCATACAGCTCAATAAGATAGCAAACGCCGGGTCCTGTATACTCTTCGCCTGCTTTCTGCACGGTCTTTATCTTGATTTCCTTGAACTTCGGAGAACCTGTAATTCTTGCGTCAACGGCGCTCATCTGACCTTGCTCTCCGCCTTTTCCCGAGTCGCTCGGCTGAGTAAGCTGATCTGCGCTGTCTTCCTGAGAGTTTTTGGAAACAAAGTATGTAAGACCGTCGCCTATGCCCTCTTCATCGCCGTTTGCGGCTTTCATATCGTAGGCAATCTTCTTGGGAGTGGAAGTGTCCTTAAAATTCAGCACGACCTCTCCGTCCTGGGTTGTAAACTTCTGTTTTCCGTCTGCGGCAAGCTTTTCCTCCTGTGCCGCAAGCGTTTCCATAAACTTTGCATTTTCGGATTTTTCTGATGATACAAGTACAAGTATCTGCATTATCATAGATGCCATTATTGCGAAAATCGCAAATGCAACTACTATTTCCACCAATGTGAAGCCGCTTTTCTTTGAAAGTATTTTCTTGATCATTTTTAAGCGCCTCCAATCAATATGCAGCCTTGAGCTTTACTCTGTATCTCTTTTCGGACAAGGGTGAAAGCGTTGAGCTGAGGCTTTCCTCGTCAAGAACGCCCTGCGGAGGATATACGCTGGGCCAGCAGGCAATAAAGCTGTTCTTTGAGAGGAATTTATAATCGGATACGACCATTCCGCCCATATGGAGGATAAAGTCACCAAGGTCGCTGCCGTTTGCCTTGTAAGACATATACGGAGCGTAGATAAATCCTGCGAAACAGTTGTATGCAACAGGTCCAACGTCGTCTATCGTTCTGCCGAATCTGAACTCTGCGCTTTCGGAGCAGGAAACAAGGAAGATATTGCAGTTAGGAACGATTATTTCGCCGGAGCTGTCCTTATTTACGGGGCGTGACGCCGAGTCTATCGCCCTCAGAGCGTCAATGCACTTCTGCTTTTCAACTCTGTCCTTGCATACTCCCACGGGATTTATAACGGGATTTTCGGGGTCTGTGCTTGTGAAATATTCAGGCTCGCACGAAGGACAAATCGTGTACTCCTCGTGCAGGCTGCATGATACGATATAGGCAGGTCCGCCGCAGGACTCGCAGGGTTCGGGGGATCTTCCCTCTTCCGTGTAAACGCAGCCGTCGCCCTCCGTGCAGGAGGAATGTACATACGGGCTGAGCGTTGCACCGAGGAATGCGCCCTGATTCGTGGTATAATATTTTCTGCCGTCCTGTGTCTGCAAGCCGCTGCCGTTTGTAAGCATATACCAGTTATAGTGTGCGACACGGACATTGTCTGCGTCCTGATATACAACGCCTTCGGGGACGTCTATTACAAGAGAGCCGTTGCCCTTTACAAGCAGCTGCATTGGTCCGCAGAGATTTCCGAATGCGTCCTTAGGCTGCCAGGTAAAATACGAAGTGCCTTTAGGACTTACGGTATTATTCTGAAGACGTATTACATATGTATTGTCGGGGCTGTCGCCGGTATCAATGATAAGCGTCGGTATTTTATCGGGGGTGTTGTTTCCGCCGCCGTCTATTCTGATATTCTTGATAATGCAGCCGATGCCGTCAACGCCGTATTTCAGCTCGACAGGCTCATACATCGACTGATTGTTTATGCTGTGGAAAACGATTTCTCTCTCTTCGCCGCCGATAAGCGTACCGCTATCAGTAACCTTACCGATTGAAGAGGCAAGCTTGGTTTCATCGAGTTTCCAAAGCTTATACTGGATATTCGGGGTTTTGGAGTCAAGCATCTTCATAGCCTCGCTGAAAGTGAGTCTCATCTGCCTGCTGCCCGAACCGTGCCGATTATCCTTATCGGACTCCCAGTCCAAGCCTTCTTCCCACTCGCCGTTGCCTGCTCTGTTATAATTTGAGAGGCTGTATCCGTCTCTGAATTTGAACGACCTGCAGTAAACTACTCCCGGAATAGCGCCGTTGCCTGTCGTATTTACAATAACATCGCCCGCAACATAGAACTTCAGCCTGTTGGAATTGAGGTTCTGTGCGCCGTTTTCGAGGTACAAATCTCCTCCGACATACACTTCAAGCACATCGTCGTTCGATGCGGAATTGAAAGCTCTTGCAAGATGCATATCGCCGCCGACAAGTATATAGCTGTCGCCTTTGATGTCTATTCCGTCGCCCATTCCGATATTATAGTTGCCTCTTACTGCGTGGATTATCGGACCTGCCGCATAATTCTTGATATTTACGTAATCGAGGAGTGAAAGCGAGTTTTCGCAGTAGATGTTGGAATAGAAATGTATTTCTGTTCCGCTGAACGCACCGATTACCGTATCCTCGTTGCTTACATAAACGTCCGAATAGAACGAACCTTTGCTGAGGAACGAGTCGTTAGGCACATAACCTGTTGATGCGAAAATTTTGCCCTTCTGGTTGGGCGTGCCGCCTTCCTGAATTACGTTTACTACCTGGTGGAATATTTCCTTTACGTCATTTACGGACGTAGTAACAGCTATATCAATAGTAAAATACGTTTCACCGTCAAAAGTTTCGTCCGCAAGTCTGGTCAATGTTACATCATATGCGCCCAGATAATGGTCATCATCGCTGTCAGCGTTCGGATTAAGCGCCTTATAGCCGTTTCCGTCTGTCGTAAGAATAGTACCGCCTACGGGCACGCTGTCAATTGAAACGCCCGAACCTATCAGAATATCGCTGAGATTTCCGACTGTCATTTCGGCGATAGAAACGGACGACTGATAAGACTGCTGCTGGTTAAATACCGCAAATCCCGCAGACCTCGATGATACAACAGCAAAATACATTGCCATACAAGTTATCATAAGCGCCGTCATTGTACTTATTACCATAAACAACGCACTTCCGCGGTTGCTTAGGTACTTTCTCAATGAATGTACCATCTTGTCCTCCTTTTCTCAATAGTTGTTTCTGATGTCAGATTATGCATTTATACCGTCCTGAGCATCAAGCTGGGACTTGGGGTCCTGCATACGTTCTATACTGTAGAACGTGATAGAGGTGCTAACCGTGTAAACGTAGTCGGTTACATCGACCTTCTCATCGTTGACATTTTCCTGACCCTCGCCGGTTGTTTCTTCTGAAGATGACTGGCTGCTGTCGCCTGAGCTTTTGCCTGTTTCTTCCTCTAACGCCCTGCGACCTGCCTCTTCGGCATCTTCATTGATCTCTGAAACCAGATCGTCGTACTTCTTTTCTACTTCGGGGAATGAAAAGCTCATTCCGTTGAGGATTATTGCTTTTCTTGTGCTGTTGCCGTTTTCGTTTATTATGTAGTTATTGACCTCGTCGGCAAATTTAAGAAGTTCCGAACGGTCAATTGCGGAAACGTCAAATGTGACTGTGCTTGCGCCGATAGTCTGAGCTGCACCCAGCTGCGCCTCAAGCTCTCTTATTCTTGCCTCGTGCTTTGCCTCCTCCTCACTCGGCTCTGCACCCTGAGTTGCATAGGTTTTAAGGTCGTATACAACATCTTCGGGAGCATAGAAATACGGAGAAAGCGTGCCTGTGGTGGGGTCTTCGACCGTGAGATCTTCAACGATGATATTTGCCTCGCACTGAGCAAGGAATGCTCTCATAGCCTCGTCAGCCTCATAGGAGGTAAGTTCGGGGAAGAACATATCCGCCATATGCTCGCCGTCGCTGTAAGCCTCTTCGATCTGAGTCCTCAAGCCTTTTTTTCTGGCTTGTTTTTCCGTAACAGTCTGATATTCAGCCTGTTTATTGTCGAGATTTTTCTGTGTAGCGGAAAGTCCGTCTATCGCAGGCATAATGAATACAAATATACCTACACCCAAAATAACCAGCAGCAATACTACTATCGTTGCGATGCGTTCCTGTTTACTAAGTTTCATTACTGATTAACCTCCTCTTGAGCGTTTTCCTGAGTTTCGGGGAGTTTCGCATTTTCCTCGTCATTTCCCATTTGGAGGGACATCTCTATTTCAAATGAGAATACTGTGTCGAATTTCGTTGCACCTGCACTCTGGAGGTATGCATAAGTATTGTACGTGGTGATATTTTCCTTTTTAAAGCCGCTGTACGAAATTGCCTGGAAATAAGGCTCGTTGTACTTGTTGAGGACGTTTTCTGCAAGGTATCTTACATACTTTGAAGGAACAGCAGACGGGTCGCCGTTTGAAAGACCCTTGAAACTTAGTCTTACGCTATATCCCGATACGTCAAATTCGACAAGTTCAAGCTCTTCGTTTTCCGTGAGGATTGATTTGATAGGCGACAAAGCTCTGTTATAGACATCGCTTGTTACCTTAGGCTGATAGTTGAACAGATGTATCGAACGGCTTACCGTGTTATTGTAGCTTTCAAATCCCGAAAGCATAGCGTCGCGGGCGTCGACGATTTCAAGATCTCTTTGTACTTCGGGGGCGTCAATCTGAGCCTGTATCCTCTGTATCTCATCGGTCTTGCCGTTTTTGATCATATTGATAACAAAGCAAGCGCCTGCAACTAGAACCACGCCGCCTACCACAACTCCCGCAAGAGCCAGCAGGAACGAATTTCCTCCCGAAGAACCCTTTGCGGAGGTCGCTTCAAGCAGGTTGATATGTTCAAGCTCTTTGTTTCTGCGGTAGAGAGCGCCGATTGCATTTGCGAATTTCGCAAAATCGAACTGTGCTGTCGTTGAAACCGAAGAGGGGAGCGAAAGCATATTTGTAGGAACGTTGAACGAAGAAATGGCGTTTGTAATTTCGATAAAGCTGTCGATTTCTCCGTAGAACAGTATTTCCTGGAGCGGCTTAGCGCCTTTACGGCTCCTGATGAACTGCATCATTCTGAACAGGTTGTCGTAAACCGCACGGGTAACGTAATCGGGAGCATTCTCATAATCGTTGGGGTCGATATTGAAGAAACGCGAGAATACGATTTGATTATCCTCGTACAGGTTCATATTGAGGAAGTTTTTGTCTATCTGGATAAGGAGCATCGGCATTCTTTCCGACATCTTCGGAGTATTTATGATAAGACGTGTCACGGAGTTGTTGGAAATATACACGCCCTTCAGCTGAAGTCCGATGTGAGAAAACAGCCTTACATAGCCGTCGACAAGACGCTGAGGACAAGCCGACGCAATGACTTTGAGCATTTTGTTCTTTTCTTCGTCCTCGGTTTCGCCTGCTATAGTAAAGGATATGTTATAGTCGTTTGTAATGTTCATATTCGACTGTATCATCGCCTCGATAATAGCAGGGTTTTTCATATTCTTCGGCTTTGCTACAAGCATTTCCTTGTAAACTATTGCGCTGGAGGTAATGGAAACGACCGCCTCCTTTTCCTTGATATCCTTCTGCTTGATAATATCATTGAGTTCTGCTGCTACCATAGGAACGTCCGTTATGTAACCGTTTGAAACCATTCCCATTGACAGCTCTCGCATATCAGCGTCCTGCACTCTTATTTTATTTCCGCTGTGTACGCCTCTGACAAGCTTTATCTGCCTATCTGTAATATCTATTGAAAGCATATATTCACCTCATATTTTATTTTATTTACGGTACTTCTGCTTTTTATCAGGCGATGTTCGTAATTCCGCCGTAGAGCATCGGGAACATACCTGCGAGGAACAAACCGATTGCAATACCCATGAGCACGATCATCATAGGTTCCATAAGTCCGACGAGTTTTGTTACCGCAGCGTCTGCCTCTTCATCGTAATAGTCCGCACTCTTTGAAAGAATGGTATCCAATGTACCCGACTCTTCGCCGACGAAGATAATCGACGTAAACATTCCTTCAAAAATGCCGGTTTTTTCTATTGCCTTCGACATACTTTCACCGAGCTTGATGTCGCTTATAACGTCTTTGAACCTCTCGTGAACGTACATATTATTGACTGCCGCTATGGATTTTTCAATACACTCGACCATCTGCAAGCCTGCGCCGTAAAGATTGGACATATTTCTTGCAAACGTTCCCGTGTACATCGTTGCAACCAGCTTTCCGACCTTCGGGATTTTCAAAAGCAGTTCGTCCATCTTCAGTCGCGTAGCCGGGGTTCTTCTCATAATGAAAATCGTTACAACAACGCCGACTATTACGAGTATGTATACGTACCAGTGATTGATAAGCGAATCAGAGAACGCCAGCAGCGCTTTTGAAAGCGGCGACATATCTTCCTCGGACATCATTCCGGCAAACGTCGGCAAAACCGCTACGAACAGCAATATGATAACAGCAAGCAGCAATACAAGCAAAATAATAGGATAAACCATTGCGCTCTTTGCTTTGTTTTTTGTCTTGTTTGCGTTTGCGTAGTGATCGGACAGTCTGTTCAGCATCTGGTCAAGCGTACCTGATGCCTCACCTGCCGCAACAAGGCTGACAAACATTTCAGGGAAAACGCCCGGCTTTGACTTGAGTACATCCGAAAAGGATTTACCTTTCTGCACCTCTTCGTAAATATCCAAGAGAACAGCCTTTGCTTTTTTGTTCTCCTGCTGATCCTGCAGAATGAACAGCGCTCTTACAAGTGAAAGACCTGCCGACGTCATCGAACCGAGCTGACGGCTGATGAACGAAACTTCCTTCGTCTTGAACTTGTACTTCACGTCGACAGCGCCCGAACCAAGGTCACGATAGCTTGTTACGTAAAGATTTTTCTCTCTCAGCTTTTGCTGAAGATCTCTGAAATCTTCCGCCATCTCGCTGCCTCGTGTCGTTTTGCCGTTGACATCGGTGGCAACATAAGAGAATTTATTCACCTGAAAACCTCCGTTTCCATAAATTATTTTAGCGACAGCCTTGATGTAGATTAAATGTTAAGGATTCGCTCCCCGAAAACCGTTTTATACCGCCTGTTGAATTTCTTCTGCGATATACCGTCAGTTTCCGAAAAAGGGCGCACTAAACCTTAAGCCGCCTACTTTAAATCATTATATCACAAATCGTTCTTTTTTTCAAGCACCGCCAACGGCTTATTTTCAGAAAATGCGTGTAGAAATTCAACACTTACATATGTGCATTTTTAACAAAAACTTGATACTTTGTTGATATTTCAATAGATTTTTCTTCATTACGGAGATTTTTCGCCACTTTCTCTTGATTTTGCCGACATAATGTGGTAAAATTAAAAGGTAGGCGTTTCAAAAAGCCTGCTTTATATAGAAGATTTTATTGTGCTTTGTATACGGCACAGGCATTTGGTTCAAGGATAAGATCAAGGAGATTAAATTATGATTGACAAGACTTTGCTGAAAAACGATTTTGAGGACATTATCAGGGAATATCGCATTGTAGGAAAGCGCTGTACGCCTGTACAGCTCCACGACGCTCTTTCCAAAGCTATTATGCGTCAGGCTGTTCCTATGATGAACTGCTCCTCGCCGAAGGGCAGAAGTGCAAGCTATCTCTCAATGGAATTTCTCGTAGGAAGGGCAATCTACAACAATATACTGTGTCTGGGACTTGCCGATTATGCCGAAGAGCTGCTTTCGGGAGAGGGAAGTTCTCTTTCGGAATTTGAGGAAATAGAGGACGCCGCTCTCGGAAACGGCGGTCTGGGCAGACTTGCCGCCTGTTTCCTTGACAGCGCAGCAACGCTTAAACTCCCTGTAACGGGATACGGTATCAGATACAAATACGGTCTTTTCAGGCAGACCATAGAAAACGGTTTTCAGCGTGAATATGCCGATGACTGGACATCTCAGGGCGACCCGTGGAGCCGCCGTGTCGACGAGGATACGGTCATTGTCCATTTTGCGGACAGCGATGTCAAGGCTGTTCCTTATGATATGCCGATTTTCGGCTATCAGAACGATTTTGCCTGCACCCTCAGACTGTGGCAGGCAGAGCCTGTGAATTCCTTTGATTTTGACGCATTCAACCGGCAGGATTATTACGAGGCGGCAAGGGGAGAAATCGAGTCCGAAAATATCTCCAAAACACTCTATCCCAACGACGACGCACGTCCCGGAAAGCTGCTCCGCCTGAAACAGGAATATTTCTTCAGCGCAGCGTCTGTCGAAGATTTGATAAGAAAACACCTCGCCGCAGGCAGAAAACTGTCTGATTTTGCGGAATACAACACTATCCAGCTCAACGACACACACCCCGTTATTGCAATTCCCGAACTTATCCGCAATCTTATCGGCAGAGGCTGCAGCTTTGAAGAGGCTCTTGAAATTGCAAAAAAGACCTTTAATTACACGAACCACACGATTATGGCTGAGGCTCTCGAAAAATGGCAGACCGACCTTGTGGAAGAACTGCTCCCCGAAGTTTATGCCGTAATTCTCCGTATAAACGAGGCGTTTATCTCGGATATGTACCGCCGCGGCGTTTCACGTGAAAAAATCGAAACTATGCAGATCGTTTCAAACAATATGGTGCATATGGCAAGAATGGCAATCTATTGCTCTTCTCACGTAAACGGAGTTGCAAGGATACACACCGAAATACTCAAAAAAGACGCTCTTCCCGATTGGTACGAAATGTTCCCCGAACGTTTCCTCAACGAAACGAACGGCATTACTCCCCGCCGCTGGCTGGCTCTGTGCAACCCGAAACTTTCGTCAATGATAACCGAACTTCTCAAAAGCGAAAGCTGGCTTACCGACCTTGCACAGCTCAAAAATCTGCGTCCGTTCTGCGATGACAAGGCAATCCGGGACCGTTTTGCCGCTATCAAACAGGAAAACAAGTCGGCTCTTGCAAAGTATATTTCTGCTCACGAGAATGTCGAAATCGATGCGGAAAGCCTGTTTGATATTCAGATAAAGCGTCTTCACGAATACAAGCGTCAGCTCCTCAATGCGTTCTCGATACTGTATATTTACTTCGGATTGAAAGACGGCTCTGTCGCAAGGGAGAATTTTGCCCCCACAACGTTTATTTTCGGTGCAAAATCTGCTCCGGGCTACGCAAGAGCAAAGGCTATAATCAAATATATCAACGAAATTGCCAATCTCGTAAACAACGACAACTCTCTCGGCGGACTTATCAAGGTCGTTTTCGTGCAGAATTATAATGTATCCTATGCCGAAAAGCTGGTTGTGGCTGCCGACATTTCCGAACAGATTTCCACAGCAGGCACAGAGGCGTCGGGTACGGGAAATATGAAATTTATGCTCAACGGAACAATGACCCTCGGCACATACGATGGCGCAAACGTTGAAATTGCAGAAGAGGCAGGCGAAGAAAACAACTACATCTTCGGTGCAAGGGTACAAGACCTGGAGCGCATTATGCCGACCTACGACCCCAGAAAGCTGTATTCCGAGAATACAAGGATAGCGAGAGTACTCAATACGCTTATAGACGGCACATTCTCCGACGGCGGAAACGGCTCTTTCAGAGAACTGTACTACTCGCTGCTCGACGGCGCATCCTGGCATAAGCCCGACCACTACTATGTTCTCGGCGACCTTGAAAATTATGTTCAGGCAAAGCTCAAGGCAAACTCGGACTACAAATTCAACCGAGATGAATTTACCAAAAAATCTATGATAAATATGTGCTTTGCAGGAAAATTCAGCTCCGACAGAACTATCGAGGGCTACGCAAAGGATATTTGGAAAATTTGATACTGCACGAAAATGTATTTGAGTTTTTTTGAAAAAACGCTTGACTTTTTTGGGCAAATCTGTTATAATAATGAAGTTAATCGCCGAAAATCAGCGAATAACCCCTTTCTCACGGAAGGACCGTGAGATATATATCCATAAGGAGGTGCAAATAAATGGCAAAGCTTGGTGAAAAGTACGAGGCTATGGTCGTTCTTTCCGTAAAGGCCAACGACGAGGAGCAGATAAAGGCTCTTGTCGAAAAGTTCTCAAATCTTATCAAGAACAACGGCACTCTCGAAGGTGTTGACGAGTGGGGCAAGAGAAAGCTCGCTTACGACATCAACTACGAGAGCGAGGGTTATTATGTTCTTTATAATTTCGAGAGCAAGCCCGATTTCCCCGCAGAGCTTGAACGTGTAATCAGCATCACTGACGGCGTTCTTCGCTCAATGGTTGTTCTCAGAAAGTAATCGGACGTTTGGCGGAGGTGTTATTATGGCTTATAACAGAGCGATTTTAATGGGCAGACTTACACGGGACCCTGAGCTGAAAACTACTGCGACAGGAATAAATGTGTGCAGTTTCAGCATTGCTGTTGACAGAAGATTTCAGGCGAAGGGCGAGGAAAAGAAAGCCGATTTCTTTAATATCGTTGCGTGGCGTCAGCAGGCAGAGTTTGTTTCCCGTTATTTCAAAAAGGGAAGTATGATACTCGTTGAAGGCGAACTTCAGACTCGCCAGTACACAAATAAAGACGGCGTAAACGTCAATGTTACGGAAATCGTTGCCGATCAGATATGCTTTACGGGCTCAAAGTCCGAAAGCGGCACGGGAAATTATTCTTCGGGCGACCCCGGATACGTCACGCCTCCTCCTGCTAATGAATCCTATTCTGCTCCGTCAGGAAACACTTCGGGAAGTGCCGACAGTGCAGACTTCTCCTCTGCCGACAGCGACGAATATCCATTCTGAGAAAAATGCGAATTATCTAATTCTTACAGGAGGTAAAAGTAATGGCTGAAAAGACCGAAAGACCCGTTCATCCTGCTAAGCGCAGCCGTAAAAAGGTTTGCCAGTTCTGCGCAGACAGAGCGGAGTTTATTGACTATAAGGATATTGCAAAACTCAGGAAATTTATGACTGAGCGTTCCAAAATCCTTCCTTGCAGAGTAACAGGCTGCTGTGCTTATCATCAGAGAGAGCTTACAAAAGCTATCAAGAGAGCAAGACAGGTAGCGCTTATCCCTTATTCTGCGGATTAAATCCAAACCAAAACAGGCTCGAAAAATCGAGCCTGTTTTTTTTATGTATTCAAAGTATTACTTAAGGAAAAGCGCCAAGTGCGCAGGCGACAGGAAATTTCCCTGTTTTATCATATCGAGCAGTTTTTCTACCTTTTTCGTGGAATGTGAGAAGTTTCGCACTATAATAGCTGAAATTGTGGCAATAAATTCGTCGGTTTTCTTTTCTGCGTTTTCGCCCGGATTATCGGTGGTAAGCGAGGCAGCCACAACTGCGATAAATTTCATCATTGCAAGCGTTGTTGCGTAAAGCGCATAATTTTCAAATATAGTGCGCTGAACGGGATAAAGAGGAACATTAAGCTCAAACAGAAGATTAAGCGCCACGTTTCTGAGCCAGAATGTCTTGTCCTTGTAGACCTCCGCAAGGCGCTGTTCGCCTTTGTTATAAAGTTCAATGCTGACGTTGCCGTTTTTGTCGGAGATAAAGCTCAGCAGGTCACATTGTGTAAAGAATGTGAGAAACTGTCCGACAGTTACTGCCTTCATACTGTAATTCGGCTTGATATTCTCAATAGACTTGATTTCTGTACCGCTGTGGAGCTGCTTTCGTATATTACGCACAGAATTCGGGATATTGTCAAAGTCCTTGTTTTCGACAGATTTTGTCAATGCCTTAGCTGCCAGAGCACCGAGAATGACGTTTGTTTCAACAGAATTTTTGCGGTCTGATATTATATCATAGATAAGCTCGGTTATTTCCTTGCAGTACTCTGTTTCGGGGTGGTCTTTGATATCTTGCTCAGTAAACGCAACGGCATTATATACCGTTACACTTCCCTTTAACTGAACGTTTACAAGGTCGGCACTTCTGTCCTCGTTAAGCAGCTTATGTGTAACTATGGGACAGGACATAAAGCAGTAATTATAGCAAACGTCGTTTGTAATAAAATGGCTGCGGGGATATTTCGAGCAGACTTCCGACAGATATTCTTCGCCAAGTTCACGCTGAATACGGCAAAGATTGTCCTCGGTAAGAAACGGGCATCTGCAGTCGTCTTTCAAAGTGACTGCAAAAAGCGGACCGTCTTTCCTCTCCTCCACAACGTGAAATGAGCTTTTCATAAGCGCTTTCAATTCCTCAGAGCAGTCAGCGGCATTTATCACCTTGTCAATTTCTTTTTTCGTCCAGAAAATATTCCGGCCTACACAGCAAGAATTCGGACAAGAGCCGCCTGCACACTTAAATTCTCCATAATACCTCGGTTGTCTGTAGTAATACATAAAATCCTCCAAATATCACCCGTTACTGCACATCTGTTTTTATTATATCACGACACGAACGCATTGTCAAGCCGGGGTATTCGTCTTATGGACCTTCTGTATCAGAGCAAAAACGGGAGAGCATTCGGCTGCTCTCCCAATTTGTTATTTACTTGGCCATTATCTCGCAGATTTTATTTGAAAACTCCACGGGATTTTCAATCGGCATTCCCTCTATCAGAAGAGCCTGATTGTACAAAATCTCCGCATAATCGGCTGCTTTGTCTTTGTCGCTTTCGTACAATTCTTTGAGTTTTGCAAAAATAGCGTGATTTGGATTTATCTCAAGGATTTTCTCCGCCTTAGCGCCCTCTCCGTTAGGCATTGCGGAAAGCACCTTCTCCATTTCAACCGAAAGCATTCCCTCGCTGGTAATGCATACAGGATGGCTTTTCAGACGCTGCGACAGCTTTACCGCCTTGACCTTGCCGCCTAATTTCTCTGTCATAAAGTCAAACAAAGCCTTGCTGTCCTCTTCGGCTTTTTTGATTTCTTCCTTTACTTCGGGAGTATCAATGCCCAAATCGTCCGCAGACACCGACTTAAATTCCTTGCCGTTGAAGTCGTGCATCATCTGAAGGCAGAACTCGTCTACGCTGTCGGTAAGATACAAAATCTCATAGCCTTTGTCACGCACCTGTTCGGTCTGAGGCAGGCTTTCGATACGGGAAACGCTGCTGCCGCTTGCAAAATAGATATATTTCTGATCTTCCTTCATACGGGAAACGTACTCTTCAAAGGAAGTCGTGCCGCCGTTTGAGGTCTTGAACAGCAAAAGCTCCTGCAATTCCGACTTGTTCATTCCGTAGGACTCATAGATACCGTACTTGATTTGCGCACCGAATGTCTCGAAAAACTTTTCGTATTTCTCACGGGAATTTTTCATCAGCTTTTTCAGCTCGTTCTTGATCGATTTTTCAATACTTTTTGCAATAATTTTGAGCTGTCTGTCGTGCTGGAGCATTTCACGGGAAATATTGAGCGACAAATCTTCGCTGTCCACAAGACCCTTTACAAAGCTGAAATAGTCGGGCAGCAGATCCGCACACTTCTCCATTATCATAACGCCGCTTGAATAAAGCTGAAGTCCCTTTTCAAAATTTTTCGAGTAGTAGTCAAACGGCGCTTTTTCGGGAATATAGAGCAAAGCGGAATAAGTCGCATTTCCTTCTACTTTGGTGTGGATATGGACAAGCGGGTCGTTGTAATCGTAAAATTTATCCTTGTAGAACTGATTATAGTCCTCGTCTTTCAGCTCTGATTTAGCCTTTTTCCAGATAGGAACCATTGAGTTGAGCGTTTCGGTGACAATTTCCTTTTCATATTCTGCCTCTTTTCCGTCAACGCCCGTGCCTTCTTTAAGCTTTTCGTGCTCAACGTCCATTTTAATAGGATAGCGTATATAGTCGGAATATTTTCTTACAAGCTCTTTGATTTTGTACGGCGTGAGAAACTCGTCATAATTCTCCTCGTCGGCGTTATTTTTTATCTCAAGAGTAATGACCGTACCGCAGTCCTCTTTTTCGGCGTCTTCAACGGAATAACCCTCTGCGCCGTCGCTCTGCCACATATAAGCCTTATCTGAGCCGTAAGCCTTTGAAATAACCGTAACTCTCTTAGCGACCATAAATGCGGAATAAAATCCTACGCCAAACTGACCGATTATATCAACGTCATCGGCTTTTTCATTCTCATTCTTAAACGCAAAAGAACCGCTTTGTGCAATAGTTCCGAGATTGTTTTCAAGCTCGTCCTTTGTCATTCCTATACCGTTATCGGAAATAGTAAGCGTTCTTGCGTCTTTATCGAGAGCAATTGTAATCTGCATATCCGAGCGTGTAAGACCCAGATTTTCCTCCATTGACCTGAAATACAGCTTATCCATAGCGTCCGAGGCATTTGAAATAAGCTCTCGCAGGAAAATCTCCTTATGCGTATAAATCGAGTTTATCATCATTTCCAGCAAACGCTTTGACTCTGCTTTAAATTCTCTCAGTGAACCGTTCTTTTTTTCTTCCATTGTAGTCACCCCTTACTTTTTTAGCACTCTCTCGTTCAGAGTGCTAATTATATTATACACCTTTTTTTACAAATGTCAAGCATTTAGATAAAATATCACATAAAATTCACAAAAAAAATACCGCAGACAAGGGGGTGTCTGCGGAAAACAAATTAAAGTTGCCGACTGTTTGGGGAAAACAGTATACCGGCTGAAAATAATTGGGGAAAATATATTAAGAAGTATACAGGCTAAAAAGCCTAAATACTATCTTGTCAACTATCACCTCTATGATTATACCATTTTTTCTCATAATTTGCAACGATAAATTATTACAAATTTAATATTTTAATTTTGTATATTATTTACAACAGCCAACCGCACATCAGCTCATAAAATGCCAAAACCAGCGGCATTGTCGCTATACTTAGTATCGTAGATGCGGCGAAGTGATTTGACGCATATTCAGCGTTTTTCCCGAATTTATGCGAAAACATTATAGTCGCCGAGGCAGTCGGAGCGGCAGCGGCTACAAGTATTGAGCTTACTGCCGTGCCGTTTGCGCCGAAATGCCTTGCGAGAACGTACATCATCACAATTATCATCGGGAAAATTACCAGCCTGAAAGCCTGAAGAAAATACACTCTCTTCTTTGTAAAACAGCTTTTTATTCCCGAAACGGCAATTGTTGCGCCCGAAACCGTCATAGCAAGCGGCGTATTCAGCGAACCAAGATAATTAAGCGGTTCTCTTATTATTTCGGGCATACGAAATCCCGTGAAAAAGCAGACCAGACCGAGAATTATGCTGAGAACAGCAGGAGAAACCAGAATTTTCAGCAGTCCTTTTCCCGTGATCTTTTTACCGCTCATCATAACAACGCCGTGCGTCCACATAAAGACATTAAACGCTGTAATATATGCCGTGAGGTAAAAAACTCCCTCTGAACCGTAGGTCGCCTCTGCAAGAGGTATTCCCATAAACGCACAGTTGGAATAACCCAACGCAAAGCGTTCCACCTCAAAATCCTTGTGGGTCTTTCGCACAACCAACCGAGCCGCCAAAACCGTAAGTCCCTGTGACGCAAAAGCAAGCGCAAGCGCCGTAAGAAGTCCTTTAAGCAGCTCAGGGTCAAATTCCGTCTGATATGCATTAAAAATTACAATTGGGCTGATTATTGAGATAGTAATATTTGACAGCCGCTTTGTGGAATTTTCGTCGAGGAATTTTGCCTTGTACAAAACATATCCGAAAAGCAGCAAAATCAGCATTACACCTGCTTGAAAAGCTATAATCAGCGCAGAGTTCATTTTAAGCCTTCTTACTTTACATAAAAATATCCGTTCTTGATTTCAGAGGGATCGCAATAGCCGAAACTGCGGCAATTTTAAGCGCATCGCCGGGCAAAAACGGAACAGCGCAAAGCATAAGCGCAGTCGCAAGGTCACTTCCGGTCAAAACCATATACCAGACTGTTCCGAAAGCGTAAAGTGCAACTGTGCCGAGAACCATTCCCACGGGAAGCAGCTTTTTGCCCTTCTCAGAGAAAACTCCCGTCAAAAGCGCCATAAGTATGTAGCCGATAATATATCCGCCCGTTACTCCGAACAGTACGCCAAATCCGCCCTTAAATCCCGAAAAGACAGGCAGACCTATTGCTCCGAGCAAAATATATACCGAAACGGCAATAACGCCCTTTTTACTTCCGAGTAGCGCTCCTGCGAGATAGATCGCAAAAGTGCCGAGCGTTATCGGAATAGGACCTACATTAAAAGAAAACGGCGCAAGAACGCAGATAATTGCTGCAAAAAGCGCAATAAACACCATATTTCTTACTGTCAATTTTCCGGCACTGTCCTGTTTCATAGCCTATGTACCTCGTTTTCTGATTATTTTTTTTCGGGGAGATAAGCAGACAATCCCCCTGCGGCGGTCTTTACGGAAATATCGGCAAGAGCGTCAATATCCTCCCGGCAGCCTCCCGCAAACCATTCCGCATACAGAGCAAGCATTCCCGAAACGACAAACTCCGCCGCTGCGCCCAACTCTCGATCGCCGCTTTTTGCACCGTTATTTTTGAGAGCGGCAGCAATCGTTCTGCGAAGAGCCATTTTCAGTCGTCCGTCGGTAAAATTCTCGGCGTTATGCTTTAAAATTCGTGAAAAAATATCGCTGTGCAGCTTTACCGTTTCACTTGCGCCCCGAATGACAGCCTCGATATTCAGCAGACTTCCGCTGCGAAGATTTTTCGAGAATTCGCCCAAAAGTTCGTTTTCAAGCTCCTCCATAACGTCGATTACCGTGCGGTAATGACGGTAAAAGGTCTTTCGGTTGATTTTTGCGATAGTGCATATTTCCGATACGGTTACCCTTGAAATATGCTTTTCCGATAAGGTTTCAAGAAGAGCGTTGCGGATAATGCTGCGTGTTTTGACTACCCTTAAATCAGTTTTCGGCATTATTTGATTTCTTTCTTGCCTTCCTTATCCTTAGACGCCTTTGCGGTTTCAACAGCAGCCTCAGCAGCCTCGTGCTGGGTGTTGTTTCTTGCTATCGCAGACTTAAGCACGCGGATTTTTGTTCTGTCAGAACCTGTTTCAATAAGAACAGTATCTTCCTTGACGGAAAGCACACGTCCGATAATACCGCCGTTTGTTACCACCTCGTCAGCGACCTGAATATTGTTGAGCATTTGCTGCATTTCCTTATTGCGCTTTTTCTCGGGACGAAGAATAAGGAAATAGAAAATACCTATCATAAGCGCAAGCGGAAGTATCATCATAAGGATAGAACCTACCTGTGCGCCTGCAGCGGCTCCCGCAGCGGCATCGCTGCTTGCATTGGCAATCAAATTCAGTGAATACATAATTTTGTCCTCCGTAATCTGTTATTTTACAGCCCCTAAAGGCAGCTCTTAAATACCGTTTATATATGCTCTGCCTTATTCGGCAGCGTCATTTAAATATTATACTACACTTTTTGGTAAAAATCAAGGGGGTATAGGTGCGGTTATTGTCCGAAAACCTCGATTTTCTCCTCAGAAAGCGCTTTTTGAACGTCTGAAAGCGCCGCTCCCGAATATCCGCCTTTAATTACAACGTAAAATTCGGTTTCTTTCAGGACAGATTTAAGCTTTAAGGCAAACTCTTTGGCATTTTTATAAGCGTTGGCAGGCGCTGCGCTCGGCGTATAATCAACGATAAGCCTCATTTCTGAGAGTTTTTCCGTATTTGTGCAAAGCTCTGCGTCGGTGCTAAGTCGTGAGTCTGCGATAATATTTTCGCCCGAAAGCTCTATCCAGAGATAAGACTGATTTTTTTCCGCTCCTGCTTTGGCAGAATCTATAACGTTCCACAAAGCGTCAAGTCTTGCTTTTTCATCGGAAAGAGGCAGGTCTTTGAGATAAATCGTCAAATCCTCCTTATGGAGTTTGGGATACATTGTATTTACAGTGACAATGTGCTTAAATCCTGCCTTTGAAAGCTCGTCGGTAATCTCGCCCATAAATTGCAGAGTTTCGTTCTTGAACGGGGAAAGCCACGGCTTGCCGCCCTTTTCTTCACGGTCATCGTTCCAGGTATAACCGCTGCCTGCAATACGGTAACCGCCGTCTGTAATGTCCCTGTAGCCGCAAAGTCTGTCCTTCAGCGTACTGATTTTCGCCGCAGGAGTAAATCCCGCCTTCGTCACGGCGTCAGCAATCTGCTCTGCGGTAAGCGTGCCTATGATAATTCCGTTATTCTGAATACTCTCAATTGCGCTTTTGTACAGGAAATTGCCTGTTTCGTTCTTAAGAGTGACCGCAACAACTCTTCTGCCTGAGGATTTTGCCGCCGCCAGTGCGCTGTTCAGCGATGCGGTGCTTAAAGCTGCGTCATCGGGCAAAAAATACATATCCGACGGCACATCGACGGGAACTTCGACTTTTGAGCTTTCTTCGGAAGAAACCATACTCTCGTTTTCGGACGAAATTTCAGTGTCCGAAGGAGGCGTCCACGCCGAATCCGAGCTGTCCGACGGGTTCTGCCTGTTCTGAAAATATTCCATAAGCGGTTTTCCCAGACCAAATCCGAGTACTCCCAGAGCACAAGCTGCCACAACGGTTATGACTATTGTAAGGACTTGTTTTTGCTTGCTTTTCTTTTTGCTGTAAAGATTGACCTTGCTGCGTTTGATTTTGATGTTTGTTTTTTTCTTTTTCATTGTGACCCGCCCCCTCTCGTTAAAATTCCGCCGTATAACCTACCAGCACGTTGAATGCCAATGATATTATTCCAATATAAATCATCATTATCGGATATCCGCGAAAAATTTTCGGTATCTTATCGCTCGAAAGCTTTTCGTTTGCTATATTTATCAGAAAGCAGGCCACGAAAAAGCCTATTCCCGTGCCAAATCCGTATCCGACATATCCTGCAAAACCCTTGCCGAAGGTGGAATTCAAAAACAGCGCACCGAAAACGGCGCAGTTGAAAATAGCGAGATGAACGTATTTTTTGACCTTGCCGTACAGCTTAGGAAAGCCTCTCCACAGTATAAACAAGCCGATAACGTACAACAGGCTTATTATCACCACATAAACCAGCGGCATAAACAAATCACCGTAAGGCAGCGGCAGTAAAAGTCCGTCGAAAAGGTATGCGATCATACTCGCAAGCGTTGTCATAACGGTTATTCCTATTGAAAAGCCGATAACGTGAGAGTCTTTCCTTGACGCATATATCGCAACATTTGCGCCGAAAGCTCTGTCGAAAATTGCATTCTGAGTGAAAACAGATACCATTATAAGGCTTATCGTTCTCGCAAAAATATTGCTCATTCGCTGCGCCCCTTTCGTGAAGAAACACGTCTTCCGACAACCGCTCTGCAAACAGCCGCAAAAATTCCCACCAGAATAAAGCCGAAAAACGGGGATTTTGCAGAGGGTATGATAGGCTCGCAGACATGAAATCCGAATAAAGTTCCGTAGGACAGAATTTCCCTTACAGCGCCCGACGCAAATGCCACCATAGCAAATCCGGCAATAAAAATCAGGGCGTCCACAGACATTTTGCCGTAAGGCTCAAGGTAAAAACGGCTTTCCGTCTTTGCGAGAATAAGTGAATTTACCACCATAAGCTCAATATACAGCATAACCTCCTGCGTGGTTTCGGGGAAAAGAAATCGCAGCGCAATAACCGTCGGGATAAACATAATCGCCGCTACAATAGTATAAAGCAGTATTCTTACGGTATACACGATTTTGCGGGAGATAAATCTGCACAAAAGTATCGACACGTAAGAAACAGCAAAAAAGCTGATTGTCAGCACCAAAGAGCGCTGCAAGGTCGTTGCGGCGACAATAATGGGCGCTGTGACAAGACCGCTCATAAGGACAACGTTCTGGCGGAACAAACCGTCGGTGTTTATGCGTTTTTTACTTTCCGCCACTGTCTTCGTCCTCCTTCTTCTTTTTCCTGCGATGTTTCTTTATCTCTCCGTCAATGGGAGGAGTGTTGTATTTATACTTATCGGGAATAACGATTTCCTGCGTATCGGTAAGCTTGACGCTGCCGCTTTGTATCTTGGTTTTGGACTTCTCGAAGGAATTGACGTAGGTCTTTTTCCAGTAGACGACGTTGTCTATCAGTCTGTCAAAGCTGCTGCCGAGCGCACCCGTAAGCAGCAAGGCGAACAGAAAACTTCCTTCGGTCTGACCGAAATTCCTGAACATCATTGTGATACAGCCGAGCGTCAGTCCGTAAATCACTCTTCCTGCCGCCTTTTCGGGTACATTGTAAGGCTCTGCTGCAAGAAAAACCGTTCCGAAAAGGAGATACCCCGACGAAAGCTCGTAGAAAACCGACTCCCAGCCGCTATAATCTGCTCTGGGGAAGAAAAATGCAAGTACAGACGCCGAAATAAGGCAGGAAAACACTGCCGCAAAGCTGTTTCTTCGGCTTAATACAAGGCAAAGTCCGCAAACCAGAATGATAAGCATATAAACCGTTCCTATACAGCCGGGGACAAATCCCATAGCCGTGTCCCAAATGCCCTTGGAGGGGACGTTTCCCAGCTTTAAGGAATACTCTGTCGAACGGATAAGCGTTCCTTCAAAATCCCCGAAAACGGGGTAGATCTCGCCGAATTTAGGAGAGTAAAGCATTTCTCCGGGGTAGCAGATTATCAGGAACGCCGCCGAAATTGCAGGCGGACAGAAAATAATATTGTCGGAAGAGCCGAACATATGCTTCCCCACGACCACGCACAAGGCGGACGATAAAACTATCAGCCAGAAAGGTGCGCTGACAGGCATCATCATTCCTGCCGCAAGACCCCAGAAAGGCACGGCAGCGTCTTTTACATTGTAGCGAATTTTTCTGATAAGGCAGCAAACAGCGTCTATAAGCATACAGCATATAACGCTTGAAATGCATACGACGACCGCACGCACCCCCTGCAAAAAAGCAGACGGTATAAGCAGCATTATCATCATTATCATACGCTCAAAATAAACCTTATCAGGCTTGACCGCATTACCCTTTGTCATTTATTGATTTCCTTTCAGCGCATTGCAGGCAGCTTTCATATCGGGAGCTTTAAAAAGTCCCGTTCCTGCCACAAGTATGTTTGCGCCTGCATATTTGGCGGAATCGCCCGTTTTTTCGTTAATTCCGCCGTCAACCTGAATATCAAGCTTTTCAAAACCGTTATTGTCGGCATAATTGCGCAGAGCCTTGATTTTAGGCAGCATCTCGTAGATAAATCCCTGTCCGCCGTAACCCGGCTCAACGGTCATTACAAGCACCATATCGCACAGCGGAAGATAATCATATACCCTCTCAACGGGAGTATCGGGCTTTAACGCAAGCGCAGATTTCTTTCCCAGAGAGCGTATCTCTCTCAGACAGCCTGCAATATCGCCCTTGCTTTCGATATGAATATCAATAATATCCGCCCCTGCATCCGAAAAGAATTTTATCTGACTTTGCGGATTTTCGACCATAAGGTGTACGTCAAGCGGTTTTTCCGTTACCTTTCTCACGAATTTCAGCACGGGAGCGCCGTATGTTATCTGTTCGACAAAATGCCCGTCCATAACGTCGAAATGTATCCAGTCCGCACCTGCACGCTCACACCTTGAAATTTCGCCTGTAAAATCAGCCAGATTGCTTGCAAGCAGAGAAGCGGACACAATTGTTTCCTTCATTTGTTTTACCTCTTAAGTATCAACTGCTCAAATTGTATTTTCACAATAAACACATACATTTATATTTTATAATAAAAACGGCATTAAGTCAAGAGTTTAAAGCGTTTTTTCGCAGATTTTTTTCAAAGTGCGTTAAAATGTAATAAACCCGATAAAGAAAACTTGAAGATATTTGTGTATTTTTCTTTGAAGTTTTGCTTGAAAATTTTTTTCAGGTGGTGTATAATGTTAATAATACTTAAAACTACTTATTATCGTGTCGTTCGACGATATACGGCGAAGGGCGATACACAGCGAGATCGGGATATTTAAGAATTATTATGAACGGGAGGAGATTTATTATGCTGAACTGTAATTTCAGCGAGAAATTCACGAAAGAGGGGCTTACATTCGATGATGTTCTTCTGGTGCCTGCCAAAAGTGAAGTTACTCCGAATATGATAGATATCAAGACTAATCTTACCAAGACGATACAGCTTAATACGCCCATTATGACAGCCGCTATGGATACTGTCACAGAGGCAAGAATGGCAATAGCTGTCGCACGAGAGGGCGGTATAGGAATAATTCACAAAAATATGTCTATCGAACAGCAGGTAGACGAGGTTGACAAGGTAAAACGTTCGGAGAACGGCGTTATCGTAAATCCGTTCTTCCTTTCGCCGACGGACAGCGTTCGTGACGCTGATGCTCTTATGGGAAAATATAAGATAAGCGGCGTGCCTATCGTTGAAAACGGCAAGCTTGTCGGCATTTTTACAAACAGAGATCTGCGTTTTATCTCAGAGGACACACAAAAAATCGGAGAGGTAATGACTAAGGAAAACCTCATTACCGCTCCCGTGGGAACAACTCTTATGGGTGCGCAGGAGATTTTGAGAAAGCATAAAATAGAAAAACTCCCCCTTGTTGACGAAAACGGCTACCTGAAAGGACTTATTACGATAAAGGATATTGAAAAGTCGGTTCAGTATCCCAACACCGCACGTGACAAGAGCGGACGTTTGCTTTGCGGCGCAGCAATCGGAATTACCCCCGATGTTCTTGAAAGAGCAGGTGCTCTTATCAAGGCGCAGGCTGATGTTCTCGTACTTGACTCTGCTCACGGTCACAGCAAAAACATTATGGTAACTCTGGACAAGGTCAAAAACGCCTTCCCCGATACGCCTATCATTGCGGGAAATATAGCAACTGCGGCGGCGGCAGAAGACCTGATAAAGGCAGGAGCCGACGCTGTCAAGGTCGGCATAGGACCCGGTTCTATCTGTACAACAAGAGTTGTTGCAGGTATCGGCGTTCCTCAGATAACGGCAGTCTATGACTGTGCGTGCGCTGCGGCAAAATACGGCATTCCCGTTATTGCGGACGGCGGAATTAAGTATTCGGGCGATATTGTAAAGGCTCTTGCGGCAGGAGCAAATCTTGTAATGTTGGGCTCTCTGCTTGCAGGCTGCGAAGAGGCGCCCGGCGATGTCGAGATATATCAGGGCAGAAGTTTCAAGGTCTACAGAGGAATGGGTTCTCTGGCAGCGATGAAAAAAGGCTCTGCCGACAGATATTTCCAGGAAAAGGACAAAAAGCTTGTTCCCGAAGGAGTTGAGGGTCGTGTGCCTTACAAGGGTTCGGTTGCAGATACCGTATTCCAGCTTGTCGGAGGAATAAGGAGCGGTATGGGCTACTGCGGCTGCCCGACAATACCCGAACTTCAGGAAAAAGCTCAGTTTGTAAAAATTACGGGAGCAGGACTTCGCGAGAGCCATCCGCACGATATTTACATAACCAAAGAGGCGCCTAACTACTCGGCGAGCATTTGATTTATCTCTCTATAAAATGATCAGGGCACGGCAGCAAACCGTGCCCTTTATAAAAAGACAGGAGTAACAATGGGATATTATACTGTAATTGAGCCGAAATATTATCAGCAATTCCGATGCGTCGGCGGCAGCTGTGAATTGAACTGCTGCGGCAATTGGGGAAATATTGTCTGGACAGACAGCGAATATGAAAAGCTTTGCTCAACGGAAATGTCCGAAGAACTTCGCAGCAAGGTAAATTCTTCCTTTTTTAAGAAAGAATTCAAGGGAATACAGATTTGGAATATACGCCAACAGGACGGCGAGTGCCCGTTTCTCACGGACAAAAAATTATGCGAGCTCCAGCTCACATTCGGAGAGGGTATTCTCTCGCAAACCTGCCGTATTTACCCCAGAACTGCCCTTATGAACAACGCTGTCCTTATGAGAAACTGCTATCTCAGCTGTCCCGAAACGGGAAAGCTGCTCTATGACAATAAGGACGCTATGGAAATCTCCGCAAGAATGGTTCAGGTCAGAGGTGCGACTTTGGGCGTCAGTGCCACAGTGGAAAGCGAACAGAATTTCAATGCCAATCCATCTCTGAAATACAGAAATATCCTGTTTGATTTCTTTTACGGGCTGTGTTCTGATGAAAATTACAGCATAGAAACAGCACTTGTTCTGGGCGGTCTTGCTGCCAAAAATCTCTCCGAATATGAATTATCGGGAAAGCACGACAGCATTCCCGATATAATAAAAACTCTGAAAAAGCAGATCAATACTCCCGAAAGGATAGCGTCCGTGGACTCCATAAATCCCGACAACAGAATAAAAATCGGCGTTATCGGCACGCTTATGCTCGATATGGCAAGAGAGGTCAAATCGCTTAATATTCTCGAATCGCTGTGCGAAAACGGCAGTATAGATGTCCAAAAATATCTCCTGGGAGAGCAAACGGTAAAAAAGCTCTTTGAGGGTCACGAGTTTTATTTCAGAAATATGGTGTTGAATATGCTTTTCGAGCTGAAAGCGCCGATTTACCTGCCGCAAAGGACAATTTACGAAAACTGGCTGCTTATCTGCACCTGCTACTCAATGTCGCTTATGATGATGAACGCACAAGCGCTCGTCGAACCCGACATAAACCTGATACTCAAAGCTGCCGCATTGTTGGATATGTCATACGGGCACAATGAAAAGCTTTCGGACCAGATAATAAACTTCCTTAAAGACCGAAATTTCGATAAATCCGCTTACATAGCGCTTATGCTCAAATAAAAAGCAATTTCTTTCTCCTATCTTTTTTGAAAGAAATTCTTAACCGGCAGTTTATTTTTGCGTTCTTTGAACGCAAAAAATGGGGGAAAACTCTTGTTTTCCCCCATACCCCTTTAGCGCTTTTGAAACGTTTTTGTGGGGCTTTGCCCCACACCCCACCTAAGAAACTTTTTTGAAAAAAGTTTCTCAGGACTCTTCAAAAAACTTTTAATAACTGCACCGCAGGCGCAGCACTTCTTACTATTCACTATACACTGTCAACTGACAAGGGCTGTCTTTGTCCACTCCACAAGGTCAAGTATCTTCTTGTCCGCCTGTGAATAGCCGTCACGATAGCTCTCCATAATTTTTTCGTTGTCCTTTTCAAACTTTGAAATAGCGGGGAGCGACGGGCGGAAAACAAATACCTTTCCCTGTTCCTCAAGCTCATTCATAAGCTTTACCGTCTTGTGATAATTCTCAACGCGCTCCATACAAGCATCAATGAAATTCGGATATTTCTTGTACATTGAATGGATAACCTTTTTGAATTTCGCATAATCCGTAGGAGGAGTGGCATTTCCCGGTTTTGTGAGAATTATTACAAGCTTGTCACAGCCCATTTCAATAGCGTGTTCAATGGGAATGGAATCGCAGATACTTCCGTCAAGATAATGCTTTCCGTCGATTTCCACAGGCTCACAAAGCATAGGAACAGAGCAGGTCGCTTTTGCGATAGTCAGCAGACGCTCGCAGTCCTCATACTCGGAGAAATACTCGGCTTTGCCTGTTTCAAGACAGGAGCAGACGTATTCGGTTTCAATTCCGCTGTTAAAATATGTATCAAAATCGAACGGGAACTGCTTGAACGGATATTCATAAACCATTTTGTCAAGATTTATTATCTTTTTTGAACTGATAAACTGCCTGAACCCGTAATATGAGTCATTCCTTGGAACGTTTATCATTCGGCAGGTACGTCCGACCTGACAGGAAACGTAGCTCATTGCATTTCCTCCGCCTGCCGAAACGCCTATTACATAAGGAAAATTTATTCCGCCTTCCATTAAGCGGTCAAGGACGCCTGCGGTAAAAATACCCCGTACTGCGCCTCCTTCAAGAATAAGCCCTGTTTTCATAAGTATCACCTTTTCTCTTGCTGTATGCTATGGGAATTTTTCAAAAAATTTCTGCTAATAACTAATTTTTTTACATAGAAAAAACACGGGGCAGTCTTTGCTCCGTGTTTATAATATCATACAAACATTAACTTTTTGTAAACTTTTTCGATAAAAATTTCGGGAAAAATGTATAATTCTGTAACAGTATCTTACCGTCCAAACTATTCTTCTTCATTGACACTATAAACCTTTTCCAGGGTTATTTCGGGTCTTAATCTTCCTGCCTCGTCATAAGCCTCGGTAATGGTAATTCCTATCGCCGCACCCGTGATGTTGGTAAAATTCAGCGGATTTTGCGCCACAACGTCATAGGTGAACGCAAAAGTCATTGACGCAGGAACATCGTCTTCTCCCGTGAAAACGATCCTGAACGAGTCGCAGTCCGTAAACGAGAAAGCCGCTCCTGCATTTCCGTCAAGCAGCACAGGGTCAACAACATTGTTTCGTGCCTTAAATTCATACTGACCGTCATCATTTACATCTTGGGAATAAACATTCTGCGCCGCAAGCACCTTTCCGTTGAATACTCCTGCGGTAAGCGTAAGATTTGTATAGCGGAAATCCGACTCCGAAGGATTTCCCTCGCTGTCAAGACCGTTGAAAATACTGCCCGTGATAACAAATGTATTTGTGTCCTCCTGCGTCATTTCCATTACAAAAGCAGGCGCATATATGATATTCTGATATGTCGCAAGAATTTCGGTCATTTCTTCCGCAGTAAGATTGCCGTTTTCATTGTCGTTCATTGTTGCGACAATTTGCGACAGAGTTTCGTTTGCGTCCAAATCGGAAGAATAAACTCTCGTTACAAGGCAGGTCGTACCGCCGTCGCTCTTCAGATCGCCGCAGTATACAAGACCGTGCGAATTAAGCATAAACAAGATGTAAAAGCCTATTCCTGCCACAATGAGTGCGATAAGTATAATTCCTAATACAACTTTCATTTAGCCGACCTCTTTCTGTCAGAGTGCATATAAATTCGTGTCCCAATCAGGGAAATACGGGTGGTGCCGCATATAAAGCTTATATTTCTTATGCATTGAGTTTATCAGCAGCGGAATTTTGAAAATATCCTCGTTTCTGTGATACAGTGCGATATTTAATTTCGGCGCAAAATTCAGGATAGTTTCTCTTGCGCCGTTTATTGCCTTTTCCTCAGCGCCCTCAACGTCCATTTTAAGGTATGTGACAGGCTGACCCCGAAGAAGAGTATCCGCTTTTATCATTTTTATCTTGCGGAAACGTGCTGGATTAAGCGTTCCTTCTCCTGTCGGGACAGCTTTGCTGCTCCTTCCCGAACGCAAATCGAACATAACCGAAGTATCCTCGTCCCACGCACCGCAGTTGTACGCCTCAAGAAGAGCCGAACCTATCATATAAAGGCGGCGTTTCATTTTGCGGTAATTTTTGGCGTCAGGCTCAATTGCGTAGATTTTTTTAAACTGCATAGACGTTTCATTCAGAAACTCGACAACGGTGTCTCCGTCGTACGCTCCCATATCGAGATAAATTTCCTCAATGCCGATTTTCAGCAAGTCATATTTTTCCTCCGAGGGAGTTTCACATTCAACAAGATAATCAAGCTTTCCGCTGAGCTTATACCTGATAACGTTCTCGAAAACCTTTTTCGACTGTGCGTCGGCAAGGAGTTCATAGACTTTCTTCAGCTCATCTCTGTGTTCTCTTGCATAATCAAGAGTAAAAAGTCCCTCGCCGACAACGGGCACATTCGGCGCATAAAGCTCGTGCTTTTTTGAAATTTCCGTGATTTTTTCCATAACCTCGGGAAGCTGAGTACCAAAGCACATGAGAATTATAAAATCATCGCCGTAGGTTTCTTCTATTTCCGCAAGCTTTTTTACCCGAAATCCCAAAAAACTGTGACCTCTTACAAACTCATCGCTGGCAATTATATCGGCAACGGGTATTTCTCTTTCGTCAAGAACCGCCTTAATTTTTTCCGCACCGTTGCCCATACCGTAAAGCACTATTTTTTTGTCTGAGGATTTCAGATAATCCCACAGACTTTCGTTAATTTCGTCAAGAAAAAAATCCATTTTATCTCCTCAGAACAAATTTTGCCTGCCCGATTGCATTTACATACGAGCCGTTTTCTTCAAAAGACGGCTTATATGCGGTGTAATTGGGCATTATGCTTCCACTTTTTTACACTTTTTTCATCAATATCATATACACAGATTTATTATACTACTTTTTCAGCCTTTTTGCAAGAGTTTTTATAGGTGTTTAAAAAATAAATTTTCAGCAAATCCTGCTATGGAAGAAAATGTGAATATTTGCCTGAAAAAGGGCAAAACTATACGCAGGCTCAGGGGAAATCGCAGATTTTCCCAACCATAAGCAACGAAAGGAATGGTAAAATGAAAAATAAAAGAAACAGGGACGCAAACAATGCAAAAGGTCTTGTAATAGCCTCAGCAGTCGGTATCGCCGCCGTAGCCGGAGCTTTGGTGGCAGTTTACGGGAGCACTACAAGAAATCTTGTGCCGACAAACAATCCCTCGCCCGAAAGCCTGTGGAGCATTTCATCGTCAAATAACGAAAGCGACATACCCGTAAACAACAATGTTTCGGGAGTACCAAAGGACAACAGCTCTTCAAAAAGTTCGTCCTCTTCTTCCGAAAAACCTGTCGACAGCCCCGAAAGCTCTGATGCAGAGCCTGTAAACCGTCCCGTAAACGTCAAAGCAGGGAATATTATCCCTGTCGAGGGAGAAATTGACAAGCCGTTTTCAAACGGTGAGCTTGTAAAATCGGAAACCCTCGGCGTATGGAAAACGCACGACGGAATTGACATTCTCTGCGACCTTGAAACAGACGTAAAATCAATGTCCGAAGGCGTTGTAAAAGAGATACGCAACGACCCTGTTATGGGCGTTTGTGTCGTCGTAGAACAGACCAACGGTCTTGAAGCGCATTATTGCGGACTTGCAAAAGAGCTTAACGTAAAAGCAGGACAGCAGTTAAAGCAGGGAGAAATCATCGGAAAGACCTCCGACACAAACCAGTCTGAAATTCTCCAAAAACCGCACCTGCACTTTGCGGTCAAGGAAAACGGCGAATGGATAGACCCCGTGTCTGTCCTTGATAATGCAAATTGATCGGCAAAAATTTCGGGGGAAAATAAAGGTTTTCCCCCGATTTTTACTGAATAGCAAAAAATTAAGGCTGATTTTTCTTGTTTTTCCGTAAATTACCGCAAAAAAACATTTGACAAATCATAAAAAATATGAGATAATGTATAAAGAAGGATAACTTCGGTTTACTAAAGGGGGTACATAATGAAATTATTAAGAAAGGCTGCGGCCGTGTTTATTGCGGCTGCCATCTCGCTTTGCCCGTTCAATGCAGCTTTTGCAGATACAGCGGACGAACAGGCGCCGTCTGCTGCGGTAGACGATGACGGCGGCGACGCAAAAAAGCCCGACGCAACGGTCGATGTTACCGATAAGGAATACACACCGATAGACAAAACAGAATACATAAAGTGGAATGCCGACATAAAACCCGAAGAAAACAAGAATTACTACATAGACAGTTTCACGAAAATACAGGGGAATAAAACGGTGGTATTTCCGAAAAACAGTACGCTGGTGCTGTGCGAGGGCGCAAATCTTCAAATATATGCAGGGTCGGTGCTTTATATCTACGGAAAACAAATTATTGAGCCGAAAGGTCGGCTTACCGTTACGGGTACTTTTTCCTTAAAGGAAGGCGCAGGTCTTGAAAATCACGGGTCAATCGTTACGACCAAAAGCTCTTTGATGAAATTTTCGTCGGATTTTGTAAATCACAATGACGGCACGGTGATTTTAAGCGGAAAAAACTACATTTACCAAGACGGCAACTACATAAACCGAGGAAAAACGACCGTTTCTTCATCGGCAGAACTCAGCGTCACAGGCAACTATACTAACACTGAGGAGAGCTTTCTTCATCAAAAAGGAAGTTTCAAGGTAACAATAAGCGGTACTGCGACAATGGGCGGATATTACTCCCTGACAGGCGAAGTGATAAACAGCGGAAAATTCGTCTATGAAAAAACTGTACAGTACTTCAAGGGCAAGCAGGGAAGATTTGCCGTCACAAAAAGCGCAAGACTTATCGACTACCGCAAGGATTTTGTCCCGGGACAAGTTGCGGTCAATCTGCAAAATTCGGGAATGAAAGGCGTTGACGTTTCTTCGTGGCAGGGGGCTATCAATTGGGAAAGGGTAAGAGCCTCAGGCGTTAAATTTGCGATGATACGTTCGTCTTTCGGCGATGAAAAAACGGACAAAACCTTTGAATACAACATTACTCAGGCAGCGGAGGCAGGCATAAACGTAGGCGTATATCATTACTGCTATGCTCAGAATACCAAAGATGCAAGGACCGAGGCAAAGCATTTCATTGAAACTATCTCGCCTTACGAAATTACATTCCCCGTTGTACTTGACCTTGAAGACCCATCTCAGTCAAAGCTGGACAAAGAAGAGATAAACGCAATTGCCCGTGTATTTATCGAAGAGATACGCAAAGCAGGCTATTATCCGATGATTTATTCCTACAGCAATTGGTTTAACGACTATATGGATATGGACAAGCTCGACTGCGAGGTCTGGGTGGCTCATTGGGGAGTCAGCGCTCCTACTTACAGTGGCAATTACAGTATCTGGCAGTATTCCTGCGAGGGTCTTGTTTCGGGAATTGACGGATTTGTTGACCTTAACGTATGCTTTAAGGATTACGAAAAAATAATCCGAGAGGGCGGCTATAACAATCTCGAATAATCAGATGACGCAGCATAAATCTATCCCCCGATTTTACGTCGGGGGATTTTTGTTTAAATCTCACAAAAAAATTTTCTGCGCCCGACAAAGTTTGTCGAAAAACCGCCTTGATATATATATATATATAGTATAATGGGATTTGTGGGTTTTCCGCAAATTTTTTGAAAGGATTTTTGACAAATGAAAAGGACAAAATTTATGGCTGCGGCATTGGCGGCAATTCTGGCGGTAAGCCTTTGCGGGTGCAATAACGACAGCGAATCGAACAGCAGCCAAAGCGTAAGCAGCTCGGAAAGTTCGGAAAGCTCAAGCAGCGTACAAAGCAGCTCGGAAAGCTCTGCTTCCGAGTCGGAGCCGGTTGAAAGCGAGCCGAGCATCGATTATGTAACGCCCGGCGAGGACGAGTTTGAGTACGAGTCGGACGCAGCGGCGGGAGGAGTTGTCGTTACCGCCTATAAGGGAACGGAAGAGAACGTATACCATATTTAAGGATACCAAGCTGAACCCGTATTATAACAGCATTGCTTGATAACAAGAAATGACTGCAATTGAAAACTGTGGTCACTTTTAATTTGATAAAAGGAGCTACTACAAACAAAACGCAAACTTCTATATGCTGAAATCAAAAACAAAAACCCGCCTGCTTTCACAGATTTTTTCGAGAAGCAAACGGGTTATAAAATTAAATTAGTGTAATTGAGAAGTCCAAGGAGTAGTCTGTTATAACTCCGTACGGATAATTCACGTCAGAGCAGGTTTGCACACATAGTTTACCACTATGCACACCTGGCTCCGCTAATTTATTGTAATCTGGAAGAACCTCAGCGGGAATCGTGATGTATCCATTTTCCGATGTACCTTGAAAATAATCGGTATACGTTTGGAAAGTGAATTCTTGAACACATTTTTCCCCCTGCATAAACGGAATTGTTGTAATTACATCGTCACGACCCAAATCACCGCGTATGGGATATTCAATCAAATCTTCGAAACGCGGCATCAATTCAGCGGAATCTCCAGTTGTTGCTGCGCCATAAAACAAATTGATATCCTTACCGGATTTGTTTTCCAACGTTGCAGTCATAGTAATTGGTTCTCCCGCAACATATGTGCTTTTATCCGTTATTATCGTGAGAATAACTCCATCAAAGTCCTTTGTAAAAGACTGACCATTATTCTCGTCGCCCGTTTCTGAGTTGCTGGAAACACTCTCTGTCAAATCGCTGTTTGTTGTTTCAGGATTCAAATTCTGTGAATCGTCACTACTATATGACAACCCTCGCGCAGTATTTTGTCCGGAACATGAACAAAATGCCAAAAGAGCTAACGATATCAACAAAACAACAAATAAACGCTTCATTAAAAACACTCTCCTTAATCCCTAACGTGTGCCAAAGATAGCTTCACTGACGAACCTGTTCCCTTTCGTTTTATCTCAACGGTATACTTATTGGTTGTCGATGCGTAGAACCTTACCATTTCAACAGAATTGTTGGTTTCTTCAGAAGAATATACTTTTGTGCCGTTGATATCCTTAACAATTATGTCATAGTTAACAAACGTTCCATTGTATATAGTTTTGTGGTCGGAACCCGATCCAGTATTACCCTTAAGCCAAGCAATGGCTATAGTTTTTGTTCCTGTGGTAAGGGGATAAAAGTCAAAAGTTTTGTCGCCATAGAGCGTATAGTATGTTTCTTGTACCGACACATTAGATATGGAGTTGGCTGCATTGATTGCGTTCACAATACCATCCCCATCACTTCCCATTTTAGTAGTAATGGGATGATATTGCTCAACCAGCCCAACACGAATCCCGCTTCCAGAATAACCTGCGTTAGTAAAAGTATCTCCGCCAACAATTTTATATGTATTATTTATATTGTCACAATCAATTGCATATTGACCCTCAACGTAATCAATTAAACAAACCATCGGGTTTTTCGCCACTTCAAGAATCTGCGCCTTTGTTAATGAAACGCCACGAATAAATGGTGTAAACAACCCAACACTTTCAATTTTTTTATCTTGCAACCCTGCAGATAATATAAAGTTTTCGTTTTTTGTACTATAATGGTTTTTTAAAATAGAATTACGTTCTCTGGAAACTCGATCAAATACTTTTAATGTGACCAATTGGAGCGACTCATTGTCCTCTTCGCCCAAAGAAAATGTATTCACATTTAAAGCAGCCATCTCTGTCGAAGAAATATTAGCGCGTGAAATAGCTTTTTCCTCAACATCGTTTAAATCAATGTCATCCTTAAGTTCAATGGTCACCTGTACGACATCATCATCTGTCGCTCGCGCCAAATATTCGCTAAGGGAAACTGTTAACACCGACGAAACAACATTCGTCTCCGTCATTACACCACTAACTATCGCCGCACTTGCAGTTTGAAAGCAAAATGACATTGCGATAGAGAAAATTGCTAAAATTGATATAAACTTTTTCATAAAAGCCACCTTTCTCTAAATCCCTAAATCGACAAAAGCAGTTCCACTATTGTCGTTTTGTTTCAGCAGTCTTGCGCAATAGGATGTTCACCGATAAAGTAAACTATTTCATAAACACGTGGATCATCTAACAGCGAAGATACGGTATCTTTATCAAGCTCACAGCAAAAACATGCTGTAAAATCCAATACATCCGTAAGATCATCATAAGCAATATTGTAATCACTTACTAATTCCCTGATGATCTTATCTCCACTCTTACATAAAAAACTAAACCAATGATAATTGTCCTCCAAAAGATTGGGATATTTATTTTCATATTCGTTGCGAATAGCTTCATCATCCATACGCAAATCAAGCTTTACATAAAGTTTCTCCTGCTCCACAGTTTTCAAAAGCTGTTGATCTAGACGAAATTCTTTATAGGACTGATGCTCGTCGCTGTTAGTCTGATCCTCACTAATTGTTTCAGATGGCGAATCGGCAGACGGCATTTCGCTATTTGTTGAGTACTCTTCATTACTTTCGCAAGAGGGCATTTCATATCGTCCATTTTCTTTTTCAGAACAGCCTGCGAGCGCAAACACAGACGCAACAATAGCACACAACCAGATAGCAGAAAACATCGTTTTAATAGCTTTAAAGTTCATCGTCAATCCTCCTGTCCAATTTGTTGTAGATATTTAAGGAACATTCTGCTCATCGCTATAAATCGTGAGCGTTTCTGTCTTACCGTTCTTGTCGGTCAGCTTAAACACGGACTTTACTCGATATGTACCGCTTGTAAGATCGCTTTTGGTGTTTGACAAACGAACGGAACTTCTGTTTTCCGTTCTTGTCCACGATGCGCCGTCAACATCGTTCCATATCCAGAACCATCCGCTGTATTTTTGTAGGGTTTGTTCAACGGTTATTTTGGCGGCATTTACTGCAAAAGCTTGACTTTTGCACTCGGCTTTTGTCCCGACAATGTTCAGTTCCGAATAAGCGCTTCTGGCGATATCATATAACGGAGAAGCACTGTTAACAATCGAGAATGTTGAAACGGTTTTCGCTGAAACGGTCGTTGTAAAGCACGTGCACAAACAAGCCGCAGTCAACGCCGATGCAATAATTTGTCTAAAACGCATTACACATTCCTTCCTTTCGTCAAAATTTTGAAACCTTCGAGGATTTTTTGCCCCTATATAATATTAATCCTTTTTCAAAGTCAAAAGGATACCCCCTAAAATCTAATTTTCTAAAACTTTGGCACTTTCAGCCAAATACAACAGTTCCTTTTTGGGCAAATCGCCAGAGATCTCCAGAATATAGTCGCCATTATCCCATACTACTATTGAACTGTTGTGTTTATTATCGCTAAAATCAATACACAAGCCGGTATGACCGTTAATATTGATTTCTTCAAAATTATGTTTTTCTGTGTTGTAATGGGGAGAAAAATTGTTCTTGGTGCACTGAGATAACGTTATGATATGCCCCGAAAGTTCATTTTTATATAGGGTATAAACATCAAATGATAACGAATCATGCTCAACAATTTCAAATCCGTCAGGCAAGTCGGAAAGATAGTATTCATATTCAATCGTTGTGGGGCAGTTTTCTGTATTTACGGCGAAAAGCTGTGTATTGTCATTATATACCGTCCCTTGAAAGTTTTTGGAAAAGTAGACAAGCATAAAACCTGTCAACAACGCCGCACATATGATCACAACAAAAAGAATTATGAGTCTTTTACTAGAGGGCAAATGCCTGCTTTGCGGAGTCAGGACTATCGGAGGATTGCTTGCTGTAATATGCGTTTTTTTCTCATATAAAGCGAATATGCGCTTCATAGTAAGTCTATGGCGCAGTGATGGCTTGAATGGCGGAAACATATTAAGCTCGGCTATTTCTTCCGCACAAATTTCTGCCAATATATCTTTGAAGTCTCTCTCATTCATAAATTCCACCCTCCTTACGAGCATATTCACGAACAGCCTCTTTCGCCAAGTGAAGTCTTTTCTTGACCGCCGATTGAGAGATATTCAATTTTTCGGCGGTCTCGGCAGTAGAAAAATCCATCAAACACCGAAGTGTTAACACGTCTCGCTGCAGCGGAGGAAGCGATTTTATAAATTGCTTAAGCCTATCTCTTGAAACCTTGCCGATCATGCTGTCCTCAAAAGAAAACGGGTTATCGTCATAAGAATCCTCTTCATCAAGCTCCTCGAGCGGCACTTTATTCTTTTTGTTGAACATATCCGAGGAGATGTTTCTGACAACAGCGACCATAAAGCTGACTCTGTTTTTGGGGGCAACGCTGAAAAAATTATTCGGTTTGCGGGCTATGTCGCAAAAGGCTTCTTGAACGGCATCCTCCGCGTCATCCCTGCTGTGTAAATATGTGTATGCTATGTTAAGGAAACAGTTTTTATTATTTTTGTAAAATTCTTCTAACTCGTTCCTCTGAACAGGGTCTTCTATAACCGAAAACATCGCGTCACCCCCTTTGTTTTGTTTATTATAGCATAATTCAATAATGTTTTTCTTAAGGAGCACATCGAAAGTGCTTCTACGCTCGAATAAATTCGCCGAACTCCTTCGCTGTAACTTTCCCCTGCAAATACAGCCTTTTCATTTCGCTTGCCTTGTCGAGCCAAGCCTTATACTCATTGAATGTCAGCCGCATAACACCGCTGTTTCCGTCAGCGTTTTCATAACGCTCCACCCGTTTATAGTTTCTGTTTTTTGCTTTCTCATACTCCTCAAGAAGAGGATCGTTTCGCTGCTTGAGTTTTCTCGCTAACTTCGGTGCGATCTGCTTACAAGTCTTACCGTCAACGAGAACTCTATCGCAGTACATCTCAGCGCGATTGGATTTCGGAACAAACAGCTTGCCGCAGCACGGACACTCCAACACGCGCCTTTGCTGTTCCGCAAACTTCAGGAAAAGGAACACAAAGTAGTCGGTATAATTGTCGAAGAAGAAAACCTGCGACAGCTTCGGCTCATTGGTAAACAAATCGTAATTTATAATTTCGCAGGGGTAGTCTCTGCGAAAAAAGTAACCCTCAGGTAACACATTTGTTTTAAGCCACTTATCATGTGTCTCAAACTCACCTCGTGATTTCAAGTATTTATATAGAATATACCGTGTATCCAATGGTTCCCGTAATGCGTCAACAATATTACTCATTGCTGTCATCAGGCACATTGCCGTTCCGTCATCATCGATATCAAGCAATTTATATATCGCTGCCCGCAGCAAAACTCCTGTTGTCAAATCATTCTCCCGCACTCCGTCAGCCAACTCAAGAGCCATATTGGATACAGAGTTAAACTGCTCTTCCGAATATTCGCCAATACCATCAAGCGGTTCTGTTTCTTCAATTATATGTTCAAGCACAACTTCATAATTCGACAGATCATATTCCAACTCTCCAATCAGTTCTTCTGAAACTTTAATTCTATTGGTTTGGATTTTAATATTGTTCTCAATGATAACCCGAACCGCGTTATCGCCGTCCACAGATAAGTATATCCCGTTTTTGTCAATCATTCTATTCGCCTCCCCATCTACATTTTAGCATTATTGACAAGAAAAATCAATATGAAATTTTGTATGGAATGGATTTTCATGTTTTTTGCGGAAATCCATTCCATATTTACGTTTTGGGCATGATATGTTAAGATAAATATCATCACTTGAAATCGAAAGGAGAAACTTTATTGACAAAATTAAATACGATCAACTGCGAGGAGATCATGACGGAGCCGCTAAAACCGATCCAATTTGTGGTGGACGATCTAATTACGCAAGG
>CANQKW010000006.1 GCA_947624555.1 uncultured Clostridia bacterium
TTCAAAAGCGCTAAAGGGGTATGGGGGAAAACAAGAGTTTTCCCCCATTTTTGCGCTTGAAAAGCGCAAAACTACCCACAAGTCGCTGTAAACTGCAACCGCAACGCAGTTGCGGCACTTCTTACTATTCACTGCAAACTGCAAACTGCAAAATCGGGTAGTTTTTGCGAAAAATCACTTTGTTTCTCCTATCTTTTTTTGAAAGAAATTCTTAGTTTGCGGCTCGTTTTTTTGCGTTCAAAGAACGCAAAAAAAATGGGGGAAAACTCTTGTTTTCCCCCATACCCCTTTAGCGCCTTGGAACCGTGCCTTCGGCGACCGGAGAAACTTTTTTGAAAAAAGTTTCTCCGGACTCTTCAAAAAACTTTTTTTCTTTCAAAAAATCATAGAGAAACAAAGTGATTTTTCCAAAGAAACTTTTTTGAAAAAAAGTTTCTCCGGACTCTTCAAAAAACTTCTTTAATAACCGCAACGCAGTTGCGGCACTTCTTACTATTCACTGTGCACTGTGCACTGTAAACTGCTGACGGGCTTTTCAAAAAAAGATAGCAGAAACAAAGTAAATTTTACACCGACAGCTGTTTCACGGCATCTGCAAGCGTTGATACGGCGATGAGCTTAATTCCGCATTCCTCGCGCTTAAGCGCCTGCGAGCCGTTCTTCGGCAAAATCACCGTGCCAAAGCCTAACCGCTCCGCCTCCCTTACACGCTCACGTACACGGCTGACCGCCCTTAGCTCTCCGCCTAAGCCTACCTCTCCGAACATCACGGTGTCCTCGGGTATCGGCTTTCCCGTTACCCCCGAATAAAGAGCCGCCGCAACCGCAAGATCCGCCGCAGGCTCGTCCACACGCAGACCACCGACAATGTTCACGTAAATGTCAAGTCCAGACATAGCAAATCCCAGCCTCTTTTCAAGAACAGCAGTCAGCATAAACAGCCTGTTAAGGTCAAATCCGGCAGTAACTCTCCTGGGATTTGAAAAACCCGATTTTGACGCTAAAGCCTGCACTTCAGCCAGAATAGGACGAGTGCCCTCTACAGCGCACAGCACGGTGCTCCCCGAAATGTTTTTCAGACGACCCGACAACATCATCTCCGACGGATTTTCCACCTGTTTCAGACCGTCATCGTCCATTGAGAAAACGCCTATCTCGTTGGTAGAACCAAAACGATTCTTGACCGCCCTTAAAATCCTGTAAGAAAGCTGCTTGTCGCCCTCAAAATACAAAACGGTATCCACAATATGCTCCATAATTTTAGGTCCTGCAATACCGCCGTCCTTGTTGACGTGACTGACAATGAAAATCGGTATCTCCTCGGACTTTGCAAGACGCATAAACGCTCCCGTACATTCTCTCACCTGAACGATACTGCCTGCCGAAGAATTTATCGCAGACGACGTTATCGTCTGTATCGAGTCGATGACCACAGCCTCGGGCTTTTCCTCACGAACAGCACGGATTATGCTCTCGCAGGAATTGCAGGACGAAATGAACAGATTTTCGGCATTTACGCCCAGACGCCTTGCCCTCAGGGAGAGCTGACGCTCGCTTTCCTCGCCCGAAACGTAAAGCACGGTGTGTTCCCTGCCCATATTGCCGCAAATTTGCAGCAAAAGCGTGGATTTTCCGATTCCCGGGTCGCCGCCGATAAGCACAAGAGAGCCTTTTACCAGACCTCCGCCCAACACACGGTCAAGCTCCGAAACGCCCGTGGAATAGCGTATCTCGCTGTCCTCGGGGACTTCGGTCACACGGCTGTAGGAGAGTTTTTTCGCAGGAGCAGACGCCGCCGTAGAAACGGCGATCGGCGAGGTTTCTTCCAGGGAGTTCCATGCTCCGCAGGACAGACATTTTCCTGTCCATTTAGGGTATTCGTTTCCACATTGTCTGCAAATAAATACAGTTTTTTCTTTAGGCATAAAATTCTTCCTCTCAGAATATGATTGTACAGTAGATGTTCCGTAACTGCGATGCGATTTTGCAGGGCTTTTTCCTGCGCACGTTTTTTGATTTTTTTCTGTCAAAAAAATATCGAAAAAATAGGCTGTTTTTTTATCAAAAAATTGCCGAAAAAATAGGGTATTTTTTCATCAAAAAATTACCGAAAAAATAGGGTATTTTTTCATAAAAAATTTGCCGAAAAAATAGGGTATTTTTTCATAAAAAAATTACCGAAAAAATAGGGTATTTTTTCATCAAAAAATTACCGAAAAAATAGGGTATTTTTTCATAAAAAATTGCTGAAAAAACAGGTGAAAATTAAGCGGTTTTCAGCACGGTTTTTAAGGTGGTGATCAAATGGGTCTGCGTACCGCTCTTATCGGTCTGGAAGAGGCAGCGAGCAGAGAATGTACCGTCACTTTTCGCATAGTCAGCGGCAAAGAACGGGAGCTGTTCGTCGAAAACTGCCGCAGAATAATTTCCTGCGACAACGATTTTATCACTTTGGGTATCTGCAAAGCTGTGCTCCGCATAGGCGGCGTTCCGCTTGTCCTGGAAAATTTCGGCGTCGGCGGAGTAAAAATTTCGGGCAGTATCTGCTCTCTGGAAATAATTGAGGCGGATTTATCGGAGAATTGATATGAAAAAAAACAAAAGCGGACTGTTCTTCGGGACAGCGGAATTTCACGGCATAGGCGGATTTCCCGAAAAAATGGTATCGGAATTGCTGGAAAACAGCGTCATTTTGCGGAATGTAAGACTCTCCGAAAGCGAAATACACGGAGAATGTTCGCCGTTTGACTACTTAAAAGTTGCAAAAGCGGCAGGAAAAAACGGCGTCAGAATACGCTGCGGCAAGCGAAGAGGCTTGTATTTTACTCTGGCACGGTACAAGACAAGAGGCGGACTTTATGCGGGTCTGCTTGTGTTTGTTATGCTTGTTTCGATAAACAAGACAAGGGTGCAGGACATAGTTATAACGGGAGATTTCCCCTCGGCGCAGGTGTCGAAAATCCTCGACGAGTGCGGCATAAAACAGGGCGTTTTCCTCTCAGAGCTGAATTTTTCAAAAGCTGAGCAAATGCTTATGCTCGAAATAGAAAACTGTGCGTGGGCAGACGTTTCACGAGAGGGATTTCGGGTAAAAGCAGAAGTGCACAGTTCCGAGGAAAAGCCCGAAGTCGAAAGCAAAAATCCCCGAAATATCGTTGCCACACGCCCTGCAAGGATAGTATCAATGACCGTGAGAAAAGGAGCGGCGGCGATTTCGGTCGGCAGCGGCGTAAACACAGGAGATATGCTGGTTTCGGGCACGGTTTTTGACGGTCGGGAGAAGATAATGTTCGTACATTCCGATGCAGAGATAATAGGCGAGTTTTCCGAAACGCAGGAATTTTTCGTGCCGTACAGCGAGATAGTAAATCTGCCGAACGGCAAAGTAAGACGTTTTGACAGCATTATTGCCGAAGATGACGAATATCCGCTGTATTTTGGCGAGGCGTTTGCGGAAAATTCGGTTTACAGCGAGGAAACGAGGTATCTTTTCGGGGAGAAGTCTCCGATAAAGATAAAATCAAGAATCTACACGGAATATACGCCCACGGAGATAATGCGGTCGCCCGATGACGCAGTAAGGGAGCTGCGGCGGCAAAAGGAGAGGTTTGAGGAGAATTTTTACGGGGAGTATGAGATAATATCCTGTGAGGAGAAATTTTTCCCCGAAAAGGGCGGAATTCGGCTGATAGCGGAGTATACACTTCAGGGGGATATTGCAAAGCCCGTGGACATTGATATAGCGGAATGATGCTGCCACGCATCGGCAGTGCACAGTGAACAGTGAATAGTGCACAGTAAGAAGTTCTGCACCTTCGGTGCAGTTATCAAAAAGTTTTTTGAAGAGTCCGGAGAAACTTTTTTTCAAAAAAGTTTCTCCGGTGGGGTGTGGGGCAAAGCCCCACAAATACGTTTCAAAAGCGCTAAAGGGGCATGGGGGAAAACAAGAGTTTTCCCCCATTTTTTTGCGTTCAAAGAACGCAAAAAAACGAGTGACAAACCGAACAATTTCTTTCAATAAAGATAGTAGAAACAAAGTGATTTTTCGCAAAAAACCACCGAATTATTTACTACCCGAAACTGTTTATTCTCTGCTGAATGCGCTTGTATTCTGCGGAGAGGAGGCTTGCGCCCTTTTCTTTGAGATAAACTTCGGCGTACAGTTTCCAGAAAAAAGCACTTGAACTGAAAAACCTCTCCATACGTTTCATCTGAGGATATGTATATACCGTTTTGAGGAACATCAGCTTTTCGTACTCTTTGGCGTTCTGCTCAAGACCGCCCATCATCAGAAAATCATACATCGCCGTAAGAACAGGCTTTACATCATCAGGCGGAAATTCTCCGCTTGTAATGCCTTCACAGAGATTTAAAGCGTCGTTTATCCGCTCATAGTCCTTCGCTTTGAGCCAGACTGTCCTGTCATAGACGTAAAGCGCCCTGCAAAGCGACTCTTTTACTCTCCTGTCACAATGACAGCGCATTATGACAAGCATACTCCCCGAAAGATTTTTGGCAGGCTCAGACGGACAGTTTCCCACGGCAAATCTCGTCGTTTCATGGTCAAGACGGGCAGCGTCGGTAAAAGGAGCGTTTTCAATATTAAGACAATGCGCAAAAATCTCAGCGGCAGTCTGTTTCAGGTCGGGAAAACTCCGTGTAAGCTTGTCCCAAAATCCTGCCGTGTAGGACGGCGAAACATATCTTCCGCCCTTTGAGAGAAACCTCTTCATTATCCCCAAAGCGTATTCCAGACCCTTTTCAGCCATATTCCAATGGTCGCGCGAGCGTATTCTGCCGATACATTCCGTCAGATACATTTCCCAATTCTCCGTATCTCTCATTCGGAGAATGCCCGATACCATCGCACCGCACCTTGCCTCAAAATCTTCGGGATACCAGTCCAGAGCCTCCGAAAACAGCACAAATGCGCTGCCGAAATCCCATTTTCCCAGAAAAACCTGCGCCTCGGCACATTTTTTTCTGCACTCGTCAATGCCGTAAACGCCGTTTGCGGCATCGTCCTCGTCGATCAGATCGCTTAAATCGCTCTCCAGCACAAATTCATCGGGGATAGAGGCTTTCAAGCCCGACAAAAGCTCTTCACGGGCATCTTCAAACGAAATGTGCGTTCCGCAGCAGCAGCAAAATCCCGTTTCAAACTCGTCCTCAAGCATTATCATTCTTCCGCACTTCGGACAAACACAGTACTGGAGCAACCTTTACACCCCCTCTGAACAGTTTGCGGTTACAATATCGGCGGCAAAATTCAAATCTTCCTGCGCAGCATACGCATCTGCCGTATATTTTCAGCTCCCGATGCTCCAATCTACGGGTTGTCTGCCGTTTTGGAGCAAAAATTCGTTGGCTTTGACAAAATGACCGCAGCCGAAAAAGCCGTTATACGCAGACAGCGGACTGGGGTGCGAGCATTGAAGTACACAATGTCGGGGATTTGTGATAAGCCTCGCCTTCGCCCTTGCAGGTGAACCCCAAAGCATAAAAACTATCGGCTCTTTTCGGTCGTTGAGCAGTCCGATTATCCTGTCGGTAAGTATCTCCCAGCCTTGATTTCGGTGAGAATTTGCCTCTCCCTCACGCACGGTAAGCACCGTGTTGAGCAGCAAAACGCCGTGCTTAGCCCACGAAGTAAGCTCTCCGCCGGAAGGTATGGGCAGTCCCGTTTCATCATTCAGCTCCTTGAAGATATTTACCAGAGAAGGCGGCGGCTTTGTTCCCTCTCTGACCGAAAAACAAAGCCCGTGCGCCTGCCCGTAACCGTGGTAAGGGTCCTGTCCCAGAATTACCGCTTTTACGTCCTTATAAGCGGTATACCGCAGAGCGTTGAAAATATCGTTCATAGGGGGAAAAATCCTGCGTGTTCTGTACTCGTTCACCAGAAAACTGCGGAGTTTTTTGTAATAGTCCTTTTCCCATTCCCCCGCAAGCAGCTCGTCCCAATCGTTTCCTATATTAACCATTTTCGCTGTCCTCTTGTTTCTCGGAAGAACGGCTTTTTTCAATGTCCGAATAAACCGCATTGAGCTTTTGCATAAATTCATACGTTTCGGGGTATGCCACATCCTCTTTTAAACTGCAGTACAAGCCGTAGGTAATGAAATATTCGCCCGTGGTCATACCCTCGACAAAGGACTGCTCCTCGTTCATACTTCTGTTTTCGTAGATTATTTCGGGTTCTCCCGTTTCAGCCTCGTTTTCTTCGGTATCGGGGTCGTCCGTCGGCTCGATAACGGTTTTCTTCACACGACCCTCATTTGCCTTGAAAAAAGCGTCATAGTCCTTTACACCGCCTATTTCCAGCCAGAAATAAACGCCGTCCGCAGCGCCGTCACGGACATCATACTCCCGTACAAATGCGTGGATATAAGCATCGCTTTCGTTTTCGGGGAAAACGACCTCAAATGCCTCCAGTATGCGGCTCTCCTCTTCATCGGAAAAGTCGGACATATCGCCCGTTTCGTATTTTACAACGTGTTTAAGACCCGTTTCGCCATTTTCGGCAGAACAGCCGCAAATGCAGACCGCAATGCACAAAGCGCAAACAGCGGAAAATATTTTTTTCATAAAATTCACCTTTCAGTCAGAAAGTCGGTATTCAACGGCTTAAAAGCTGTTTCAAGCATAATTATAGCACAATTCTGCGAGTTTTTCAATAAATTTCGTTGAAAACTTTGTTGCTGTTTTAACTAAAAAAACTGACAATTGTTTCAAAAGGCTGTGAATTTGCACAAACTTTTGTCGAATTTTTTACTTAAAAAATAAATTTACCCCCAACAAACCGCATTGTAGAGCCAAATTTTTGGTTGCCTAGCATTTAGTGATTTTGACGAAAGGCACTTGACAAAATGAAAATAATGTGCTATACTGTGATTGCGAACGGAAGATAAACAAAAAATACTGCGTTCGCTTTAACATAAATCGTAGAACAAAAGAATTAAAGGAGGAAAACGATTATGAATGAAAAGCAGGTCGTTCTGTTTGACGCAGAACTTGAAAACGGTGATTATACCGCAGCTCGTGAAGTTTGCGAGAAGTTTTCCGCAGAAGAGGAAAAAGATAATGCCGAGGCTACCGCTGCAAGATTGTTTGCAATGCTGGTTGCTTGATTTATGATGAGAGCCTGCTGTGCAGGCTCTTTTTTTTCGTTGTACGGGAAATTAAATTTATATCGGGAGAGGAGTTTGCTATGAGTGAAATAATACGTCTTACGCTGGGTTCGCTAGCGACAAACTGCTATATTATCCCTACGGGGAGCGAAAACGCAATTGTGATAGACCCTGCGTCTGCGGCGGAGGTCGAGGCGACGCTCTCCTCACGGGAAATGCGTGCAGGGGCAATATTGATTACTCATGGGCATTACGACCACTTTGCGGGGGCAGCCGGGCTGAAAAAATACTATAATGCGCCGATTTATGCGCCTGAGCTTGACAGCGAAATGTTTTCCGACAGAGATAAAAGCTGGGCGCGGTTTATGGACGGGGTCGAGTTTAAGCCGATCTTCCCCGACAAACTTTTTGAGAACGGCGAGAAATTGAATATCTGCGGCATTGAATTTACGGTAATGGGAGCGGCAGGTCATACGGCAGGGAGCTGCCTGCTGTTTTGTGAGCAGTTTGGCGCGATTTTTTCCGGAGATGTGCTTTTCAGGAACGGATGCGGAAGAACGGACGGATTTTCGGGCAGCGAGCGGCAGATGGTGCAGACATTACGGGAGATTTCGCAGATAAAAGGTGATTACACGGTCTGCACGGGCCACGGGGAAATAACGACGCTGGCAGAAGAGCAAGAGCACAGCTTATAGTGAATAGTGCACAGTGTATAGTGAATAGTAAGAAGTGCTGCACCTGCGGTGCAGTTATTGAAAAGAAGTTTTTTGAAGAGCCCCGAGAAACTTTTTTTCAAAAAAGTTTCTCGGGTGGGGTGTGGGGCAAAGCCCCACGAAGGGGTGTGGGGCAAAGCCCCACAAATACGTTTCAAAGGCGCTAAAGGGGCATGGTGGAAAACAAGAGTTTTCCCCCATTTTTGCGCTTGAAAAGCGCAAAACTACCCACAAGTCACTGTAAACTGCAACCGCAACGCAGTTGCGGCACTTCTTACTATTCACTGTAAACTGCAAACTGTAAAATCGGGTAGTTTTTTTTGCGGAAAATCGCTTTGTTTCTACTATCTTTATTGAAAGAAAATATTATCAGATTGCGGCTCGTTTTTTGCGTTCTTTGAACGCAAAAAAATGGGGGAAAACTCTTGTTTTCCCCCATACCCCTTTAGCGCCTTGGAACCGTGCCTTCGGCGACCGGAGAAACTTTTTTGAAAAAAAGTTTCTCCGGACTCTTCAAAAAACTTTTTTCTTTCAAAAAAGCATAGAGAAACAAAGTGATTTTTCCAAAGAAACTTTTTTGAAAAAAAGTTTCTCCGGGCTCTTCAAAAAACTTTTTTCTTTCAAAAAAGCACGGAGAAACAAAGTGAATTTACAGTAAAAACCAATTAGGAGGAGAAAAAATGTGGGAGCAATTTGAATTTAATCCGCCATACGAGGGCAAAAAAATTAAAAAAATAAACGGAATTGCACTTCCAAAAAATTATCTGGCGTTTATGAAACATCATAACGGCGGCGAGGGTGAAACCGCAGGCGGCACGTGGCTCGTGCTGTATTCGCTTGAAGAATTGCAGGAAATGAACGACGATTATGAAATACCCGAATTTCTCCCGGGACATATAATTATCGGCGACAACGGCGGCGGTGAATTTTTCGGGATAAACAAAAAAGGCGAATATTTTATCGTTCCGCAAATTATCGACGAGCAAAATCTTTCGGTCCTTTGCAGCGATATAAACGTTCTACCCGAAGAAATCGACAAGTTCTGGGCTGACATATAAAATTTCTGAGAACAGCAGAATGTTACGAAACTGCTTGAAATAATTTTTCGTTTTTTCTTTCAAAAAAGAATATTAAAACGAAGCGTTTTTTATGGAGTATTTACAAACTTTGAGAAAAACGGGCGGTAAGACAAAAATAACGGCTTGACATAATGCGAGCAGAAAAGTATAATCATATTGTGTGCGGTTTATGCCGCAAATTTACTTATTTTCGGGAGGATTATTGAAATGGAAGACTCAAATGAAAAGGTTTACGGCATACTCGCTTACCTGGGAATACTGTTCCTCGTGCCGCTGCTTGCAGGAAAAACGCAGTTCTCAAAATACCACGCAAATCAGGGCATCGTACTGTTTATCGCAGACATAATTCTCGGTGCGGTTATCGGAATTTCGGTAGGCGTACTCAGCATTCTCGGTATCATCGGAGTGATCATCGGCAGTATCATCAGCGGAATACTCGGACTCGTAGTACTCGTACTGGTGATCATAGGAATTGTACACGCTGCAAACGGCGAAATGAAACCCCTGCCCATTATCGGCGGAATTACTATCGTAAAATACTGATACCGGCAATAAACCAAAAACAAAAAAGCGGCTCTTTTGAGCCGTTTTTTTCTGCCCCGAAAAACGTTTCCCGGAGAATTGTATGTGAAAACTGCACAAATCGCTCTGTTTACCACGGCGAAAAGCTTTGAGGAGATTTTTCTCCCGTTATTACGGGCAAATAACGATATTTTTTGTGCAAAATGCGTATTGAATTTTATCCGTAAAAGAAGTAAAATTAAACTGATAGTTTACAATTTATGTGCGTTCTTTGGACGACAGGTCAGAATATAGTTGACAATCGGCAGGAATACCGTCAACTGTACGCTGTCAGCGTCCAACAGGGGGTAAAAATGGATCTACTGCGAGAAATTATTACAATAGACAAGTCCGCAGCCGAACGTGTGGAAACTGCGGTTCAAAATCAGAAACAGCGCACGGACGAGTTCGGCGAAAACGCCTCAAAAGAGCGTGAGGACGAAATCAGACAGGAACGTGCGGCTGCCGACGCTTTCAGAGAGGAACAGGAAAAAGCGCTCTCCGAAAAGAAAAGAAACGCCGAGGAAAGCCTGAAAAAACGCTGCGGCGCACTCGACGAACAGTTCAGGGAAAACGGCGAGCGTTGGAGAGCCGAGATTTTAAAGCGTATCACGGAGGAGTAATATGTTCGCTGCGAACGGCGTTACGGCTAAATGCAGGGCGGTTTTCGGGAAAAGACTTACAAAGTCGGATTATACACAGCTTGCCGCAAAGGAAAACGTGCCGCAGGTGTGCGATTATCTCAAAGCAACGCCCAGATATGAAAAAGTGCTCTCTTCGGTCAATTCGGGGGCTATCCACAGAGGACAGCTTGAAGCTCTTTTGGGAAGAGCAGCGTTTGAAATATACGAAAGTTTTCGGAAATTCGACCATACAAAAAGCTGCGAATACTTTGATTTTATAGTAGAGCGTCTGGAAATAGGACAGCTTGTTTCGGCGATAGGCGCAATTTATGCGGGCGGAGCAGATGATTTTATCGCCGCCGTGCCTATGTATCTCAACAGGCATACCAAAACGGACCTTACAGAGCTTGGAAGAGCGAAAAATCTCTCGGAGGCGGCAGCGCTGCTTGAAAACACACGCTATATAAAGGTCCTGCGAGAGCCGCTGACAAATGCTGCACAGACGGGAAAACTCGATATAGGTGAGATAGAACGGGGTCTTATCAACGATTATTATTTCAGACTGCTCAGATACGCTCAGAAGAGCTTTCGGGGCAGCGAGAAAAAGGAATTTAAGCGTGCCGTTCTTCGGTCGATAGATATGGAAAACGTAGTGACGCTGTACAGAAGAGCAAGGTTCAATGCCTCGGCGGACAGCGTGAAAAAGACGCTTATTCCGTTTAAGTACCGACTTAGCGACAGCATTATCGAAAAGCTCGTTTCGGAAGAGGATATAGATGTCCTTGAGAAAAAGCTGGAAGAGATTGGCTACCGCAGCAGCGGCGAAAGCGGCACGGTAGAACAGCTTACCGAAAATATAAGCCGAAAATTCTACGAAAATGCGCTGCATATGTCAAGCTATGCCTCGGTAACGTACTTTGCGCTTACAGAAAGTCTTTACGCAGAGCTTAGAAATCTCAGGACGGTCATTGAAGGCGTAAGATACGGACTTGACGGAGAAGAAATCGTTAAAATGCTGATAATATGACTATCGGCAGCGGACAGTCCGCCGTATAATATACACTATAAACTGTGAAACGGGGTGTTTTTTTGGGAATAGAGAAAATGTCGCTTATTACCGTGGACGGGTCAGTATCCTCGCTGGACAAAGCGCTTATCGCCTGCTGTGAATGCAAAACGTTCCATATTTCACAAAGCGGAGCAGTACTGCATAATCTCGGAGAGCAAAATCCTTACGAAAATATCTTTTCAAGGGTGAGAGATATTGCGCTGAACCTTAAAATTCCCGTAAAGGACACGGATTTCAGCGGCGTCGAGTATGAAACCGCAGAGGATTTCGAGAATTATCTTGCCGGGATAGACAGCCGATATGAGGAGCTTACATCTAAGCACAGGGAGATAACGCAGTCACTTCGGGAACACAGGGAAACCAACGCCTATGTAAAGCACCTTATGGGACTTGAAGTGCCTTTCTCGGAGCTGTTTTCAATGAAATACGTGAAAACGAGGATCGGACGAATGCCACTCGACAATGAGGAAAAACTGCGGCATTATGCGACAAAATGTTTCATCTTTCAGGAGTTTGAAAAGACCGGGGACTACGTTTACGGGATATACCTTGTGCCTGTGCAGTACTTTGAGTTTGCGGACGAGCTTATGCTCTCGCTGGGATTTGAAAGAACAAGACTTCCCGATTATCTTGAGGACGACGCAGAAATTGCCGATAAAAAGCTCAGTACGCTTATCGAGGACGAGGAAAAGGAAAAAGAACGTGTCGAAAAGGAAATTTCCTACTTTGCGGACGAAATTTCGGACAGCTTTTCGGAGATCATGTGCAAGCTGAAATACAAAAGCCGCATCTTTGAATTAAGGAAAAAAGTCACGATTTCCAACGGGCGGTTTTCGTTTTCGGGATATTGCCCGACAAAAAAGGCAAAAGAGCTGAAAACGGCTATCGTTAAAAATACCAAGAATATCCAATGTGTTGAAATACCCATTGACAAGAAAAACGTTTCTCCCGAAGTGCCCGTAAAGCTGAAAAACAACTTCTTCACACGTCCGTTTGAGATGTTCACGAAGATGTACGGACTTCCCGTTTACGGAGGATTTGACCCGACGCCTTACGTCGCTTTTACGTATATGCTGATGTTCGGCATAATGTTCGGCGATGTGGGACAGGGACTTCTTATCTCGCTGCTGGGATTTATACTGACGAAAAAGACCAAAAACGGTCTTGCTCCCGTGATGATAAGGCTGGGATTTTTCTCAGCGGCTTTCGGAGTGGTCTACGGCTCTGTTTTCGGCATAGAAACGCTGATAAAGCCTATTTTCCACCGTGAGAATATCTGGTACGGCGTCTGCGATATGATGGGCAATCTTGGCATTCCCCGTCACCCCGAAAGCATTTTCCAGGCAGCTACCGCCGTGCTTATCTTCGCACTCTTCGTGGGAATAATACTGATACTGATTTCGATGATTTTCAATACCGTTGACAATTTCAAGTCAAAACGCACGGGAGAGGCTCTGTTCGATATAAACGGCGTTGCGGGAATAGTGCTTTATGCGTCTTTGGTAACGGGTCTTGCAGGCTCGCTTATGTACGGACTTCCGATAATGTCAGCTCCGTACGTTATCTGCCTTATAGTGCTGCCTGCGCTGCTGATTTTCTTCAAAACTCCGCTTACTGCTCTCGTGACGGGAAAGAAAGCCGAAAAATTCAGCATAGCAGAAAGCTTTATCGGTATTTTTGAGGGAGCTTTGAGTTTCCTTTCCAACACAATGAGCTTTCTGAGAATAGGCGGATTTGTTCTCTCGCATGCAGGCTTTATGCTGGTCGTATCACAGCTTGCAGGAGCGTCCGTTGAGGGTGCGCCCGTTACTGTGGGAATGGTCATCACATACATCATAGGAAATATTCTCGTTATGGGAATTGAGGGTCTGCTTTCGGGAATACAGGTACTTCGTCTGGAATTTTACGAGGTATTTTCACGTTTCTACAACGGCGGCGGCAGCGAATTTTCGCCGCTTATGATAAACAACGACTAACGGACGCTTTTTTCAAAAGCTCCACATAATCTATCGGAGGAAAATAAAATGAATATCGCACTTATCATTGTTTTGCCTTTAATTGCTGTGGCTCTTATTATGACGCCGATTTTTGCGGCTATCCTGCGCAAGCGTTCGGGAAAAACTTTCCACCCGAAACGTGCGGTAGCGGCAAATATTGCATCGTTCTTCGGAGTAATGCTCACTATGACCATACTGCCTCTTACGGGAGCGTTTGCGGCAGCACCCGAAACAGCTCAGGCTGCGGCTGAGGCAGGCGTAGACGGAATGAAATATCTCGCTGCGGCTATTTCAACGGGCTTAGGCTCGATTGCAGCAGGAATTGCGGTAGGTTCGGGCGCTCCTGCGGCAATCGGCGCAATCTCAGAGAACGAAAAATCCTTCTCAAAGGCACTGATTTTCGTTGCTCTGGGCGAGGGCGTTGCAATCTACGGCTTGCTTATATCAATCCTTATTATGTTTGGCTGATGAGGCGTTTATGAAATTTTTTCTGATAAGCGACAACATTGATACTCAAATGGGAATGCGTATCGCAGGCGTTGAGGGCGTGGTCGCACACACAAAAGACGAGGTAAACGAGGCGCTTGACAGCGCAGCGGCGGACGAAAATGTTGCTGTTGTGCTTATGACGCAGAAAACCGCCGCACTTTGCCCCGAACGTGTGTACGATATAAAGCTCAACCAACACCGTCCACTTATCGTTGAAATTCCCGACCGCCACGGCTCAGGCGGAATTACCGACGCTATCAGCCGATATGTCGAAGAGGCTATCGGCGTTAAGCTGTAATCGGGAAATAAGGAGTTATTATGGATCTGAATGAAATCAATAAATCAAAAATGACTATGTTCAGAAATGCCGTAAACCGCCAGGCAGACAGGGAAATAGAAGAGCTTACGGCAAAAATAAGAGAACAGCGCTATGCTGCGGAAAAAATCCGCGAGGAAAAGGAAACAAAAGCCGCTATGTCGGCGCTCAAGGCTGAGCGCTCCTCGCTGGAGGCTGCGTACAGGAAAGAGCTTTCCCGCTGCGATTACGAAACGAACAAACAGGTTCTCGAACATAGAAAAGAGCTTATCGAAGAGTTTTTCGGGAAAATCGAAAACGATCTTAGGGAGTTTGTCCAGAGCGATAAATACGAGGATTTCCTCAAAAAACGCATAAAAAAAGCAGAACAGGCTCTGGGCGAAAAACTTGTAATTCTTGCGTCGCTCAGGGACGAAAAAACGGTTTCTTCGCTTACAAAGCACGAGGTACGTACCGACAGCGCAATTATGCTGGGCGGTATCTGTGCGCTGGACGAGAAAAAAGGACTTTTCTGCGACCTTTCTCTTGACAGGGCTTTGGAGGACGAAAAAGCCTCATTCTCCGACAAGAGAGAGCTTATGTTTGATTGATTTTAAGGTGGGTTTGGCTTGGAAAACACGATTTATTCGATAAACGGACCTGTTGTAAGGGCGGCAAACACAAAAGATTTTTCAATGCTTGAAATGGTGTATGTGGGCGAAAAGCGTCTTATCGGCGAGGTAATAGGCGTCACAGACGAGTTTACGACGGTACAGGTCTATGAAAATACGTCAGGAATTAAGGTAGGAGAGCCTATTTGCGGCTCGGGTATGCCTGTGTGTGCAAATTTGGGTCCCGGTATCATCTCGAACATTTTTGACGGTATTGAGCGACCGCTGCGTGATATGGTCAAGGATAACGGCGCATTTGTTGCCGAGGGCAGCCGACTTTTCTCCCTCGATGAAGAAAAATTGTACGATGTAACTGTTACCGTTAAAGCGGGAGATAAGCTCTGCGGCGGCGATATTTACTGCACAACGCCCGAAACTCCGCTTATTGTCCATAAGTGTATGCTGCCGCCGGATTTAAGCGGCGAGGTGATTTTTGCCGCAGAAAACGGAAAATACCGTGTAAACGACGTTATCATAAAGCTGAAAACGGCAGGCGGCGAGGTAAAAGAGCTCACTATGGTGCAGCGCTGGCCTATCAAAAAGGCTCGTCCGATAAAGGGCAGAAAACCCTCTGACAGACCGCTCATCACGGGACAGAGAATTATCGACACGCTTATTCCGATTGCAAAGGGCGGCACGGCGGCTATCCCCGGCGGTTTCGGCACGGGAAAAACCGTTACTCAGCATCAGATTGCAAAATGGTGCGACGCAGATATTATCGTTTATATCGGCTGCGGAGAACGAGGCAACGAAATGACGCAGGTCCTTGAAGAGTTCGGTGAGCTTATCGACCCGAAATCCAACCGACCGCTTACAGACCGAACGGTACTTATCGCAAACACGTCAAATATGCCCGTGGCAGCCCGTGAGGCGTCAATATATACGGGTATCACTCTTGCGGAATATTACCGTGATATGGGTTATCATATAGCTATAATGGCGGACTCCACGTCACGTTGGGCGGAGGCTCTTCGTGAGATTTCGGGCAGACTTGAAGAAATGCCTGCCGAAGAGGGTTTTCCTGCTTATCTTCCGTCAAGACTGTCAGAATTTTACGAAAGAGCAGGCTATGTGGATAATCTAAACGGCACGGAAGGCTCTGTGACGATAATCGGTGCAGTTTCGCCGCAAGGTTCGGATTTTTCCGAGCCTGTCACGCAGAACACAAAGCGTTTTGTACGATGTTTCTGGGCATTGGATAAGTCGCTGGCTTATGCGCGCCACTACCCTGCTATCGACTGGAACAGCAGCTATTCGGAATATATCGAAGATCTTGCGCCGTATTACAATGCGATCTCCCCCGATTTTACGGAGTTAAGGCAGGAAATGGCAGATATTCTTCAGGAAGAAAACAAGCTAATGGAGATAGTAAAGCTCATAGGCGAAGATGTTCTCCCCGATGACCAGAAACTCACCATCGAAACAGCAAGAGTGATAAGAGTGGGATTTTTACAGCAGAACGCTCACCACGCTGAGGACACCTATGTTCCTCTTGAAAAGCAGAGGCTTATGATGAAGGTCATCTCAACGCTGTATAACAAGTCGCTTGACGCATTGAAAATAGGTATTCCGCTCTCGCAGATACTTTCAACGGGACTTTTTGAAAAAGCAGTCAAGATGAAATACGATATTCCCAACAGCAGACTTGACCTGTTCTCGGATTACCTGTCGGAAATAGACGAAAAAATCAGTTGACAGCTGACAATTGAAAATGTACAGTTGACAAATACTGTCGCCGCCTTCGACGACAGTATTTAAATCGTCAAAATTGCGGCATAACTGTATAACACTGTCAAACGGGGGTTACGGTATGAATTTAGAGTATGTAGGGCTTAAAGATATAAACGGACCGCTTGTCGCTTTGGACGGCGTAAAGGGCGCTGCCTTTGACGAGATCGCAAGAATAAAGCTTGACGACGGCACGGAAAGAATAGGTCGTGTGGTGCAGCTTGAGGGCGAAAAGGTGATTTTGCAGGTCTTTGAGGGTACAAACGGCGTTTCACTGAAAAATACAAGGACGATTTTTTCGGGAAAACCGCTTGAAATACCGCTCTCCTCGGAAATTTTGGGAAGAGTTTTCAGCGGAGCAGGCAAGCCTATCGACGGTCTGGGCGACGTTTTCCCCGAAAAAATGGGCGATGTGAACGGTCGTGCGCTTAATCCTGTTTCAAGAAACTACCCCAGGAACTATATCCACACGGGAATTAGCTCGATCGACTCGCTTATGACGCTTATAAGAGGGCAAAAACTGCCTATCTTCTCGGGTTCGGGTATGCAGCATAATAAGCTCGCAGTGCAAATCGTAAAGCAAGCTAAGATAACAGGCGAAGAAAACGCAGAGTTCGGCGTGGTTTTTGCGGCTATGGGCGTGCAAAACGACGTGGCTGAGTATTTTCGCCGCTCGTTTGAGGATTCGGGCGCAATCGAGCGTGTTTGTATGTTCCTGAACCTTTCAAGCGACCCTATCATAGAGCGCCTTTTAACGCCGCTTTGCGCTCTTACGGCAGCAGAATATCTCGCTTTTGAGAAAAATATGCATATCCTTGTAATTATGACCGATATGACATCCTACTGCGAGGCTTTGCGTGAATTTTCTTCGTCAAAGGGAGAAATACCAGGCAGAAAAGGCTATCCCGGATACCTTTACTCAAATCTTGCCGCAATATATGAAAGAGCGGGCATAATAAACGGCAGCACAGGCTCTGTGACGCAGATACCCATACTCACAATGCCGAATGACGATATAACGCACCCTATCCCCGACCTTACGGCTTACATTACCGAAGGTCAGATAGTTTTCGACAGAGAGCTTGACCGAAAGGGCATTTACCCCGGAGTATCGGTGCTGCTGTCGCTGTCAAGACTTATGAAAGACGGTATCGGCGAGGGCTATACGAGAGCAGACCATTCTGCTGTTTCAAATCAGCTTTTTGCGGCTTATGCAAAGGTGCAGGACGCAAGAAGTCTGGCGTCGGTCATCGGCGAGGACGAGCTTTCCGAAACAGACCGTGCTTATATGAAGTTCGGCGAGCTGTTTGAAGAGCATTTTCTCAATCAGGACTTTGACGAGAACCGCAGTATGGACGAAACCTTGGATCTGGGTTGGGATTTGCTGTGCACGCTGCCTCGCTCTGAGCTTGACAGAATTGACGACAAGCTGTTGGACGAAAAATACAAACAATCAAGCCTGACAACGGATAATGAATGACCGATATGCCCAAAACAGATGAAAATGTCCGCTGTCAACATCTAAAAGGTGGTGATTTAGATGTCTGAACAGATATTTCCCACTAAGGGAAACCTTATAAAGGTAAAACGCTCGCTGAAACAGGCAATTTTAGGCTATGAGCTTATGGACAGAAAGAGAAGTATTCTGGTAAAGGAAATGGTTGAGCTTACAGACGAGGCAAGGGCGCTTCGTTCGAGCATAGACAGCACGTTTTCCGAGGCGTATACCGCTCTGCGAAACGCAAACGTTCTTTTGGGCGTTGTGTCGACGATAGCGGACAGCATACCGACTGAAAATTCGCTTTCGCTGTCCTCACGGTCTGTAATGGGAGTAGAACTTCCCCGTGTGATAGCAAATACCGCTCCTCCCGAAGAGCCGTGCTATCCGATGAGCGTGACAGGCTCGGAGTTTGACAAGGCGTATATCTGTTTCAACAAGGTAAAAGAACTTACCGTTCGTCTGGCAGAGCTTGAAAACAGCGTATACAGGCTTGCCGTTGCGATAAAGAAAACGCAAAAACGCAGAAATGCGCTGAAAAATATAATGATACCTCGCTTTGAACAGCAGGTAAGATTTATCACGAACGCTCTTGAAGAAAAAGAACGCGAGGAATTTTCACGTCAGAAGATCATAAAAAAGCGAAAACTCTCAAATAATCCTAAACAATAAGGGTCGCCTTTGGGGCGACCCTTTTACTGTCTGTTCAGCTCAGCTTACAACGTATCTGAGTACTGCCAGTGCGTCAAGTGAGTTTACCTTGCCATTTTGGTCAATGTCGAGCTTATCGGAAGGCTTGTTTCCGCTTACGATTTCTTTCAAAATGTACAAAGCGTCAAGAGAATTTGCCTTGCCGTCGCCGTTTACGTCAACATCGCTGTCCGTAAGAGAAAGAATTTCGGTTTTCATCACAAGAGCAGCGTCATCGCCTGCAACGTTTCCGCTCGGCAGGAAACGCTGTCCGTTTTCGCTGTCATAGAGCGAAAGCAACATTCCGTCAGCCTCAACAAGAGCCTGTACAGCCTCTTCGCTAAGATTTTTCAGCGTCAGCTCTGCGCTGTAAGAGTCGCCGTTATTTACTGCGTATCCTATGTACGATATATTTTCAGGTCCGTTTTTGCCAATGCAGTAGCAATCATCTTCCATAATATCCAAGACAAAATCAAACGGACAGCACTCGTTTCCAATTTCAAACTGCTTAGGCATTTTTTCGGTGAAAACAGGCTCAAATCTTATCACTTCATAATTCGTAAGATCGAGTTTGATATTGTCAAGCACTACCAAAACGGTTTTTTTGCCCATACGTTTCGTCTTTACGACCGTTTCGTTGTCAAGGATTATTTCGTTGTGGAGAGGAGAGCCGCTGTAACTTTCAATCAGGATATTTCCCTCTTCTTCTACGGAGAGTTTTTCGTCAGACTTTCTCACCAGAGGGATATTTCCGCCTGAGGACTCGCCTGTCGGCGCAGAATGACCATTCAAATCCAAAAAATACACGCCCATAGCTTTGTATTCCGTGAGCACCTTCATCAGCTTTTCATCGTTGATTTCCGTAAAGATAAACTCCACCGCACGCTTTCCGTTAAGCGTGTAGTAATTTCTCTTCAAAGGGATTTCGGTGTAATTTTCCCCGTCGCAGACGGTTGCGCTGTCCCCTCTCGTTCCGCAGAAAAGCTGATACGGAGCAGCGTCCCCGTAAGCTTTTGTGTCCTTGGTGAGCTTTGTTTCGTCTATCGGTATGATTTCAATGCTGTCCGTTACGGTAACATCAACGTCAACATTCTCAAAAAGCAGACGGCAGGAGGTATCGCTTAGCTTTTCAGCCTTGAAAAGCGTGCCGTCGACCTCTTTCACGCCGTATGTAAATTCCTCGCCGCTGATGCTGAAAGTGACCTTAACGTCTTTCAGCGCCGTTTCGGCTGACGCACAAATGCAAAGATTTGCCGCCGCAGCAACGCATATCGCCGCAGAAATGATTTTCTTAAAAATTTTCATAGTCCCTCCTTGTAAAAATAAAAAATATATTGCTAAGACGTTTTTTTGAAAGAAAATGGCTTTAAAAATCACCCCGGTTCTTACTATCAATGATTTTATCAATTTTTCACGCTGCAAAAGCAGTATGAAAAATCAAATTACTGCTTTCCCGTTCTGTCTGCCGAAATAACGCCCGGTATCTTACGCAGCCTCAGAATAACATTTCCCAACTGCTCTACGCCCGCTATTTCGATAGTAATGAAAAGATTGGTATTTCCGTTCTTCAATCGATGCATATTCATCTCGTGGAGAGGTATATGGTTCGCTGCTATTGCCGTCGTTATCTCCGCAATTACCGAAGAATTTTGCTCTGCGATAATGTCAATAGTCGCACGGTAGCTTGAATTGTCCGTTCCTGCCCACGACGCTTTTATCCAGCGGTCCTGATTTTCCTCGCTGTCCATATTGTTGATTACATTTACGCAGTCCTGCTTGTGTATCGACACCCCGAAACCCCTTGTAACAAACCCGATTATCGGGTCGCCCGGCAAGGGATTGCAGCACTGTGCAAATTTCACGAGGCAATTATCCACGCCCTCTATGACAACGCCTTTTCTGCGGCTTCTCTCGTTGGTCTGCTCGATATTCTCGTCGCTCGTCATAGGAACAAAGCTCGTTGCCGCCTGCGCTCTTGCCTGACTGTCCTTTATACGCTGGATAATCTTCGCCGCAGCAACTCCGCCGTAGCCCACCGCCGCATAAAGGTCGTCTACCGAATCAAAATGCGCCCTTGCGGCTGCGTCTTTCATAATATCCTCTTCAAGAGGAATTGAATTTCGCTTAAACTCGTGCTCCAGCTCTTCTCTGCCCCGTGCGATATTTTCGTCCCTGCGCTCCTTTTTGAACCACGAACGGATTTTAGCCTTTGCCTCGGTGGTTTTGGCAATATTCATCCAGTTGCGGTTAGGTCCGTAATTCGGAGAGCCGCTTGTGAAAATCTCCACAATATCTCCCGTTTTGAGCTGATAATCAAACGTTACCATTCTGCCGCCGACCTTTGCGCCGGTCATTTTGTTTCCTACCTGAGAATGTACCGCATAAGCGAAATCTATTACATTTGCGCCCAGCGGAAGAGTGTAAATATCTCCCTTCGGCGAGAAAACGAAAACCTCGTCCTGCGACAAATCGTTCTTGATAGCCTCGGTTATCTGTTCAACATCGTCGGACTCCTGCTGACGCTCCAAAAGCTGTCTTATCCAGTCAAAACGCTTTTCTCCTGCGACATTTCCTTTAAGTCCTGCCTTATATTTCCAGTGAGCAGCGATACCGTACTGCGCCGTATTATGCATTTCCACGGTCCTTATCTGCACCTCAAAAGGAATGCCCTCCTTGCCTATGACCGTTGTGTGGAGCGACTGATAACGGTTAGGCTTTGGCGTTGCGATATAATCCTTAAACCTATACGGAAGAGGGTTAAAAAGGTCGTGTATAACGCCCAAGACATTATAGCACTCGATAACGGTCTGTACTATCACTCTTACCGCATAAATATCGTAAATCTCGTCAAACTGCTTGTTTTTGAGGTACATTTTCTTGTAAATGCTGTACACGGATTTTACCCGTCCCTCTATAATGGGCGGTGGGTCAATATCGCTGATACGCTCTCTTATGCGTGCGATTATTTTGCCTACAAACGAGTCACGCTCTTCCTTGTGCAGATCAAGCAGGCGTTCTACCTCTGCTGCGCCGTACGGGTCAAGGTATCGGATAGCTATTGTTTCCATTTCGTCCTTAATATCGCTCATACCCAAACGGTGAGCGATAGGCGCATAGAAATTCATAGTTTCCAACGAGGTTTTGAGCTGTTTTTCGACAGGGCGTGCGTAAAGCGTCCTCATATTGTGCAGTCTGTCCGCAAGCTTTATGATGATTACCCGTATATCCTTGCTCATTGCCATAAGGATTTTGCGGATATTTTCTGCGTGCTGTTCTTCTTTGGAGTTGAGCGGTACTTTGCCTATTTTGGTCACGCCGTCCACCATAAGCGCAACGTCGTCGCCGAACTTTCTGCGTATCTCTTCAAGGTCGACATTCGTATCCTCGACTACGTCGTGGAGCAGAGCTGCACAGATAGTATCGGTATCCATATAGTAATCCATAAGTATCATGGCGACCGAAAGCGGATGCGTGATATATTTCTCTCCCGAAGAGCGCATTTGTCCCTCGTGAGCTTTATCTGCAAGCTCATAGGCACGGCGTATCTTATCGGCGTCATATTGCTTGTCCGCCGCAACTATCCGCTCCATTAAATCATCAATTGTAACAACATTATCCATAACAGCACTTCCACACAAGAGTTTTATCGGCTCATAAGCTCTGCCAACAAGCCTTGCCCGAACAGATCCCGCTTGCCCGTGACAGGCAGCGGCTTTGCGTACCCGTTGGCGTATTTTATTATATCAGCCTCTGCAAAAGCGTCCGCCGCTATCTTCAGCATACAGTAATTGACTGAGCCGTCAAACACGGCAATCTGCTCCAGCGTAAACCGTCCGTCATATTTTCTTATCAGGTCGTATATTTTTTTCAATTCCTCCCGGCTCTGCGGAATAATTCTCGAAACAAGCCGCCTGTCAAAGCCCTCTTTTCGCTGAATAGCCTCATATGCCCTTCGTGCGGCGAAAAACCTGTCCTCGCGAAAGCCCGAAGGTCTGTAATCTATCAGCCTCAGCTGAACGCTTTGTGTGCCGTTGTACTCGTTTATTTCTGCCGCGGCGATAATATCTATCCTGTCGCCCGTTTCCGCCGCAAAACCGTTGTACGGTATCTTGAACGAAACGCCTCTGAGTATCGCACCGCCCGATTTTACCTCGAAAGCGATATATTTTCCCTCTTTGAGCGAACGCTTACTTTTCAGCTCGCAGTTTTCCAGCATAAAAACAGGCTTTTCGTTGCCTGCGCCGAACGGTTCAAGCCTGTCAAGAGATTTGACATTCTCTACGGTAAGCTCTTCTCCCAAAACCCTAAGGTCAGCGTAAAGCTCTGCGTCTGGCATAACGGTGTAATTCTGAAGAGTATACTGCTCGATTTTACGTCTGAGGTCGGGTATTTCGTCCGCCTTCATCGAAAAACCGCCTGCCATAGGGTGACCGCCGAACTTTATCAGATAAGCGGAACAGGCTTTCAGCAGTCTGTACATCGAAAAACTGCCCACACTTCGGCAGGAACCTCTTCCCTCGCCGTTTTCCACAGAAACCACAATCGTCGGTTTTCCGTATTTTTCGGCTATTCTGGCACTGACTATCCCGATAACGCCTGCGTGCCAGCCCTCTCCCGACAGGAAGATAACTCGTTTTCCGACGATCGACGGGTCGTTTTCTATCTGTTTTTCAATATCTTCGGAGATTTTCTGCTCGATCTCCCTGCGTTTTGCGTTAAGCTCAGAAATGACTTCGCAGCACCTTTGCGCCTCGCTTTCTCCCTCCGAGAGAAACAGCCTTACAGCCTTATCCGCCGAAGAAACTCTTCCTGCAGAATTTATCGCAGGGCAAATTTTAAACGCAATATCAGCAGATGTCACGGTCTTTGGCGACAAGCCCTGCTTATATATAAGCCCTGCAAGACCGATATTTCCGCCTTTTCTCATTACCTCGATGCCTTTTTTGACGATAAACCTGTTTTCTCCTTTCAGAGGAACAACATCTCCTATCGTACCTACAGCCGCAAGGTCCGCAAAATTATCGAGTATAAACTCCTTATTCTCTTCAAGTGCGCAAAGCAGCTTTAAAACCACTCCTGCACCGCACAAATCCTTAAACTGCGACAAATCGTCACGCCTGTTTGGGTCAACGCAAGCCTCGCATACCGGCAGCTCGTCCCCCTGCTGGTGGTGGTCGGTGACAACGAGCTTTACTCCCCTGTCACGTATATACTCTGCCTCTGATATAGCGTTTATCCCGTTATCCGTGGTGATTATAAGCCCCGTACCGCCGCCGATTATTTTTTCAAGGGCGGGAATATTCAACCCGAAACCCTCCGAACGGTCGGGTATGTAATAATCGACCTCTGCGCCCAACGATTCAAGATAGCTGTACATCATAACCGCCGACGTCACGCCGTCGCAGTCATAATCCCCGTAGACGGTGATTTTCACGCCGTTGTCAAGAGCCTCGTTTATGGTTTTTACCGCCTTATACAAGTCGGCAGGCGGTTCGCCCTCGAAAAACTCTCCCTCTCCGAAAAAGCTGTCTGCGTCATCTAACGTCCTTATGCCTCTGGACATCAGTATATTTCCCAAAATATCTCCATACTCCGTGCAGATTTCGCCGCCGAAACGCTCTCCCGCAGGAACAATCCACTTTTTCAAAAACTCACCACCTTGACAGCGTCGGTGTACAGCAAACTCATCAACTGATTTTGTACACTATAACCATCATACGTTTAATTCTGCTTTTTCGCCCAAAACGTCCTTATTTTCGCTGAGAACGGGTTTTATGCACTCTTCGAGAAACTCTTCGACCTGTTCGGGCGCTCTTCCGACATAAAGTTCGGGTTTCAGCACAGCCTCGATCTCTTCCTTTGTAATATTAAAAACAGCGTCTGAGGCTATCCTCTCGGCGAGGTCGTTTTCGCCGCCTTCACGCATTTTCTGCGCTGCCGCCTGCGAATGTGTCCTGAGCCTTTCGTGCAGCTCCTGACGGTTTCCGCCCTTTTCCACCGCTCTCATCATAATATTCTCGGTAGCCATAAACGGCAGTTTAGCCATAAGTCTGCGCTTTATCATCTCGGGATAGACTTCAAGTCCGTCCGTTACATTCATCATAATATTAAGTATAGCGTCCGTTCCCAGAAACGCCTCTGCCACGGCGACTCTCTTGTTTGCGCTGTCGTCAAGCGTTCTCTCGAACCATTGTGTTCCTGCGGTAAAAGCAGGGTTAAGCACGTCGATCATCACATATCTCGCAAGCGAGGTAATTCTCTCGGAACGCATAGGATTGCGCTTGTAGGGCATCGCCGAAGAGCCTATCTGTTTCTTCTCGAACGGTTCGCCCATTTCCTCAAAGCTCTGGAGAAGTCTTAAATCGTTGGAAAATTTCGAGCAGGTCTGTGCAATACCCGACAATGCCGACAATACCTGTGCGTCGACTTTTCTTGAATAGGTCTGACCGCTCACGGGAACGCACTCCTCAAAGCCCATTTCCTCTGCAATCATCTTTTCAAGCTGTTTTATCTTGGCGGAATTTCCGTTGAAAAGCTCCACAAAGGACGCCTGCGTACCTGTTGTGCCTTTCTGACCCAGAAGTTTCAGATTTTTTATCCTGTAATCGACCTCTTCATAGTCCATTAAAAGCTCGTTTAGCCAAAGCGACGCACGCTTTCCGACGGTAGTCGGCTGTGCAGGCTGAAGATGCGTATAAGCCATACACGGCATATTTTTATACTTATCCGCAAAATCTGCAAGATTAGCGATGACATTCACCAGTTTTTTCTTTATAAGGAGCAAAGCGTCACGCATAATGATTATATCGGTATTGTCGCCCACATAGCAGGAAGTAGCCCCCAGATGAATTATGCCTGCGGCTTTTGGGCATTGTTTTCCGTAAGCGTAAACGTGCGACATCACATCGTGACGCACCTCTTTTTCACGTGCCTCGGCAACATCGTAGTTGATGTCGTCAACGTGAGCCTCAAGCTCCTTTACCTGTTCTTCGGTGACGGGCAGACCCAATTTCATCTCTCCTCTTGCGAGAGCGACCCAAAGCTTTCTCCAGGTAGTAAACTTCTTGTCCGCAGAAAAAATAAACTGCATTTCCTTGCTTGCATACCGTGTGCAGAAAGGACTTTCGTAAGAACCGTAATTTCCAGACATAAAAACACCCCGATTGATATTTTACAATGGACATAATTTAAATTTTGTCGTATTCGTCGACTATCAATTATCCATTGTTATTATAGCATAATTGCGGTTTCAATACAAGTGCCTGATAAAAAGTTTTCCCTGCCTTTGTAGAACTGCACAAAAAACTCCGCCTTCGCAAGCGGAGCTTTGTGGGTTTTATCTTCTAAAAATCCTCGCTTTCGGCAAATTCATCGGGTTTTACCCTTATCTCGTCAAGATATTCCATAACTCCGCCGTAAATTGTAAAAGCAACCTTCTGCCGATATTCCTTTGTGGAAAGTTTCTGCTCTTCTTCGGGATTTGACAAAAATCCGCACTCTATCATAAGCGAGGGATTGGGGTTTGATTTGAGCAGGAAAAGCTCGTTTCCCGACAGCTTGATTTCACGGTCATTTCCCGGCTGAAGGTCGGCAAAACGCCTCTGCATTATCTGTGCAAGCGTGCGGTTGTCGGGGTTGTTGTTATTGTAGAACATCTGCGCCCCGAAATACTGCGGATCGGTGTAGTTGTTCTGGTGGATACACAGGAAAATGCTGTCGGGATATTTTTGGATAATTTCAAGGCGGTTATCCATATCGCTCAGCTTTTGATTGCGTATACCCTCAACGCCTGCGTCATAGATGGAAATGTCCTCGTCACGAGTAAGGACCACTTCAAACCCCGACATTTCCAGCATATCACGCAAATCCAATACCACGTCAAGGTTTACGTCCTTTTCGAGAACGCCGTTTTTGCCCACTGCCCCCGAATCAAGACCGCCGTGCCCTGCGTCAAGGACGATAACGGGTTTCTCGGAAACGTCCGCAGATGTCGGAAGAGCACGTTCGGTTATCCGTGCGCTTATCGCAAGCAAAGCAAAACAGCCTATCATAGAAAGCGTGAGCTTTAAAGATTTCTTGTTGATTTTCATTGAAATAACTCCTTTTCAGGTGAATTTGTATCATCTTATGACAGCTTTTCCGATTTTAGAACAAGGTTTTTGGGAGTTTTGAAAATCACCGACAAAAATGCCGAAACCGTAAGGTCTCGGCAAAGCTGTTTAATTTATGCGATTTCTGCGGACAACATTCAATCACAGCTCCTCGTCGGGGCTGTCAGCGCTTGTATCTTCAGAGAATACGTTCTCCTTCTCTTCGGGAATAACCGACGACTCCTTTAAAGGTACCTCCTCTGTGTCCTCGTCCTCGTCAAAGTCGAGATCCCAATCATCATCAAAACCGTCGTCCCAGCCGTCAAAGTAATCCTCTTCGTTTTCCTTTTCCAGTTTCTTCTTTGCAACATAAGCCGCTGCCGCAACACCGCCTGCCGCAGCAAGCACGCCTACCATAAATATTCCGAATGCTTTCATTTTCAAACCTCCTTGATTATTCGCTCTTATTATTATACACCTTTTTAGAAAATATTGCAAGTACCGATAATTTTTTTGTAGAATATTACAAAAATCTTCTGTTTAATATGTTAAATATAGCATAAAAACGTATCAGAAACTAATTGCCCCAAAAAATAAATATTTTTAAAAAAACCGAAATACCTACTTGAAAAATTGTACGGTATGTGGTATAATCATATGGTAAGATTATTGAAAAAACAGAAACGAGGTGTGTTTTTTGAGTCACGTAATAACAATTAACAAGGGAAATCTCAAGGCTACCGCCGAAAAGGGCGGCTGCGGCAAGTGCCAGAGCTCCTGCCAGTCCGCCTGCAAGACCTCCTGCACGGTTGCAAACCAGAAGTGCGAGGCAGAGCGCTAAGTTCTTGGTCAACGGCTGACAATTTGATGTCTTACGGCAAGAACCCACTCGTTTTCTCGGGTGGGTTAAATTTTTAAGTTATAAGGAAAAATAGTTATGATACATAAATTCAGGCAGCTTGGATATAACATTGTTCTTGATACGGAGAGCAACGCTGTTCACGTAGTGGACGATTGTGCATACGAAATGCTTGACCTCATTTCCGCTCCTATGAATGAGAATATGCCCGAAGTTTTCATAATGATGCTGAATGATTTCAGCGAGGAGCAGGTGCGGGAAACCTATTCAGAGCTTTATGAGCTGTGGCAGAAAGGTGCGCTGTTTTGCAGCGATGACTACAGGCGTTTCTCCGATACAATGGTAAAAAGCCCCGTGAAGAGTATGTGCCTGAATGTCGCACACGACTGCAATCTCCGATGCGGATATTGCTTTGCTCAAACGGGAGATTTCGGCGGAGAACGCTGCGTTATGTCCCCCGAAACAGGCAAAGCCGCTATAGATTTTCTGATAAAAAGCAGCGAAAACCGTGAAAATCTTGAGCTTGACTTTTTCGGCGGAGAGCCGCTTATGGCGTGGGATACCGTTGTCGAAACGGTAAAATACGCCCGTTCGGTCGAAAAACAGCACGGAAAGCATTTTCGGTTTACAATAACCACAAACGGCATTCTTCTTGACGATGAAAAAATAAAATTCATCAATTCGGAGATGTCAAACTGCGTGCTGAGCCTTGACGGCAGACGCGAGGTCAACGATAAAATGCGTCCGACCGTAAACGGCGGCAGCTCTTATGACGTTATAGTGCCGAAATTCCAAAAAGTCGTTGAAGAGCGCAGACGTGCAAACAAGGATTATTACGTCCGTGCGACTTTCACGAAAAACAACCTCGATTTCGCAGATGATATTATCCACCTGAGAAGTCTTGGTTTTACACAGCTTTCGGCAGAGCCTGTCGTCGCCGATGAAAAAGAGCCTTACGCTCTTACAATGGACGATTTGCCGAAGATCTTCAGCGAATATGACAGACTTTGCGAATATATGGCTGACGAAAATAATCCTCGTTTTAATTTCTTCCACTTTATGGTAGATATTGACCAGGGTCCCTGCGCAATTAAACGCCTGAGAGGCTGCGGCTGCGGAAACGATTATGTCGCTGTTGAGCCTCACGGGGATATTTACCCCTGTCACCAGTTCGTCGGAATAGAAAACTGGAAAATGGGAAATGTCGCCGACGGCACGCTCAACGAGGATATCAGAAATTACTTTGCTAAAACGCATATTTACAGCAAAAACGGCTGCAGCGGCTGTTGGGCGAAATTTTACTGCTCGGGCGGCTGTAATGCGAATGCGTTTATCTACGAGGGCGACTGCCGCACTCCGCATATAATCTCCTGCGAAATGCAGAAAAAACGCCTTGAATGTGCGCTTGCTCTCGTTGTAAATAAGTCTATGAAAGAATATGAATAAAATGCGATTACAAATATTAAAAACTGTCCTGTGCTTAGCGGCGGTTTCACTGATTTTATGCTCCTGCAATTCTCCGACAAGCAGCGAAGAGAGCCTGACAAGCGCCGAAAGCTCTGCGGCTGTTTCGGCAAAAACAGCGGAAGATTATGCACAGGCGGCTCTCAATGCGGTGGAGTTTCCCGAAATGGAAAAGTACGAGGACGCAGAAACAGTAGATGTTATTTTCGACCTCGACGTAAGCAATTATGCGGATTATGCGATATATTCAAATCTTATCAGCATATACCTCAACAGAGTTATCGTGGTAAAGCCTGCCGAGGGTCAGCACGACGCTGTTTACGAAGAGCTTAAGGCTTTCTATGACAATATTATTGAAAACGGAGCTTTCTATCACGAGCAGGGAGAGGCTGCCGCAGGCGCTCAGATGGGCGAAACTGACGACGGTTTCATATATATAATAGTGCATAAGGACGGCAAGACCGCCGCAGACGCTCTTCTCGGTCAGAGCTGATTTTACCCTGCACTTCGGGTTTTATATGATCATCTTCTGCCCGTGCAGCGAAGTAAAGCCGTATGCTTTTTCACGATTTCCTTTGTTTTTTTTGATTTTTTTCAAGGTACTTTCACGAATATATCACAATCGGTAAGTATAATAAAGACATCAAAACAAATAAATGCCATATAACGGCTTTGCGATTTGAAAGGAAGTCTTTTTATGAACGATTACAACAATTTCGATCAGAATTATCAGCCTGTACCCTCACAGCCCTACTCACAGGAACAGCAAAAGGCGCAAAAGAAGAAAAAACGCCGTACAACAGCGGCAGTAGCAGCGTCTATTGCGGCAGTGGTAATTGTAGCAGGCGGAGCAGGTTTCGGCGGAGCATATATTGCAAACAGAACAAGCTCTTCGATAACCTACGAAAGCACCGACGGCGAAAACAGCAATTCTTCGTCAGTGAAGGACACGCCTACTCTCAACGAAATGCAGCAGAATGTTTCCATAGAAACAAGCGACTCCAGGAGCGGTGAAATAGAGTTCAATTCAGACGGCACATACGCCTACACACGCGATTTGGTAAGAGCAGTCAAGGACAGCATAGTTGCAATTTCAAACTATGTCGACAACGGCTATCAGACGGGTTATTCAAAGGGCAGCGGCATTGTCATCTCCACAGACGGATATATTGTAACGAATAACCATATTATTGACGACGGAATAATAAACTGCGAGGTCACAGTCACCAAAACTGCCGACGACGGCACGGAAACTAAAGAAACCTATGAGGCTAAGCTTGTCGGCACGGACGAAAGGACCGACCTTGCCGTTCTCAAAATAAATGCAAAGAACCTCACGGCGGCAAAACTCGGCGACTCGGATAAGGTTTCTCCCGGCGATGACGTGGTCATTATCGGCAACCCCATTCTTGTCGGCAGCGATGTACTGGAGCTTACGACTTCTGTCAGCAAGGGTGTTGTTTCGGGACTTAACAGAGAAATTTCCGCTACGGGACAGGGACTTACTTCAATTCAGACGGACGCTCCCATAAACGGCGGAAATTCCGGCGGAGCTATGTTTAACGGCTACGGCGAGGTCATCGGTATAGTTGACTTCAAGATAGTGTCCGAAAATGCCGAAAATTTAGGCTTTGGCATTACGATAAACGAGGCAAAGCAGGTAGTAGAAGATCTGATTTCAAAGGGATATGTTTCGGGACGTGCAATGCTGGGTATCGTTTATCAGAATATCACGCAAAGTACGGCGTATTTCAACGGAATGACCCCCGGTCTTTACGTAACGGAAATCAAGAACGATTATCCCGTTGCAACGAGCGGACTTGTGGTAGGAGATACGATAACTGAAATTGACGGCGATTCTGTTCTGACAAATGATATTTCGACAATTCTTGCGAATAAAAAGCCCGGAGATAAGATAACTCTCACGGTTGTAAGAAACGACGGAATGCGTGAGCGCAAGGTAAATATCACCGTAGAACTTGGCGAGTACAAAGGCGATTAAAACCAGCTTTAAATAAAATCAACCCCCGCTTAAAAGCGGGGGTTTTGCGGTTTTATATACAGTTGCGACCCCCACTTTTAAGGTGAGGGTCGCTGCTTTTTAATTACAAAGCGAATTACTTTTCAAACTCGTCCTTGTAAGCCTTATCAAGCTCAACAAGATGATCGTACTTAGCCTTGAAGTTAGCGACAGCCTTGTCGAAGAGCTTTTCAGCTCTCTCAGGATTAGCACGAACAAGAGAATTGTAACGAACTTCTCTCATCATAAATGCCTTTACATCGCCGGTAGGCTGCTTGCTGTCAAGACTGAACGGAGATTTGCCCTCAGCAGCAAGGTCGGGGTTGAAACGGAAGAGCTGCCAGTAACCTGCGTCAACAGCCTCTTTTTCAACCTGCTGTGCGATAGTCAGACCGCCCTTGATACCGTGGTTGATACAAGGAGCATAAGCGATAATAAGCGAAGGTCCGTCATAAGCCTCTGCCTCTGCGATTGCCTTAAGGCACTGCGCTCTGTCTGCGCCCATAGCTATCTGTGCTACGTAAATGTAGCCGTAGCTCATAGCGATACCTGCAAGGTCTTTCTTCTTAACATCCTTACCGCCTGCAGCGAACTGTGCAACAGCGCCGATGTTGGTTGCCTTGGATGCCTGACCGCCCGTGTTGGAGTAAACCTCGGTATCAAATACGAGAACGTTTACGTTTCTGCCCGATGCGAGTACGTGGTCAAGTCCGCCGTAGCCGATATCGTAAGCCCAACCGTCTCCGCCGAATATCCACTGGCTCTTCTTGGAGAGGTAACGCTTAAGTTTCAGTACTTCCTTTACAGCAGGCTCGTTGCTGCACTGACAATTCTCGAAAGCCTCAACAAGGTTCTTTGTAGCAACAGCGTTTGCCTTGCCGTCCTTTTCGGTCTTAAAGTACTCGTCAATAAGAGCCTTTGCCTTTTCATGACCGTCAAGAGCAGCGATTTCCTTGAGCTTGCTCTGTGCTCTGTTTCTCAGAGTATCCTGTGCGAGGAACATACCCAGACCGAACTCTGCGTTATCCTCGAACAACGAGTTGCCCCAAGCAGGACCGTGACCTGCCTTATTGGTGGTATAAGGAGTAGAAGGCTCAGAACCTGCCCAGATAGACGAGCAGCCTGTTGCGTTTGCGATATACATTCTGTCGCCGAACAGCTGTGTAACGAGCTTAGCGTAAGGAGTTTCTCCGCAGCCTGCGCAAGCGCCCGAGAATTCGAGCAGCGGCTGGTTGAACTGCGAGCCTTTAACTGTATTTTCAGCAAATTTAGCGTGAACTTCAGCCTTATCATCAACGTCCTTAACAGCGTAATCGAATACTTCCTGCTGTTCCATCTGAGTATCGAGAGGTTTCATAACGAGAGCGTTCTTGCTCTTGTCCTTTGCGCCTGCAGGGCAGACATTTGCACAAACGCCGCATCCTGTACAGTCAAGGACAGATATTGCCATAGAGAATTTAAGACCTGCAAGACCTGTAGCGTCCTTGCTCTTTGTTGCAGCAGGTGCCTTTGCAGCCTCGTCAGCGTTCATTATAACGGGACGAATTACAGCGTGAGGACAAACGAAAGCGCACTGGTTACACTGGATACAGTTTTCGGGTATCCACTGAGGAACGTCAACGGCGATACCGCGCTTTTCAAATGCAGCAGAACCCTGGGGGAAAGTACCGTCCGCAATATCAACGAATGTCGAAACAGGGAGCTGGTCGCCTCTCTGTGCATTTACGGGAACCTGAATTTTGTTTACGAAGTCGATAAGGAAACCGTCGCCGTCGAAGTGGAGCTGAGGAAGTTCGCCCACAGCATTTGCCCACGATGCGGGAACATCTACCTTGATAACCTCGCCTGCGCCTCTTTCGATAGCGGCGTAGTTCATATTAACTATATCGTCGCCCTTCTTGGCAAATGACTTGTAAGCAGCCTTCTTCATATAATCTATTGCCTCGTTTGCAGGAATGATGTTTGCAATAGAGAAGAATGCAGACTGGAGAACGGTGTTTGTCTTGTTGCCCAGACCTATCTCCTTAGCTACCTTGATAGCGTTGATGATATAGAAATTGATGTTGTTCTTGGCGATATAAGCCTTTACGGGAGCAGGGAGCTTTTCGTCAAGCTCGTCTACCGACCACTGGCAGTTCAAAAGGAACGAACCTCCGGGGATAACGTCCTGTACCATATCGTACTTATCAATGTAAGACGGGTTGTGGCAGGCAACGAAGTTTGCCTTATTGATGAAGTAGGTGGACTTGATAGGAGTCTTACCGAAACGCAGGTGAGAAACGGTTACGCCGCCCGACTTCTTTGAGTCGTATGCGAAATAAGCCTGTGCATACATATCGGTGTGGTCGCCGATGATCTTGATAGAGTTCTTGTTTGCACCGACAGTACCGTCCGAGCCAAGACCCCAGAACTTACAGCAGGTCGTGCCTTCGGGAGTAGTATTCGGGTTTTCGGTAACTTTGAGGGAGAGATTAGTAACATCGTCCTCGATGCCGACAGTAAATACGGGCTTTTCGGTGTTGTTGTAAACTGCGATAATATGAGAGGGGTTGCAGTCCTTTGAACCCAGACCATAACGTCCTGTGAATACGGGAACGCCCTGGAACGCGCCTTCTCTGTTGAGAGCGGCAACAACGTCGAGGTAAAGCGGCTCGCCCATAGCGCCCGGCTCTTTGGTTCTGTCGAGAACGGTAATTTTCTTGACAGTTGACGGAATAGCCTCTACGAGAGCCTTAGAAACGAACGGTCTGTAAAGTCTTACCTTGACAAGACCTACCTTCTTGCCCTGTGCGAGCAAATAGTCGATAGTTTCCTCGATCGTATCGCATACAGAACCCATAGCGACGATAACCTGCTCTGCGTCGGGTGCGCCGTAGTAGTTGAACAGCTTGTAATTTGTGCCGATTTTAGCGTTTACCTTATCCATATATTCGGTAACGATAGCAGGAAGAGCGTTATAGTAAGAGTTTCCTGCCTCACGTCCCTGGAAGAAGATATCGGGGTTCTGAGCTGTACCGTGAAGTACGGGCTTTTCGGGGTTAAGCGCTCTGTCGCGGAATGCCTGGATAGAATCCCAGTCAACCATTTCGGCGAGGTCGTTATAATCCCATACCTCGATTTTCTGTATCTCGTGAGAGGTTCTGAAACCGTCGAAGAAGTGCAGGAAAGGCACTCTTCCCTTGATAGTTGCAAGGTGAGCAACAGCGCCGAGGTCCATAACCTCCTGAGGGTTAGTGGAGCAAAGCATTGCATAACCTGTCTGACGGCAAGCGTACACGTCGCTGTGGTCTCCGAAAATGGAAAGTGCATTTGAGGCAACGGCTCTTGCGGAAACGTGGATTACCGAGGGGAGCAGCTCGCCTGCGATTTTATACATATTGGGTATCATCAGGAGAAGACCCTGTGATGCCGTGTAGGTAGTGGTAAGCGCACCTGCGGAAAGCGAACCGTGAACTGCGCCTGCTGCGCCTGCCTCAGACTGCATTTCAACGACCTTTACGGTTTCTCCGAAGATATTCTTTCTTCCGCCTGTTGCCCAGGAATCTGTTACCTCCGCCATAACGGACGAAGGAGTGATGGGGTAAATTGCTGCTAAATCGGTAAACGCATATGATACGTGTCCTGCGGCGTTATTACCGTCCATCGTTAGCTTTTGTCTTGCCATTGGTTTATTCCTCCTTATATCTTTGGGGACTTTGAAGATCGCCCGATTTTTCGGCATACAAAGTCCACATTTTTACCTATATATTGTACCACACTTTTTTCTGTTTTGCAATACAGTTTTTATTTTTTATTTAAAATTTTGTTAATTTTTATGAAATATTTTACTTTGTTCCTCTTTCATCTTTTGAAAGAAAAAATCACCGCACTGCAAGTGGGCACATTTTACTGTTCACTATTCACTGTGCACTGTAAACTGCCAAATCGGCTGGTTTTTGCGAAAAATTACTTTGTTTCTGCTGTCTTTATTGAAAGAAATATTTAGCTTGCGGCTGGTTTTTGCGCTTTCCAAGCGCAAAAATGGGGGAAAACTCTTGTTTTCCCCCATGCCCCTTTAGCGCCTTTGAAACGTGTTTGTGGGGCGTCGCCCCACACCCCACCCGAGAAACTTTTTTGAAAAAAAGTTTCTCAGGACTCTTCAAAAAACTTTTAATAACCGCAACGCAGTTGCGGCACTTCTTACTGTGCACTATTCACTGTGCACTGCCGGCGCCCCACCCGAGAAACTTTTTTGAAAAAAAGTTTCTCAGGACTCTTCAAAAAACTTTTTGATAACTGCGCCGCAGGCGCAGCACTTCTTACTATTCACTATTCACTGTGCACTGTAAACTGTTCGCCGCCGTCAAGTTTCTTCGCCTGTCCGCATATCATTTACAGGGTGATATTATGAAAACTTTCCTTGCGGTATTTTTCTCATCTGCCGCCGCCATTTTCCTCCTCACTAATCCCGAAACAGCCTCAAACGCCGTTTCAGGCGCAATCGACGCCTGTCTTGAAGTGATAGTCCCCTCGCTGTTTGCTTTTTCGGCTCTTTCGGTCTTTTTGCAGAAAAGCGGCGCTTACCGCATTGTGCTGAAACCGTTTAACTCGCTTTTATCCAAAATTCTCCGAATGGACGAAGAACTTTGCGGAATTTTTCTCCTGTCGAACATCGGCGGCTATCCTGTCGGCGTAAGTCTGCTAAGCTCTCTTGCAAAGGAAGAACGCCTTTCGCAAAACGACGCCGAAAGGCTGATGTGCTGCTGTTTCGGCAGCGGACCGTCCTTTATAATAGGTATCGTCGGAATAAGTGTTTTCGGCTCGGCTGCCGCAGGCGCTGTAATTTTTCTAAGCTGCTTTATTTCCTCTCTGATAATGGCTCTTCTCGTAAGAGCCAAAGGCGAAATCCGCCTCAAAAGCGCACAAAAAACGCTGTCGATAAATCCACAGACGTTCGTTCTGTCTGTGAACACGGCAGCAAAGGCTATGTTTTCCGTATGTGTAATGGTCATATGCTTTTCCGTGATAGCGGCTGCCTTAAACCAAGCCGGCGCAGCGGCGCTTTTTCGGGGATTTTTTACTCTTTTCGGAGCTGATGAAAACAGCGGACATATTTTTCCTGCTCTTCTTGAAGTGACACGGATAAAGGAAATCGTTCCGACAAGGTTTGCTCTTCCGCTTTGTGCTGCTCTGCTGAGTTTTGGCGGCACTTGTGTTTTTTTGCAGACAGCGGCGCTTTCGGGCGGATTAAAGCTCGGCAAATTTCTCCTGTCAAGGATACCTGCCGCCGCTTTGAGTGCGGTTTTAGCCTTGATTTTGTCGTTTTTCCTGCCGCCGATAAGCGCCCATACTCTTTCGGGCACAATTGAAACGGTAAGCTTTTCAAAAAATTACGTACTTTCGCTCTGTACGCTTGCTATGAGCGGTATTCTTCTCTCGGCGGAAATTTTCCGCAAAGAATGATTTACTCCTGCTCTTCCTTCGGCTTTTCGGGGGAAATCGGCGCCATCGGCTTTATCTGCGGCTGCGGCTGTATATTATTTGCGCCGTTTATGCTCTTTCTGAGGAGCGAAAGGTCGCTCAGATCCTTTTTGAGCAGCTCTTCTATGCGCAAAAGCATTTTATCGGCAAAATCGTCCGTGGAAACTCTGAGATCCGTACATCTTGCCTGCGCCGCACTGATAACTTCAGTCGCACGGCGGCGTGATTCTTTCATAATGTCCGACTCCTCGATAAGCTCACGGCGGCGCTGTTCAGCCTTGCGAATGATGTTTTCCGCCTCTTTTTCGGCGTCGTGTATGATACGGTTCTTGTCCTCGACAACTTTCTGTGCCTGCCGTATCTCTGTCGGCAGCACCAGCCTCATATCGCTGACAATATCGTTAAGCTTTGCCACGTCGACCATACTTTTCTTTCCAAAGGGGACCCGTGTAGCGTCGTGTATCAGATCCTCCAGCATTTCAATCAAATCTTCTATAGAATATGAATTTTGCATTTTTACCCCTCCGACAAATTCTTTTTCGCAAGAGCCTTCTTTTCATTAAACTCTTTTTTCAGCTTATTGCTTATTTCTTCGTGGATAACGGACGGCACATATTTCGACAAATCTCCGCCGAACATTGCCACCTGCTTTACCATACTCGACGAAACGAATGTCGTGCCCAGCGATGCAGGCAAAAAAACCGTTTCTGCACGGGGATTTAAGTCTTTATTCGTATGAGCCATCTGAAATTCGTACTCAAAGTCCGATGTTGCACGCAGTCCTTTTACGATAACGTCAACGTCATCTCTCTGCTTGAAATAATCCGCAAGCAGCCCGTCATAGCTGTCGATTTCGATGTTTTTTATGCCCTCTGTTGCTTTTGTCAGCAAATTTCGCCGCTCGGGTATCGAAAAGCTGTACGTTTTAAGCGGATTTATCAAAACCACCACTATCAGCTTGTCAAACATACCCGACGCACGCTTTATAATATCAATATGACCGTTTGTAACGGGGTCGAAACTGCCGGGATATATTGCTGTTTTCATATTATTGCCCGTCCTTGTCCTCTAAAAATCTGTATATCGTCACGCCGACTATTCCGTGATTTAAAACTCTTTTTATCTCAAAATTTCCCACTTTTGCCGGAAGAACGCACTCCTTTTCGTGCTCACAGACGATAATGCCTCTTTCGGACATTTTACCTGCAAGCTCAGGCAGAGCCTTCTGTATCAGCTTTTTCCCGTAAGGCGGGTCAAGAAAAGCGAGGTCGAACGTCCTGTTTGTCAATTTAAGGAATGCGCCGAACGGCTTATTTACGACTTCGGACTGATCCGTAAAGCCTGTATTTCTGATATTCTCCCGAACAACTTTAAGCGACACGGGAGAACTGTCCGCAAAAGTGCAAAATTTTGCTCCTCTGCTTAACGCCTCGATGCCCAACTGACCGCTTCCTGCGAACAAATCAAGCACTTCTGCGTCCTCTATCTCGAACTGTATTGCGCTGAAAATCGCTTCCTTTACCTTTTGCGACGTCGGGCGGACAAGCTCTGTGCCCTCTGCCGTTATCAGCTTTTTTCCTCTTGCCAGACCTGTAATTACCTGCATTTCAATATCTTTCCTGTATAAATCTGTACAGCGCCTCGGCTGTTTCCCTGCTTGAACCGATAGCCTTTCTAAGCTCTTCTGGGCAAGCCTCCTTAAGCGCCTGTTTTGTCTTGAACGTTTTCAAAAGAGCCATCTGCTTTGCCTCGCCTATGCCCTTTACCTCTCTCAGCTCAGAGCCGAAAAGCGCCTGTTTATGCTTTACTCTCTGATACGAAATAGCATACCTGTGCACCTCATCCTGCACGGCTGTCAGAAACCCGAACAGCGCACGGTTCGATTTTATCTCGATCTCGCCGCCCTGCGCTGCGATAGCACGTGTGCGGTGCTTGCTGTCCTTTACCAGTCCGAACAGCGGTATATTGACGTTAAGCTCCGAAAGAACCTCCGAAACAGCAAAAACGTGTCCTCTTCCGCCGTCCAGCAGTATCAGATCGGGCAAAGGAGCAAAGCTCTCATCGCCCTGTGCAAAGCGTGTAAGCCGCCGCCGCAGTACCTCCTGCATACACGCATAGTCGTTTTGTCCGTCGACCGTTTTTATCGCAAAACGCTTGTATGCGCTTTTCAGCGGTCTGCCGTTCTTATAGACGACCATTCCGCCGACAACGCCCGTTTCGCCGAAATTCGATATATCGTAGCTCTCGATTATTTCGGGGATTTTCGGCAGAGCCAGCAGCTCTTTCAAATCCTCCAGAGCCGAAATTTCCCTCTGCGTGCGACCTATTTTGAGCGCAAGGTACTCTCCTGCATTTTTTCTTGCAAGAGCCACTCTCGAAAGACCGTCGCCCCTTTGAGGAACATAGATTTTCACGGCGTGACCCGCACGTTCCCTCAAAAGAACGCCGATAAGCTCTTTGTCCTCGAAATCCTCGTCCACGAGTATCTCCTTCGGGATATCTTCATTTTCAGCGTAATAGCTCAGCAGGAAATCTCTTCGCATAGAGCCTGCCTCGTACTCGTCGCCGATAAAGAAATTTTCCTTATCGACCAGCCGCCCGTTCCTGTATTTTATCACGGCAAACGACGCAGTACCGATATTCTGTGCGCCGCCGATTATGTCAAACTCCTGCTTATCGTCAAAAATGCTCTGACCGTTTTTCAGCCTTGTTATTGCGGCGATCCTGTCACGAAGAATAGCCGCCCGTTCAAATTCAAGATTTTCAGCCGCTTTTTCCATTTCTGCGGTCAGCTCTTCAACGCTTGCCCTGCTGCCGTTTTTGAGGAACTGCACAGCCTCCTCGACGATTTTTTTGTACTCTTCCGACGAGATTTTTCCCTCGCAGACGCCCATACACCGTTTTATGTGATGATTTAAGCAAGGACGCTCCCTGTTGAAATCACGGGGAAATTTTTTCCTGCAAGTCGGCAGCATAAACATCATATTTGCCTCTTCGACCGCCTGTTTTACCGTATAGCCGCTTGTAAAAGGACCTATATAATCCGCATTTTTATCATCCGTCTGAAGAGCGTAGGATATTCTGGGATAATCTTCCCGTGAAATTTTTATATAATTATACCCCTTATCGTCCTTGAGAAGAATGTTGTACTTCGGCTGGTGCAGTTTTATCAGCGAACATTCCAGTACAAGAGCGTCAAGCTCTGTTTTTGTGACGATAAAGTCGAAATCGAATATTTTGGACACGAGTTTAAGCGTTTTCGCATTATGCTGCGAATTATGCCTGAAATAAGTCGTGACGCGGTTTTTAAGCGCTTTTGCCTTACCGACATAGATTATCTTACCGCTCTCGTCCTTCATAAGGTAAACTCCGGGTTCAAGCGGCAGCCGATTAGCTTTTTCACGCAAAAAATCTATTCTATCATTCATAAATACCGTTTAATTTTGCCGAATAAAGACATACGCTTTGCACGCTTTTTGGCACGCAAAGCGCATATTACCGCCCGCCTGCGGCAGCCCTGCTCAGAGCTGTCTTGTTCCGTGCGTAGCGGCACGTATTTCCATAACGCCCGTTCCCGGGTAAAAGAACAAAGTTCTTCCGTAATTTGAGCCTGTGTCCTCTGCCAAGATAGGTATTCTCTCCTTCGCCAGAATTGCCTTGACCTGAGCCACGTTTCTGTCGCCGATATTAAACCTGTCGTTCGTGATAGCAAACATTGTCGCCCCGCCCGCTATTTTCGCACGGAGCCGTCCCCGTGACGCACCCATCTTTTCCATCTCACGGATAAGCATCGGGATAGCGGTATCCGCAAACTTCATCGGGGTTGCTGCTCCTCCCGAGCTTGACGTGCTGTCGGGGAGCATTATATGGGAAAGTCCGCCGACGCCTGCCTGACTGTCCAGCAGACAAATCCCCACGCAGGAACCCAGCGCATATGTCACAAGCACATCAGTTGTCCTGCAAACCTTCAAATCACCTATACCGATAGTTAAATTAGCCATCTTCTGCAACACCGAGTTTTTTCATCAAAATATACAGGGACTTCATATCGGGAATAAGGATAATATTCGACTTAATATCCACCCCGTCTATCACGAAACCGTCATTAATGAACAGCACCTTATCTCCGATTTCGGAGTACATTACGATAGGCACGCTCATAATAGCGCCCATCATATCCACCGTCATCGCAGGAACGCTCATATCAATAGTAAGACCCGTAAGCTGTCCTATCGCACGCAGATACGAGCCTGCCATAATGTTTCCCATTTCCTTTATCGTGGAAAAATCGTCCTGGTCAAGGTCAACAACACGCACATTTTGCTTTCCGAGGAACGTCGAAAGCACTATCTTAGCGAAATTATCCTCCAGCAGAAACATTATCATTCCCTGAATATCGCCGTCCAGATGCACCAGAATGCCCGTGATGACCTTTTCGGGACCGCCCATTTCGTCAATAACGTTGCTGTAATTCATAACACGCACATCGGGCACTCTCATGGAAACCGACTTTCCGAGCATTTCGGACAAAGCGCTTGCAGCACTTCCCGAGCCGATATTTCCCACTTCCTTCAGGCAGTCAATAGCCGTGGGCGTTAAATCATCATAGGTTCTTATCATTTTGATCACTCTCTTCTGCCGAATAAAGACTTGATTTATCTCAGATTATTTGCAATTCTCGCAAGCTCGTCTGATGTCGTGACAACCCGTGAGCTTATCTGATAAGCTCTCTGCGTTTCGATAAGCTTTACCATTTGCGTCGCCAGATCGACATTTGATGCGATAAGCACGCTTTGCAGCTTTTCTGCATTGGGATTGTAAACCGCAGCTCCGCTTTTTCCGTTCTCGACATAACGGTTAGTACCCAAAGCCTCCAGTCCGAAAGGATTGGGGAATTCAAAAACGCCTATAGCCTGCTTTAGCGCATTCGAGTCGATAGTCGTCGTATCATCCTCAAATGGTATCCTGATACGCTGTTTGTTTCCGTCCAGCACATACTCTCCCGATGCGGAAACCAGCCACCACTCGCCGTTCTCGCCGACCTGCGTCATACCGAAAGCGCCGTCGCGTGTGTAATTTACGCCGCCCCACCTATCCTCTACCGCAAAAAATCCCTCTCCTGCGATAGCGAAATCCAGCACTCTGTCAGTATCGTAGAAATGCGACTGCGAAAACATAAGGTCTGTTTTCTGGACATATGCGCCGTGACCTGTCTGCCAGTCAGGCTCAAGAATATCGTTTTCTCCGTCGTTATCGGTGTCCTTAAAATCCCTGCGGTAGCTTTCGTAGATGCAGTCCGCAAAATCGGGGCGTATCGTCTGATAGCCGACAGTGTTTATATTTGCCATATTGTTGGCATATACAGCCAGAGCTTTTGCCTGCTCTATCATAGCGGTTTTGCCTGTATGGAACGATATATTCATAAAAATCCTCCGTTCAGATGATTGTCAATTACACTTTTCTGCAAAGATTTACCGTATTCTGGTTCATACCGTCTGCGAGCTTTAAAATCGAGGACGCTGCCTCGTACAAACGGTTTGTATTCATCATCATTGTAAGCTCGTAGTTAAGGTCAATATTTGAACGCTCCAGAGAGCCCTGAAGTATCTCATACCGCAAATTTTCGGGAACAGGCTGTGCGGTTGCTGCGGTAAACATATTTGCCCCGAATTTTGTCACATCGCTTTCGGGGTCGATATAGGACAGCAAAAGCCTATCCACGAGCGTACCGTCTCTGTAGATACTGCCGTCCGAATCAATAGTGAAATCCTTTGTTCCAAGATAGATCTCGCCGTTTTCGCCGAGTATTCTTCCCGAAGAAGACAAGCAGAGATAACCCTCTGCGTCAAGCTCCCAGTTTCCGTTTCTGGTGAGCATATTCTGACCGTTATATCCTGCGATATTGAAATAAACATCGCCCTGTATTGCCACATCGAACGGGCTGTCCGTAAACTCGAAAAATCCCTGTTTCAAATCGGTATATGACGTATCTATATATGTCTGACCGAAAGTGCCCGAAAGCTCTTCACGGTGCTTTACGAGTATCATCTGCTCATCGAAGGTATTAGGCAGCACAGTATCCCGCTTATATCCTGCGGTACTCATATTGGCAAGATTATTGCCGATACAGTCCAGCTTGCGCTGGTTCATTATCATACCGTTTGCGGCGTAGTAATAACCTCTGTTCATAGGGTATCCTTTCCAAAAACTTTAATTCCCGTTGATATAACTGCTCAATTTGGCTTTAAGCGTAAGCGCAGCCTTTGAGTGTATCTGGCAGATCCTGCCCTCTGACACTCCCAGCGCCTTTGCGATGTCCGAATATTTCATATTCTTGTAGTAATACAGCGTAATGACCTGCCGTTCTCTGTCGGCAAGCTCGTTTACAGCCTCTGCGACAACTTTTTTCATTTCCTCGTGCAGAAGATCCTTGTCAAGGCTGCTGTCCTTCACGGACGGCTCGTCGATATTATCCTCGTACAAAAGCTCCTCAAATGAGAGCGTCAGCGTACAGGAACATTCCGACATCATCTTCAGCATTTTTTCCTCGTCCATACCGAGTTGTTCTGCAAGCTCGGAATTTGTAGGCGGTCTCCCATTTAAATTATACAACAAAGAATTTGCTTTGTCAAGTGCCTTGGCAAATTTCCTGATATTACGGGGCACCCAATCCTGACTTCTCAGGAAATCAATTATTGCGCCGCGTATTTTAAGGCTTGCGTAAGTCTCGAATTTTGCTCCTCTGTCGGGGGAATACCCCTCGATAGCGTCCATAAGAGCGATAACGCCCTCGTTTACGACGTCGTCGACGTCCCCGTACTTTATGTACATATTTCTCATAGAGAGCGCCACCGCACGCACAAGCCCCATATTGTTAAGGACTATCTCATTTCTGAGCGCTATATCGCGGTTCTGTTGATACAAAGCCACCCGTTCGGCATTATTATACTCTTCGGACAATTTGTATCACCCCCTGAAAAAGCGCATCATACTCTCACGGCAGAACCCAAAGAAATATTTCCTATAGCCTGAATTTGTGCCGAGGCGTCTATCTCGCTGTACGACAGCACAGTAATATTCGGGATAAACTGCTCGGTAAGCTTTTTGAAATAAATTCTGACAACGGGGGACGTTAAAATTATTACAGTCGGTATAACGTCCTTGATTTTATCGATTTCTTCATTTGTCGCAGCGACGATATTCTGGATAACATCAGGCGGCATCGCGAGATAGCTGCCCTGCTCGTTTTTCTTGACGGAGCTTACGATCATATCCTCTATCTGAGTATCGAGCGTGATGACTCTCAGCGAATTTGCCTCTGCAAAACGGTGAGTTATAGTCCTCTTGAGCGACTGACGAACGTACTCCGTTGCAATATCTATATCCTTCAGGACATTTGTATGGTCGCCTAAAGTTTCGAGAATGGTTTCCATATCTCTGATAGGAATGCCCTCTTTGAGCAGGTTTGCAAGCACCTTTTGCAGATAACCCACGGAAACGACTTTCGGTATAAGGTCGTCCACAACGATAGGGTTGGTTTTTTTGACGTTTTCTATCATAGTGTTTACGTCCTGACGGGAAAGCAGCTCGTGAGCGTATCGTTTCATAATCTCGCTCCAGTGCGTTATCATAACGGAAACGGGGTCGATAAGCGTATATCCTGCCACGTCCGCCATAATTTTCTTGTCCTCGGAGATCCATTTTGCCGGAAGTCCGAAAGCAGGCTCTACCGTATCAATGCCCTCTATCTGAGCGGTAACGTCGCCGCTGTCAAGCGCAAGATAGTGGTCGACGAGAATTTCGCCCCGTGCGACCTCTTCGCCCTTTATCTTGATTATGTACATATTCGGGTTGATTTCGGGGTTATCGGTCATTCGCACCGACGGTATTACCATACCCATGTCCATAGCGAACTGCTTACGGAAAATTACCACACGGTCTATGAAGTTACCGCCGCTCTTCTCGTCAACAAGCCGCAAAAGGCTGTAACCGAACTCCATTTCGATAGGCTCTACATTGAGCAGCTTGAAAACGTTGTCAATATCACGGTAATAGTCGTTGTCGGTTTTCGGCTTTTCAAGCTCCTCCTGCTCTGCTTTGGCACGCTGTGCAAGCTCAAGCTGCGCCATTTTTTTCTTGTTTCTGTCAAGGAAGAATGCGGCAGTTATCATCAAAGTGCCCAAAATAAGCAGAACGAAAGTCGGAAATCCCGGAATAAGCATCATCACGAGCACGACAATTCCGGCAATAAGAAGAACGAACGGCTGAGCGGTAAATTGTGACTTGATGTCGTTGATAAGGCTGTCCTCGGACGCTGCGCGAGTCACGATCATACCTGTTGCCACGGAAATAAGCAGCGAAGGTATCTGAGAGCAAAGACCGTCGCCGACGGTTGCCAGAGAATAGGTGTTAAGAATGGTATTGAAATCGCCGCCGCCCTGGACCATACCGATAATAACGCCGCCGATAAGGTTTACAAGCGTTGTAATTATCGACATAATAGCGTCGCCCTTTACGAACTTTGTGGCACCGTCCATTGAGCCGTAAAAGTCAGCCTCTCGCTGTATATTGTTTCGGCGCATTTTTGCCTGTTCTTCGTTGATAAGACCCGAGTTAAGGTCGGCGTCTATTGCCATCTGCTTACCGGGCATAGCGTCGAGGGTAAAACGTGCAGCGACTTCGGATACACGCTCCGAACCCTTTGTGATGACGATAAAGTTTACCAATACTATGATTATGAATATCAGAAATCCGACGATAGCGTTACCGCCCATAACGAAGTTACCGAAAGCTCTTATGACTTCGCCGGCATAGCCGCTTGTAAGGATACCTCTTGTAGTCGAGATATTAAGCGACAGGCGCAATACGGTCGTTACGAGGAGGACTGTCGGGAAAACCGAAAACTCAAGCGCCTCTTTGATAAACATTGTCATAATGAGAATTATCAAAGAAAGTGCAATATTGAGCATTATCATAAAGTCAAGCAGCCACGAAGGCAGCGGAATAATAATTGCAAGCACTATAAAGATGATGAACAGCACCATAGAGTTGCTCAAAATCTTGCGTATCATACTCAAATCAGCTGTTCACCTCCTGAAAATCTGATTTTAAAAAATTACTTGAAAAATCCGAAGAGATTTTTCAAAAAGTCCCGTCGAATTAAGGCAAAGCCCATTTTATGCGTGCAGCACCTTTTTCTTTGCCTTGTAGACAACGGTCAGCACCTCTGCTACTGCGTCGTAAAGCTCGTAAGGTATCTCGCGTCCCAGATCGACCTGTGCGTAGAGCGCCCGTGCAAGCGGAGGATTTTCTATGCACATAACATCGTGGTTTTCCGCAATATCAATTATTCTCAAAGCGAGATAATCCTTTCCCTTTGCAACGACCTGCGGCGCTCTGTTTTTGTCCTGGTCGTATCTCAGCGCCACCGCATAGTGGGTAGGGTTTCTTATAACAACGTCCGCCGAGGGCACGTCCTGCATCATTCTGCGCTGAGCCATTTGCTGCTGACGCTGTTTTATCTTGGATTTGACCTGTGGGTCGCCTTCCATTTGCTTAAACTCTTCCTTTACCTCCTGTTTGGACATTTTGAGCTTTTTTTCAAACTGCCACCATTGAAAAAGGAAGTCCGCCGCCGCCACGAACACCAGCATTATGCATATCAGCATAACCAGATCGAAAATCGAAAGCGCAGCATAAGCGATGCCCTGCATAAGACCGCTCTTCATCAAGGAGAGTATAATCGGCATTCTCCCCGAAATCTCGTTGAAGATCATCACGCCGACTACAATTACCTCGACAAGACCCTTTAAAATTCCGACAATAGACTGTAAAGAGAACATTTTTTTAATGCCCTCTAAGGGGTTTAGCCGTGAGAATTTCGGTCTTAGCGCCTTCATCGTAAACAATCCTTTTGTCTGCGCCACTGTCGGCAGAATACCCAGCAGCATAGCCACAGCACACACAGGACCTACAATTATGACAAAGACCGTCATCATATTGACAATCAGCGGCATTAAATTATCGACCGACACCTCATAAGTCGCCGAAACGTCATATACATTGTAAGTATAGGAAAGGATGGTTTTCATCATCATTTCCGCAAACAGCCGCACCGATGCGAAAATTCCCAACACCGACACTGCCGTTACGACTTCCTTTGACTGAAGAACGTTTCCTTCCTTTCGTTGGTCACGGCGTTTTTTCGGCGTGGCTTTTTCGGTTTTTTCCTCTCCTGCCAAAAAATCACCACCGTTTAAGCAAAATCGTTCATATCAGACAAATCCGCTGACAAGCCCGTTAAGATTTTCAAACATAATCCCCATAAACTCGTCCAGAAACTCAGAGATAACGGGTGCGCTTGCCGTAAGAACGATAAAGCCGACAAGCATTTTTATCTGGATATTCAGCACGAAAACGTGTATCGTCGGCACAGCCTTCATAAGCACGCCTATACAGAATTCCGAAATAAGCGACGCCGCAATAACGGGCATTGCAAGCTTTAGTCCCAGCGTCAGCACCGTTTCAAAATACCGTACAAGAATGTATGGCACGTTTATATTAAAGCTCTGAAAACCGATAGGAATGGCATCATAGCTTGTTGAAAACAATTCAATATAGCTTTTATGAGCGCCTGCTGCGAAAAAGTACAGCACGAACCAATAGCTGTACAAATTCGTTGTCAGACCTGCATTTCCGAAGGTCGGGTCATAGCTTTTCGCCATAGAAAGACCAAGCTGCATATCCGTGACCTCGCCTGCCATCGAAAACACCTGTAACATAAGGTTTACGAAAAACCCGAGTATCGCCCCCACGAGAAGTTCTTTTCCCAGATCGAACACAAACGGCAGCAAACCCGGGGGCAGCGTGTAATCAAATCCTCCTGCGACCGTCATAACCAGCGCAAGCGCCATTGAGCAGCCTGCTTTTATAACATTTGGGACTTCACGTCTTGCAAAAATCGGATTGAACGAAAAAATGCCCGTGACCCGTGCCAGCACCATAATATAAACTATGAAATTCGTTTGTATCGCTGTCCAGACCTCAGACATCTCAAATCACCCGAAAGATTATGTAATCGGCAATTCTGCCATTTTATCGAAAATCAAATTGACAAATTCAATGCACTCGTTTGCCATCCACGGCGCCAAAAAGAACAGCGTAAGTCCGACAGCGACCGCTTTCGGCGCAAAGGAGATAGTCTGCTCGTGTATCTGTGTTGCCGCCTGTAAAATTGCAATTACAAGTCCGACGATCATTGCCACTATCAATACGGGCAGAGCAAGTTTCATCGCAAGCATAACCGCCGCCTGCATCAATTCCATTACGTCGTCCTGCGTCATAAAATCACTTCCTTAAAACAGCTTTGCTACCAATTATAGCTTGATATAACGCTGCCTATCATCAGTTTCCAGCCGTCCGCAAGCACGAAAATCAGTATCTTGAACGGCATTGAAATCATAGCAGGCGGCAGCATCATCATACCCATTGACATCAGCGTTGAGCCGACCACTATATCTATAATCAAAAACGGCAGGAAAATCATAAATCCCATCTGAAACGCGCGTTTAAGCTCGCTTATCATAAACGAGGGTATTATCACTGTGAGCGGGAGTTCGGTTTCCTTATACTCATCGGTAAGACCCGTTTCGGGCAATTCCGTCTTTGAAAGCTGAATGAAAAACTCAATATCGTCGTTCGAGGTCTGTTTCAGCATAAACCGTTTCAGCGGCACGCTTGCCGTTTCAAGAGCCTCTTCGGTGGTAATTTTCTCATTCACATAAGGCTGATAAGCCGTTTCATTTATTTCTGCGAAAACGGGCGCCATAATGAATATCGTCAAAAAGAGCGCCATACCCGTAAGAACCATATTCGGCGGAGTATTCTGCGTCTGCATTGCGCTGCGCAAAAATCCCAGCACGATCACAATTCTCATAAAGCAGGTCATCATAATCAGCAGCGACGGCGCCAAAGCGATAAGCGTCAGCAGAATTATGACTTCCAGCGGCTGTGATGCGTCCACTCCGACAAGCTCCTGCAAAACCGAAGAGCCGGGCGTACCGACCTCTACGTCATCGTCGCCGACGTAATCTCCGGGCTGCGGACCCGACGTATCAGACGTATTTGACGTATCCGAGGAGCTGCTTACCGCCGAACTCTCTCCCGAAGAATTATCCGAAGAGGCGGCATAAGTACGAAGTCCGCACAGCAGCGCAATCAACACAGCTGACAGCAAAAACGATACAAAGAACCTGAGGACAAGCTTTTTATCCGCATTAAATAAGCGTTTTATCATTTCCTCACTCCTGCCGTTTTACTTTTCGCTGTTATCCGTTTCATTTTCAAAGCCGTTTTTTTCGTCATTTTCCGCATTTTCAGCCACAGAATTTTCGATCTTCTTTTTTCCGAGAACGGCTTTAAAGCTCTCCGCAAATGTCGGGAAACTCTGCGCCTTGCCTGCCGTTTGTGCGGAGATTTCCTCCTCCGACAAATCAACGTCGCAGATTTTCTCTGCTCGCTGTGACGTTACCCCAAGCACCATACATTTTCCGCAAACGCTCACCAAAAGCAGCATTTTATCCGGTCCGAGATTTACCCTCTCGATTATTTTCAGGTGTTTGCTGTCCGACAGCGCTACCCTGGCGTTAAACTTTTTCATTAGCCAAAAAATCAAAAATACCAGCGCCAGCACGCCTATCAGCGCCATAATCATCCGAAAATATTCCATAAAAACCTCAAAAAACGCCCTGTGCTATTCCCGAAAAAGGTGCAAAACCGCTGTTTTCCCTGCTTATAATAAAGCGGAAAAGGCGGGAGCCACCCCCGCCTGATGAATATACGACAAAATCAGCCGAGTACCTTTTTTACAGTCTGGAGAATTCTGTCTGCCTTAAAAGGCTTAACTATAAAGTCGAGCGCACCGAGTTTGATAGCCTCCACAACCATCGCCTCCTGACCCATAGCTGAGCACATAACCACCTTAGCCATAGGATCGCCTGCCTTGATATCCCTGAGTGCGTCAATACCCGTCTTGTTAGGCATTGTTATATCCATAATTACCAAATCGGGCTTTTCTGCTGCATAGACTTCGCAGGCAATAGCTCCGTCTGCCGCCTCAAGGATATTTGTATAGCCGTTCTTTGTAAGAGTATCCTTGATAAGCATTCTCATAAAAGCCGCATCGTCAACTAATAAAATCTTCTTATCCATTGTAATCTTCTCTCCTTAAAATGTTCTTCAGGGATTATTCTTTGCCTAAGCTGTCAATAAACTTCGACTTTACAATTTCCGTTATTCTGACCGCAAAGTTATCGTCAATAACGACGACATCGCCTCTGGCAATCAGATTTCCGTTTACCACGACGTCGACAGGCGCACCTGCCTGACGTTCAAGCTCAATGATAGTGCCCTGCGTAAATTCGAGAATATCCTTGACCTTACGTTTTGCAGAACCGATTTCAACGCTTATTTCAAGCGGAACTCCCATCAAAAGCTTCAGATTATCCTTCTGGTCGGCAGGTATTCCGAAATCCATCGCATCAAACTGATGGAGCTGTGCATTCTGCACGTTCACAGGAGGAGCGGGCGGCGGGTAAGCTCCGTACGCCGCATACTGGTTTGAATATCCATAGCCGCCCTGCGGAGGATAACCTCCCTGCGGCGGATAGCCTCCCTGCTGAGGGTAGCCTCCCTGCGGCGGATAACCGCCCTGCGGCATCTGATACATAGCCTGGTTGGGTGCGCCCCCTTGAGGGTATCCCTGCGGCTGTGCCTCTGCCGCCTGCTGTGCAGCCTGAGCGGCAACAGCGTTTGCAGCGACCTCAGCGGACAGCGACTCGATCTCAGCGTCCTGTTCGTCTGAAGAGAATTTCTCCATCATCTTATTTGAAAGCGTCTTTGCAAGGTCGAGCGAGAGCACCGACATAAACTCTGACTCCATTACGCCCTCTACGGAGAGCTTGAAAGTTACCGCAACCACCGTCGAATCAAGCGGCATTTCGCACAAATCGCCAAACTTTGTCTGCTCGATTATATAAGGAGTCGGAACGGAAATATCTACCTTCATTCCCAGCAGATCGGACAGCGCCGTTGCGGACGCACCCATCATCTGGTTCATAATTTCGCTTACCGCCGAGATATTCAGCTCGTCAAACTCGAAATTCGGGTCAATTACAAGAGGATTTCCGAGGAGCTGGTTCAGGATAAGCTGTACGTCGTTCTGCTTGAGAACCATCATATTAAGACCTGTAATTCCCTCAATATAGACGATTTTCACGCATATAGCAGGTTCAAGATTATCATAGTTCAAGTCGCCGACCTTAACGACTTCGACCGTCGGGGTGGTTATCCACGTCTTTGCATTGAGAAGCTCGCTTACCGTTGTTGCGGCAGAGCCCATACTAATATTGAGTATCTCGCCGACCGCATCAATTTCATACGAGCTGAACTCGATGTTTTCGTCATTCGCCATCAGTAATTTTACCTCAATTCCCTGTAAAATTTTCTATCATTATAGCTTTTTTGTTGTTGTAGGTGCCGAGTTTTCCGTCGCACCAGTCACGTTCGCCTATTCTCACCTGAATATTTTCCGTAATCTTTTTATTTAACGGAATTACGTCGTTCACCTGGAGCGTGAGCACCTCGTACAAATCGAGATTTATCTCTCCAAGCACTGCTTTGACCACAAGGTCAGTCGTGCTTATGCCGAACATAATACTGTCACGGCGCTCATTTTCACGGCGCTCATCGGTTTTTCTTCTTGAGCCTGTATAGCGTGAAATGAACTTGCTCATTATCTCATCGAGGTTAATGGCAGGTATGCAGACAGAAACCACGGACTTTGTGTTATTTATTTCAACCTCCAGCGCCACGATTATTACAGTATCCTCGTGACCTATCGTCTGTACAACTCTGGAGTTTGTTTCTATGCCTATAAGCCTCGGCTCAAGGTCGATATGCGTGAGCCATGGCTCTTTGAGCAGCGTTGCAAAAGACTTCATAATATCCGTCATAATCGTGATCTCGATCTCGGTGAAATCGCGGCTTGTATCGGAATATTCGCCCTTACCGCCCAAAAGACGGTCTATCATCGTGTATGTAACGGCGTTTGACACCTGGATTATGACATCGGTTTCGTTGATTTCTTCGTTTTTGATGCCCAGGTCTACAAGACCCATCATAACGTAGTCGGGGAGCGCATTGTTAAACTCGTTATACCGCTGTTCCTCGATATTCACCAGACTTACACGGCTGTACAGTCTGAGCATACCCGTGAGATACGACGAAAGAAGTCTTGCGTAGTTCTCGAATATACTCTCCAGCACCTTGATCTGCTCTTTGGTGAATTTTTTCGGAGCACGGAAGTCATATTCCTTGACGGCGGCTTCCTCTTGATTTGATACTATAGGCTCTACGCCGTTAGCGACGCTTTTCAGCATTTCATCTATCTGAGCCTGTGTCAGTACGTCAGCCACTCCATCACCCCTTTTAGGTTTTATATTTCAACCTCATGCAATAAGCACTTGTTATTCTGCTTTAAATATGCCCGTGTAAACGCCGCGATCAGCCCGACGTATTTGACTCCTGTTCAAACACAAACTCGCCCGAGTCAATAAATCCGGGACCCACATAAGTGTCCGTCGAGGAAGGCTGGTCGTCATAGAGATCCTTGATAGACTCGATAATCTTTTCGGCAGAGCCTTCGGGCAGCGTTGACGGGTCATCCTGATTGTTGCCGTCGGGGTCAAATTCTCCCGAAGGGAGTCCGTAGTCGTATTTCAGAATATCCTTGATGACCTCAGGGTCGTCGGTATTGAGATCCTCACGAAGAAGAGTGATCTCTACTCGTCTGTTTTTCGCCATATTTTCAAGCGAATCGTTAGCCACAATAGGCTCATTCGGACCGTTTGCCCTTATGCGGTATTTCGAGAAATCCACCGTGCGATTTTCGTTGAGATGCAGAAAAACGCTGTTTGCTCTATTCGAGCTGAGGACAAAATCTCCCCTTTTATCCGTACCGTCATCGGCGGTATGACCCGAAATAGTCATAGTCCTGATAAAGCTCTGTACACTTCTGATTCCCGGTATAATGCCGTTCAAGACCTCTCTGCCTTCGGGTTTGAGGATATACTGTCCTCCGTCAAAGAACACAGAGTCGTCAAATCTTATAGTAAGGTGCGCCGCACCTCTGTCAAGCGAAACAGAGTCCGCAAGGTTATTATTGTCAATATACTCCGAAAGGTATACATAGAGCTGGTCAAAGCTCTGCGGCAGCTCACCCTCGCCGCCCGACTGCTGAGGATTATCGTCGGTAACGCCGCCCGTGCTTTCTGCGGACGGATCGAGGTCTGCAACGTAGTTATTTATGTACTTTCCTCTTGACTGGAAAGCCTGATAGATATACTGGAGTTTTGTTTCATCAAGGTTAGAGCAGGCGAACAGCAAAACGAAAAACGTAAGCAGCAGCGTAACCATATCCGCATACGTATTCAGCCAGTCGCCAACGTTGCTTTCGCCCTTTTTAGGCGGCATTTTTGCCATAACGCTCAACTCCTTCCGTAAACTTCCATAAACGGGAAAAGCTGTCATCGGACAGACCTCTCCTATTCTGATTTCATTTCATTATAACATATTCTTTACGAAAATGCAAATACTTTTTTATATTTTTTAAAAATAATTTAATATTTTCATAATTTTCTACAAAATCTTTTGTAGGATTAGACGAAACTCATACAAACCTTATATTTATTTAGCGTTTTTATCGTTTTTTATGGAGCTTTTCGGCAGCATAAATTCAAGTTTTTCCTGGATATACCTGGGATTTGAACCGCCTGCTATTGCCAGAACGCCTTCTTCGATGATCTGCATACACAGCAGCTCCTCGTCGTGGGTATTTTTAAGAGCCATACCGACGGGTGCGAAAAGCACGTTTGCAAACAGCGAACCGTAGAACGTTGTGATAAGGGCGGTCGCCATACCTACCGTCAGTGCGGCGGGGTTTGTAAGGTTGACGTTTTTAAGCATATTGATAAGACCGATAAGCGTACCCAACATACCGAATGCAGGGAAAACCGCAACGCCCTTCTCGAAGAACGCACGACCGTTCTCGTGGCGCTCGCACATAAACATAATCGTATCGTCAAGCATTCCCCTTACCTTTTCGGGGTCGTTTGCGTCAACGATAAGCATAAGGCTGGACTTCATAAACGGGTCTGCGCACTGGTTTGCGCTCTCTTCAAGAGCAAGCAGACCTCTTGTACGAGCGACCTGTGCATAATCAACAATATCTGCTATGTACTTATTGGGGTCGTACTTTTTCGGTTTTATAGCCATACCCAGACGCTTGCCCACGCCTTTCAGATAGGACATCGGGAACGACGCAATAAGACAGCCAATCGTACCGCCGACGGTGATTGCCAGCGACTGGACCTCGACGAAGTTCATAAACGCACCGAATTGAAGGCCCTTTTGCGTATCGAAAACTATACCGAAAACGACCATTCCGAATGCAACGACCCAACCTATAATAAGCGATAAATTCAAAACAATCCCTCATTTCATTTTTTTAGACAGCGACCATACTGTCATGCCTTGCCGATCCTCGCCTTTATGTCAAAGGAGCGTCCGTGTCCTGCGCTGTTTTAAGGCGCATACGTCTTGCCGTCCTCTTATTTTCGCTGATTTTATTCATTATCTCATTTATACTTTCACGCACAATATAGCTGTGCCCGTTTCCGAGAAGAATTACCGTATCGGGCGTTTCGTTTACCACCTCGATAAGGGTTTCGTTTAGCAAAAAAGTTTTGCCGTCAAGCTTTGTAAGAATAATCATACATATCACCGAAATTGCCCGTTGCACGGGGCTTTCACGCCCCGTGCCGAGCATTAAAATTATCTCTTGAGCGAAAGAAGTTCTTCAAGCATGGTATCCGATACCGTAATTACACGGGAATTCGCCTGGAATCCTCTTTGTGTCGTGATCATATCGGTAAATTCCTGCGAAAGGTCAACGTTGGACATTTCGAGAGTATTTGAAAGAATACTTCCTGCACCCTCGTCGCCGCCTGCAATCGCAAGCTTAGGTGCGCCCGACGCCACGGTTTCTGCGAAGTTCGTGCCGCCTGCCTGAGAAAGACCGTTCGGGTTTTCAAAAAGAACCAAATCCACGCGTCCGAGGGTAATATATCCGTGAACGGGGTGGATACCTACGATTGTACCGTCCGTCTGGATAACGATTTCGCAGGAGTCAAGCGGCTGCGGACCGCCCAGACGACCGTCCTCAAGCGCAAAAGTCGAAAGCAACTTTGCAGTTTCGGTAAAGAACGAGTCCTTGCCGCCTGCAGGGTTTATCGACGGATTTCCGCCGAAGAAAGACTCTCTGAAAACGGGCTGCCAGATATCGCCTGCGTCCTTGACCGACTTAAAGTCAGCAGCAGTACCGTCATTATTGTCTGCTTTTTTATAGGTAACAGTGCCCGTCGTCCAGTCAATTTTTCCGAGTTCGTCTTCTTTAACGCCTTCCTTTTTTCTTGTATTGCCGAATTTATCGGTTTCTACTACCGTGTAGGTATCTTTGCCAACCTCCGGATCTACTTTCCTGTCAAACTCATAGCCTTCGCCGTAGTTAAGACCCGAAATCTCATTAAACGTGAGCAGCTTATACTTATCGCCGCCTGCCGCTTTCTTGATAGCCTCGTTTACATCAGCGATAGTGCTGTCGTTGCTGATAGTGATAGTAAGGTTATTTTCGTCCCATACAGCCTTAGTCTTGCCGTATCCTGCGGAATAGCTGAACGTAATGCTGTACTCATTTGCGAAAGCACCTGCCTCCTGCACCTCAAAATCAAGGGTAACGCCTGTCTTTGTGCCGCCTTCAAGAGCTACTGTCGTAGGAGTGAAAACGTCGGCAGCCGTAGTTCCTACCATATCTTTAAATACCGTTGCTCTCTGTGCGCCCGACGGAAGAACGAGGTTATCGCAGTTAAGCGTTGCAACAGAAACGCCTGCCGACTCCTGTCTTTCGATTTCGGCTTTTATTGCCGCATTTATCTCGCTTGCAGTGCTGTCGTCGTAAACATCAAGAGTCCACACACCGTCCTTATAAGTGACTTTTTCAGTGGCAGCGCCTCCTGCGGGTCTTGCCGAAACATTTACCTTAATTTGGTCGCGGCAAGTGGGGTCGTTTACCGAAAACGTCATATAAGCGTGCTTTGTGGTGTTTGTCGAGGCGTCAAGATAAGACGAATGGAACTGATAAGACGCTTTTTTCGTTTCAACCTTGTAATCGTCAACGATATTGCTTGCTGCAACAGGCTGATAATCGTCGGGAATGCTCTCAAAAGCGAACTGCAATTCTACATCATCGGGAAGAGTGATACCGCCTGCCTTGATAGCCGTAGCGATTGCCTGCTCGAAGTCGTCCTCTGACGTATACTGTGCATTTTTATCAAAGAAAATGTTAAGAATACCGTTTGCATAAGATGCATAGGGGTAATTTGCCGGTGTAAACGTAACCGTCATATCGGTGTTATCAGAAGGAGCGCTCATAGAAAGAGTAACGTTTGTTCCGTTTACCATTTTGGTTGCGGACGAGCAGTGCGCCTCGGTATCGGGGATAATAATTCTGATGACTTCGGAAGAAGGCTGAACGCCCTCAGAATCTCCTGTTACGCCAAGAACGTGGAAACCCGACGCATTTACGAGATAGCCGTCTGCGTCAACGGAGAATGCGCCTGCTCTCGTGTAGTAAATCTTGCCCGAGCCGTCCATTACCTGGAAAAAGCCCTCGCCGTCGATTGCCATATCCCACTTGCTGTCGGTGTAGTTAAATCCCGACTGGGTCATATTAGCAACGGTAGAGTTAAGTCTTACGCCGTAGCCGACCTGTGCAGGGTTTACGCCGCCGAGCGTTGCCGTACCCGAAGAGGGGTTTATCTTATTCTGATAGTAAACGTCCTTAAAGGTTACTACGCCTGCTTTAAATCCCGTAGTATTAACGTTTGCAATGTTATTACCGATAACGTCCATTTTGGACTGATGCGTTTTAAGACCTGAAACGCCTGAATACAATGATTTTACCATTTTTGACCCTCCAAAAAATTTGTCCTGCCGTGACGCAGAGCCTCATTCACAAGCTCCGCCTGAATTCCCGAAGGTCCGTTCAGATTATCACGGTTGAATCAATTTTAGTGAAAATGCTGCCTTTAAGCTCCTCCTGAGCTATTGCGGTGACAACCTTGTTGTTTTTGACGCTGACCACAAAAGCGTTCTGTCCCACCAGAACCAGTGCGTCGCTGCTGCCCTTATCAGCGGCGATTTCAACCGCCTTGTTGAGCCGTTCGAGCGTATCGCCCTCTGTGACGTCGATACTTCTTTCCGAAAGCCGCTGTATAGCGTGCTTGGAAAACTCTATCCCCTGCTTTTCCTCGATTTTGTTTTGCAGAGCCTCAGCAAAGCTTTCACCCTGCTCTGTTTCGGAAACCTGCGGGAGATTTTCGCCTGCGATGCCGTTTCCCGTGGTAACGCTTATTTTATTGCGCAGCGCTAAATATTCGCTTATCAGCATAAAACAAGCCTCCTTGCAATTTAACTCTCCTCGTCTGTTTCGGGGATAAGACCGCCCATTCTGAGCAGCGTTTCTAAATCTGCACCCTGTGCCATAGCGTCAAGAATACGCTGTGCGAGAAGTCTGTCCTCTTCGTCTGATGACGTGTTACGGGTAGCTGTTTCGGTTTTCATTGCGCCTTCGATTGCGCTTTCACTTTCAACCTTTTCATTTGAAAGCTCTACGCTTGAAATTCCTGCCGAACTCGGCGCCGAAATACCGGGCGAAACGGGTGTAATTCCTGTCGGGTGAGGATTTGTGATGACCTGGTCCTCAGGTATCTCTCCTGCGATTTTAAGTACGGTTTCAATGTCCGCACCGCTTTCCAGAGCCTCGATAAGCTTGTAAATAAGCTCTGTTTCAGCGTCATCTGCCCTGCCTGCCTGCTGTACAGCCTGTACAGGCTCTGCCTCGTCGACAACGTCAGCGACGTCGTTCTCCACATAATCGGGTGTAATTGCGCCCGTCTGAAGTACAACATCTTCATCGACTGCTCTTATAACGTCCTGCTGTGCGCTTTCTTCGCTGTCCGCACCGCCGACTGCTCCGCTTTCTGCTGCGTCCTCACTGTCAACGCCGCCCACTGCGCCGCTTTCTGCTGCGTCCTCACTGTCAACGCCGCCGACTTCGCCGCTTTCGGGTGCATTTTCACCGGGAACAGTACCCTCTGCGTTTTCCGTGTCGTCAACCACCATAGCGTAGGTCACTTCGGTGATGTCAGAGAGCGCATAAGTCTTTTCATTGATAACAGCCGAAATAACGCCGTCCTTGACCGTTACAGCCGTGATAAAGCCTTCGTCCTTTGTAATAACGCCGTTTTCTTCTTTGCTTACATAGGCGTACATACCTACCATCGACGCTGCTCTTGCAATGCTGTCGCCCAAAGCGTTCTGCATATCCGTTCCGTCGACCGTTTCATCGGTTTTCGTTTCGCTTACTGCGGTCACCTTAGACAAATCAAAGCTTTCTCCGTCGATTTTTACGGTATAGCTGTTCGTAGACTTGTTAAATGTAACGCTTTCGACAACGCCCGTCTTGCTGATGAGGTTTTTACCGTCCATTTTTGTAGCGGTAGCTGTTTTTCCGACAAGACTTGACGCATAGGTCGCCATTGAGTAGGTGCTTGCGTCGCGCATATACTGCATCTGGCTGAATGTAGCGAGCTGAGAGATAAATTCCGTGTTGGAAGTAGGCTCCAGCGGATCCTGGTTGGTCATTTCCGCAACAAGCAGCTGCATAAACGTCTCGGAATTTACCAGATCTTCCGTAGCGTCGACATACTTGTCCTTATGCTGCTCGTAGTTCAGCTGCGCCTGCTCTGCCGATGACAAAATACCTGTAGTATTGTTGATTGCCATTTTTTTCCTCCTTTTCGTAGATTTTTTGACTTACATTGCTGCGATTATGTCCGCAAAGGACTCTCCGTCCTGCTCGTCGTCATTGTTTTCCGTATTTTCCTGCGAAAAATAGGGGTTCTTGCTGCTGCCGTTGTAATCCTGAGCGTAAGTCTCCTGCTGTGACTCACGGACCGTCTGCCAGCTTTCGAGCTGTATACCGTTGCTTTTCAGGTTGGACTGCATAAGCTCGCTGTTCTGTTCGAGAATACGCTGTGTTCTTGCGTTATCAGCCGCAATTGTGACTGAAACTGCTCCGTCCGCCGCCTTAGTCATCTTGACGGTAATTCTTCCCAATTCTTCGGGATTAAGCACCAGAGAATACTCCGTCTGCTCCTTATTTTCGGAAATTGCCGTTTCGACCGCCTTTACCGCCTGTTCAACGATTTCGCTCGGTCTTACGGAGATCTCCTCGCTGCCCCGTCTGAAAACGATTGGGCTTTCCGTCTTGAGCGTATTTTCCGCATTCACGGGAACGTTCTGCTGCTCGGAAACGGGCTTTGTTTTTGCGTTTCTCAGCATTTCAAGCTCTTCGCTTGCGGACTTTACTCTGCTTTCCGTATGAGTCTCTTTCACTTCGGGGATCTCTTCGGTTTTTGTTTCAATTTTTACCTCATCTTCGGGAACGGTTTTCGTTTCTACTTCCGAAACCTCTCCGTCCGAGATTGCCCTCTGAAGAGTTTCAAGCTTTTCCGCACCGAGATTTTTCAGCTCTTCGGGAACTTCCTGCTCCGAAAAACTCGTTTCTTCGCCGCTTTTCTGCTGTTCTCCGGCATTTTCGTTTGCTCTTACGGGAATTTCAGCCGTTTCATCGCTGAGTTTGAAAACATCTGTTCTGACATTTTCGCTTGTCTGCGGTTTTTCGTCGGACTTAATCTCCGTCTTTACCTCAGGCAGAACTGCGCTGCTCTGAACGACCTCTGCTGCCTTCTCAACAACGATTTCTGCTGTTTCCTCAACAACGGGTCCTTCCATATCAGCGGTCACTTCGCCTGCCGCCGCCTTTAAAAGCTGAGCAAGCTCTTCCATAATGCTGCTGTCGGGGATCTGCTTTGCAAAATCGTCCTTCAGATCGTCGTCGTTCGGCTTGAAAAGCTCTGCGCCTATATCGGTTTCGGACGTGCTCTCGTCAAATTCCGCAAGCTCCTTGAGAAATTCCGGTGTAATAAGCTCTGCCGGGACGCCTTCGAGGTCGATTTCACCCTTGAGTATTTTTGTCATTAGATCCTTCGGATTTTCGGGATAAATTCTTCCCGTTTCCTTGTCGATATAGATAACTCCTGCTTTTTCAAGCTCCTCAACGGTGGGTACGTCGAACTTGCCGCTGTCATAAGCCTCTTTCACATCGCTGAACTTCTGCACTTCCTTATCCGCCTGAGCCAGCATTTCCTCGAACCGAGAACCGCCGTCACGGCTGCCCGCTGCTGCTGCGTCAGCGTTTCTCTGCGCCATAGCGGCGTCCGATACAGCATAGTCGCTCCTGAGATTTATCGCATTTGCGGTATTCAGATTTACTGCCATTTTTTCACCTCCTTTACAAGATTTTCAAATATATATCAAGGCAATAGCCGTGATACCGTACATCTTACAGTGCAATGCAGACAGAAAACATATCAGATCCGTCCGCAAAAAGCGCCGTATGCCGACTGCAAACCGTCGGTTATCCGTTTTCGGATTTTCTGACCATATCGCCGTTTACAAATTCCTCAATAAACAGCTCGTTTTCCTTGCCCTCTTTTTCCTTGTATTCTTCAAGCTGTTTTTCTTCGAGCTTTTCGAGAGTTTTGACGTCTTTTGTCGCCTCAACCACCACCGTAAGTTGCTTTTCGATTTCCTGCTGCTTTAGGATGGCACGCTGCTCGCACTCGTGTATCTCCTGCTGGAGCATTACTATATAGCGCTTTCTCATACCGATTTCTGCCGCAGGAAGTCCTGCTCCGCTTACAGCGACAAGCTCGTTTGAATAGCTGACCACTTTTTGGACAAGCTCTTCCCGTTTATCGTTTATTCTTTGCAGATCTCCCCGAAGAGCCGCAAGCGTGTTTTTCTGCCTGTCAAGCTCCTGCTCACGGAAATCCATAAGCTTTTGAAGAGTAAACTGGAATTTTTTCATCAGGTTCTCCTAACAAACTATTTATCGCTGACCGTATCAATAAGCATTTTTATCGTTTCCTCAATAGGAAAGCTGTCTTTTCTCTCCTGCGTAAGGAAACGGTTTATTGCGTCGATTTTGTTTATCGCCTCGTCAAGCTGCGGATTAGTGCCGTGCTTGTATGCGCCTATGGATATAAGGTCGTAGTTGTTGTTATACAGCGACAGCAGATTTCGCAGTTTTCCTGCCGCCTCTTTGTGAGCAGGAGTCGCTATCTCGTCCATAAGTCGTGAAACGCTTGGCAGAACGTCGATTGCAGGATAATGGTTTTGTGCGGCTATCTTTCTCGACAGGATAATATGTCCGTCGATTATGCCTCGAACGGTATCTGCAATCGGCTCGTTCGTGTCGTCGCCCTCGACGAGCACCGTGTATATACCCGTAATCGACCCCTCGGGGAAGTTTCCTGCCCTCTCAAGGAGCTTTGGCAAAGCGCTGTAGATCGACGGCGTATATCCTCTTGCGATAGGCGGTTCTCCCGTGGCAAGGCCCACCTCACGAAGTGCCATCGCATAACGTGTAAGCGAGTCCATCATCAGCAAAACGTCCTTGCCCTGTTTCATATAATACTCTGCAATAGCCGTTGCCGTAAGCGGACATTTTGAACGCATCATAGCAGGCTGGTCTGACGTAGCCACCACCAACACCGAGCGCTCCATACCCTCCTTGCCGAGATCGCGCTCGATAAACTCGCGCACCTCACGACCTCTCTCTCCCACGAGAGCAATTACATTTATATCGGCTTTTACCTTACGGGCAATCATACCCATAAGCGTGGATTTTCCGACGCCCGAGCCTGCGAAAATGCCCATTCTCTGACCCTTGCCCATTGTAAGCATTCCGTCTATAGCCTTAACGCCAAGCTCGATTTTCTCGTGAATAGGCGGTCTTGTAAAGGGATTTACGGGTATTCCCGTGATAGACACCTCGTCGGTGTAGTCGATTTCGCCCCTGCCGTCAAGCGCACCGCCCGTTGCGTCGACTATTCGTCCGATAAGACCAGTGCCCGCTTTAACGGTAAGCTTGTCGCCCGTGTTATCCACGATACTTCCGGGACCTATTCCCTCTATATCCGTGTAAGGCATCAGCAAAATATTGCTCTTGTTGAACCCTACCACTTCCGCTTTAATGTAGGACGACCTGTCCTTTGAAAATATTCTGCAAACGTCCCCGATATTAGCCGCAGGACCGCTTGCCTCAATGGTCATTCCCACTATCTTCTCGATTTTTCCCATATATCGGAAAAATTCGTTCGTTTCAATATCGGAGCGAAACTCCGCCAAATTAAGCATAAAAAATCCCTTGCTCTGATTTATATATCGGCACGCTGCGTACAAACTTAAGAGCGCAGCGATAACGGTCTGCAATCGGCGTTATACAGCGACAGCTTTTTAAATTCTGCCGTTTTAATTATCCGTTATCATTGTCAGCGTTTTCCGCAGTCTTTTTTCGTCTTGAAGAAGGCTTATTCTTCGCATCTCCCCGGAATTTTCCGTCGCCCAGCTCTTTTATCATATTGAGCTGCGTCATAATACCTGCGTCGGTTATTTCCTCGCCGTTATCTATTATAATAGTACCCGGCTCTGCGTCTGCGAGAAGTTCTATTTCGATATGAGCAGTGCCTCCGCAAAGCCCTTTCAGGTATTCATAATCGCCCGAAAGCTCTGTCGATGCGTCATTTGCGTCAAGCGTTATCCTGATAAGCTGCGAATTTCTGAATTCCTTTGCCGCCGCTTTTATAAGCTTTTTTGCCGCTGTCCCGTCCTTGACGGACATACTGTTCATCGTCACCTTATTGGCGATTTGCATAACGGTTTCGTAGATTTCCTTCTCATACCTTTCAAAAAGCTCGGCTTTTTCCGCATTTATCCTGTCCGAGTAATCTCTTACCTCGTCAATAACGTTCTGGCTCTCTTTAAGGACCAAGGCAGCGCCGTCCTTTTTGCCCTGTTCAAAGCCCTCTGCCCGTGCTTTTATGAAAACATCGTCACGCTTTTTCTCTGCGTCACCGACAATCGCCCGGGCCTCGGCGTTTGCGCTGTTCAAAATTCCGTCCGCACGCCGCTTTGCCTCGACGATCACCTGCTTACCCTGTTCTATGTACTGTTCTCTCAGGCTTGCAAGCTCTTTTCTACGCTGCTCCAGCTCGGCTGCGGCTGCCTTAAGCTCTTCCTCACGCTGTTCGAGCAGTTCCTCCGCAGTAACCTTGGGAGTTTCGGGAACGGCATTGTCCTGCTTTTGCTGAACGTTATCCGTTTTCTGCTCTGATGAAACCTCGTTTTCGGGGATTTTTCCCCTTCCGATGCTCAGCGTATTTGATATATCGACGCCGCCGCTGTAACGGAGCGAATTATATTTATAGATTGACAAAAACCCTCTCCCCCGTTACTTGAAAGTATACAGCACACAGCGAAAGCATCGCATATACGAATTTGCCGCCAAATTTTCCCGTTTCAGCTTACAATTTATGCGATGATTTCGTCGCCGCCGCCTCTTGTAATGGTGATTGCACCCTCCTGCTCAAGGCGTCTGATTATGCCGACAATTCTCTGCTGAGCCTCGTCAACGTCACGCATACGGACATTGTGCAGATATTCGATATCCGCCTGGAGATTTTCTCTCGCACGGCTGGAAACGTTTGCGAAGATGCACTCTGCGACCTCCTGCGTCGAACCCTTGATAGCAACCGCAAGGTCTTTGGAGTCCACCTGCTTGACAAACTCCTGAATATCCTTCGAGTCCAGACGAACGATATCCTCGAACACGAACATCTTCTGCTTGATAAGGTCTGCAAGTTTCTGGTCTCTTGCAGACAGTTCGTCGAAGATGTATTTTTCCGTTGCTCTGTCGACGTTGTTCATAACCTCCGCAACATAGCTTATACCGCCGACTTCCATTGACTCGGACGACGCAAGCGTTGCGAATTTCTTTTCAAGAGAGCTTTCGATCGCCTTAACCACCTCAGGCGACGCTCTGTCCATATTTGCTATTCTCTCAACGACCTCCACACGCTTTTCCTTGGGCAATTCCGACAAAATTGCCGACGCCTGGTCTGTTCTTGCGTAGGAAAGAATAAGCGCAATAGTCTGCGGATGCTCGTTCTGAACGATAGCAAGCAGGTTTTTATAGTCTGCTTTTCTCACGAAGTCGAACGACTTTGTTTCAAGCTGTTTGGTAATACGGCTTAACAGTGCGTCGGCAGCCTCTGCGCCGAACGCTTTTTCGAGGACGTTTCTTGCATAGTCGATACCGCCCTCGGTCACGACTTTTTGGGTAAGGCACAGCTCGTAAAACTCGTTAAGGACCTCTTCAACGGTATCCATTGAATGAAATTCCATTCTTGCAAGTTCCACGGAGATAGCCTCTACCTCTTCGTCGGACAAATGCTTATATATTGACGACGCATTTTCAGCGCCCATTGACGCCAGAACCAGCGCAATCTTTTTTGCGGGCGTAAGTGCGCCTTCAGTGGCTTGTTTTGCTGCAGCCGGCATATTATCACTCTCCCATTTTAATTTCGGACATACCGTAATTAAGTTTCATCACGCAGCATATTCCTGATGATCGACGCCACGATTTCGGGGTTTGTCTTTGCGAACTCTGAAATCTCACGCTTGAGTATAGTTTCACGGGAGTCTTTTCCTGCCTCTTCCGTAAGACTTGCGATATTAAAGTCAACCTCCTGCGGAGATTCTCCCTCAAATCCTGCCGACAGATTGTAACCGCCCTCTGCGGCAGCCGCCTGAGCTGCTGCGATAGCCTGTTCCTGTCTGCGGCGGATTTTGCGCTTGCGGCTCTTGCTTACGAAGAGCGAAATGATAAGCAGCAATACCAGCAAAACGCCAAGACCTATTACCACGAACAGCATTGTATTTCTGAACGTGTCCACAGGACGTGTCACAATTCCGTTAAGACCGTCGCCGACCGTTGTGCCGCCGCTCGGAGAAATTGCAAACGCCTCGTTATGTACAGCGACGTTTTCAATGTCCGTTCCTGCTGCCTTTGCGACCCAGTCACGTATCTGATCTCTTTCTGCCTCTGTGAGATTTGTACGGTCGATAGCTACTCCGACAGACAGTCTGTCGATGCTGTAGCCGTCGCTTTCTATGGTTGTCTTGATATTTGTGACGTCGTACTGCGTGTCGTGTCTGCCGTAGTAGTAATTTTCACCGTCCACAAGACCTTCTATCGTGGGATAATCGGGCGAAGTGTCTGCGTTAGGCGTAACGCCGATTACGTCCTCTACATTTTCAAGGTTATCCGCAGCGACGATCTCCTGTTCACTGTCAATTACGCCGGCATTTGTGCCCGTAACGGGTACATACTCTGTCGATTCCGTCTTTTTCTTGTCATAATTAAGCACCGCAGTAACGTTTATCGCATAGCCGTCCCTGCCGTAAACTCTTTCCAGCATACCGTCAAGGTTATTGAGGATAAGCTGCTGATATTCGTTCTGGAACTGAAGGCGCTTTCTTGCAACGGGAACGCCCGAGGCGTCTTTTTGTCCGTTCAGCTCTTCCTCCTCGGATATCCACGAATACGAACGTCCCAGCGTATCGGTAACGGAAATATTATCGATCGTAAGATTTTCCACGCTTGTTTCGACAAGCCTGAAAATAGCTCTTACCTCTGCGTTTGTAAGCTCGTCGTCCGTTCTCAGTTTAAGCAGAACGGAGCAGCGAGGCACTTCGTTTGTTTCGGTGATAACGTAATCTCTTGTCTTGGGAATATCGAGATTTACCGTAACGGACGCAACAGGGTCAAGCTGTTTCAGAGTAGCGGCGATATTTGCCTCGCGCTGCTGTCTTGCGACCTCACGTTTGTCGGAATCCGTGCTCCACAGGTCTATTCCGTCGTTCCATATATCGTAATTCTTTGCATTTTTGGGGTATCCCTGTACAGAGAGCTGCATACGCAGCGAATCCACCTGGTCTGCGGGAACGACAATATCTCCGTTGTCACGGATAGTGACGTCCGTGACGCCCAGACCGTTTATTGCGGTGACTACCTCTGTCACTTCCGAATTGGAAAGACCCGAAAACAGCACGCCTCTGTCCTTATGATTAAGCAGAACCGCAAGGATAATTATTATCGCTATTATCGCAATAGGAATAGCGATCACCATTATTTTTATTGCTTTTGAAAAGCCGGTCCATTTTTCCTTTATCTTGACCGTGACTTTTTTTATTTTCTCGTTCATTTTTTGAAAAGACCCCTTGAAATAATCAGGATTTTGCTACAAAATCAAATCTGCATATTTATAATGGAATTATATGCGCTGAGAGTCTCGTTTTTAACCGTCACGAGAAGGTCAACCGCAATAAGCGACTTTTCAATGTTCGCCTGCATTTCGGCGACATTGTCCATATTTCCCAGCGCAAGGTCGAGAGCGTCCCTGTCGACCTGTTCGTTGGTTTCAACAACGTTATCGACAAGTCCTCTGAAAATATCGAGGAAAGAAACGTTCTCCGTATCGATTATGGGAAGTTCCTTTGCGTCCATAGGGAGCATTTTTTCCATTCTTTCAAACCTTCCCATAGGTTCGAGCGAAGCTGTTCCGAATAACGGACTGATTGTATATACTGCCATCTTTAATACCTCATCAAATATAAACTATGCATATTTTCTCCCGAAAAATGCCCTTTTCAAGACCTGCCGCTATCAACTCTTGCCTATATTAAGGGACGCAGAAATCATAGCCTTCATCAGGTCGAAAATTTCCTTGTTTGCGTTAAAGCTGTTTACGGCAGCGATAGCGTCCGTCTGCTCCACAACGTCGTCAACGTTTGTTTCGTATATGTAGCCGTACTCGTCCGCAAGGGGATTGTCTGGGCTGTAAACAGGCGTCGGCGGAGTAGGGTCATCAACGACGCGCGTCGCCTCGACACCTCTGAGCTGGATGTAATTAAATCTATTGAGATCAAGCTCTCCGCTCTGAAGATTGGCACGGAGCATAGACTTAAACGTCCTGTCCTCTCCGAAAACCGTCATCTTGCGCTTGTACACATCTTCGGGACGTGTGGCGTAATCATCCGCATTGGCGATATTCTGCGAAATGATGTCAAATCTGAACCTCTGTGCGGTCATACCCGACAGCGGTATGTTAAGCGAACTCAAAAAAGCCATAATTTACTCCTTTTACTTCGTCACAATAGCGCTTCTCATACGAGAGAAATTTCCGTTCATCTGATTGATAAGAGCGTCAAGCCAGTAAGCCGTTCTTGCAGCTTCTGCGCTCTGTACGTCCATATCGACGTTGTTTCCGTCCGCCTGGTCGTTGGTGTACGTGTCAACGATAAGGCGCTGCTGAATATTCAGCTCTTTTTTGATCGTGCCGTCGGCACGCAGCTTATCGCTTAAAACCCCTTCAAAATCAAGATATTTGCAGTTATATCCGGGAGTATCCTGATTTGAGATATTCTGCGAGATGATCTGCTGTTTTGTCCACATAACGGTCATTCCCTGCTCGATAATGCGGAAAGCCGTAGTATCAAATAAAGCCATACTCAAACCCCGTTTCTTTACAGTATATTCATATTAAATATGCAGAAGAATAATGTGATTTTGGGCACAATTATCCTATCTGCTTACAGATGTCCATAATCATTATACAACATTTCACAAAAGATTGCAACAATTTTTTTTAATTTTTTCGACATTGCGAGAAAAATTATGCAAATGCCTTAACTATATTTTGACACTTTTGTATATTTTGAAGTAAAAACGATTGCACTTTTGGTTGTTTCGCCGAAAAATCAGCCTTTAAGGAGCATTATTTCTAAATTTCGCACAAAAATCGCTTGCGAAAAAAATTTCATACCCCCTTGACAAATCGTTTTCAATGTGGTAAAATAAGTGCATAAATACCTTTATACCGATTGTGATTTAAGTTAAGAGTCGGGGGTATTTCAATTGAATATGCCTTATAAACCTATGACGTGGAGATAACGTTGCCTGTGCACTTACAGAGAGCGGTCGGTGCTGTGAATACCGCAGAACGCAGGGTTTCCAAATGGACCACCGAGGGCGAAGGGGAAAGCAAAGGTGCGATGCGCCGTGATTTAAATGTGGGCAGGTTTGTCCGCAGAATTGCAAGTATCCCAAGACGTAAGCGGGCGTTAACCGCAAGGGTATGTCAGTACCCGTAGAGTGCGCCGCAAAAGCGATTTTCGGCGAATTAAGGTGGCAACACGGAGTTAAACCGTCCTTAAAGCAGAAGTGTGTAATTCTGCCGGGGCGGATTTTTTATTGTTCGGGAAAACGCAGGAATTTCCCGTAAAGAAACGGAGGATTGTTATGATTTATCCCTGTCTTGAAGACGCAAAAAAGCTCACGGACTGCACGGTCATTCCCGTAAAAAGAGAGCTTTTCGCCGACATAAGGACGCCCGTCGAGGCTCTTAAAATCCTTAAAAACGCAAGCTCTCACGTTTTTATACTGGAGAGCGTTGAAAATCAGGAAAAATGGGGACGGTACACCTTTTTGGGCTACGACCCGAAACTTGAAATTTCCTGCCTCAACGGAGTTGTAAGCATAAAAAACATCAAAACGGGAAAAACAGACTCCTTCGAGGAAAAAAATCCCGCAGAACGCATAAAAGCTCTTATGAGCGAATACCGCTCCCCGAAAATAGACGGTTTTCCCAGTTTTACGGGCGGTCTTGTGGGATATTTCGGATATGATTTCATCAAATACGCCGAGCCTTGCCTCACCCTTGACGCAAAGGACGAAGAGCATTTTCGGGACATCGACCTTATGCTGTTCGATAAGGTTATCGCTTTTGACAATATCAGGCAAAAAATCATTCTTATCGCAAACGTAAGAGCCGATAATCTCGACAGCGACTACAAAAGAGCCGAAAAGGAGCTTGATGAAATGGAAGAGCTTATCCGTCACGGAAAGCCCGTTCCCGATGAAAAATCAAGGCTTGTCGGCGAGCTTAAACCGCTCTTCGATAAAGAGCAATACTGCAAAATGGTCGAAAAAGCCAAAAAATATATCTACGAAGGAGATATTTTCCAGGTCGTTTTGTCCAACAGGCTCGACGCAGAATTTGAAGGAAGTCTGCTGAGCGCTTACAGGGTTCTCAGAACGACAAATCCCTCTCCGTATATGTTCTATTTTTCAAGCTCCGATATGGAAGTGGCAGGCGCATCTCCCGAAACTCTAGTAAAGCTTGAAAACGGCACTCTCCACACTTTTCCGCTCGCAGGAACACGTCCGAGGGGAAAGACCGACGCAGAGGACAAACAGCTTGAAAAAGAGCTGCTCTCGGACGAAAAAGAGCTTTCGGAGCATAATATGTTGGTAGACCTTGGCAGGAATGATTTGGGAAAAATCTCAAAATTTGGCACGGTCGAAGTGGAAAAATATATGTCGATCGAGCGTTATTCGCACGTTATGCATATCGGCTCTACGGTAAGAGGCACGATAAGGGACGAATTTTCCGCACTTGACGCAGTTTATGCCGTCCTTCCGGCAGGAACGCTTTCGGGTGCGCCAAAAATACGCGCCTGCGAGATAATAAACGAGCTTGAAAACAATAAACGGGGAATTTACGGCGGAGCGGTCGGATATATCGACTTTCGGGGAAATCTCGACACGGCGATAGCCATTCGGCTTTGTTTCAAGAAAAACGGAAGAGTTTTCGTAAGGAGCGGCGCAGGCATTGTCGCCGATTCTGTTCCCGAAAAGGAATTTCAGGAGTGCATAAACAAGGCGAAAGCCGTCGTGGACGCATTGAAAACCGAAATCTGACCGAAATTCAAGGTGGTGATAATATGATTTTACTTGTAGACAATTACGACAGCTTTTCATACAATCTTTACCAGCTCGTCGGAAAAATCGAACCCGACATAAAAGTAATCCGCAACGACGAGCTTTCGGCGGACGAAATAATAAAGCTTGCTCCGTCGCATATTATAATAAGCCCCGGTCCGGGAAAACCCTCGGACGCAGGCGTATGCGAAGAGCTTATCGCAAAATCCGCAGGAAAAATACCCGTTCTGGGCGTTTGTCTGGGGCATCAGGCGATATGCGAAACGTTCGGCGCAAAAATCGTCCACGCAAAAAAGCTGATGCACGGAAAAAAATCCGTCATAACAGCGGATAAAAACTGCCCGATTTTCAAGGGTATCGACGGAGAGTTTGAAATTGCACGCTATCATTCTCTTGCGGCTGCCGCAGACGGCTTTCCCGAATGTCTGAAAATCACGGCAAAAACTGCCGACGGGGAAATTATGTCGGTACAGCACGAAAAATTTCCCGTATACGGAGTGCAGTTTCACCCCGAAAGCATTCTTACGCAGCACGGAGAAGAGATTCTGCGGAATTTTCTTGATATAAAAATCTGATGAGGTTTTACGGTTATGACTGTTTTAGATGAAATTGCAGGCGAAACCCGTGAGCGTATCGCCGAAAAAATGAAAGAAATACCGCTCTCGGAGGTTAGGGACAAAGCGGAAAAAATGCCCGTTACAGACGATTTTCCGTTCAAAAAGGCTCTTTCGGGAGAGGACATTTCGTTTATCTGCGAGGTAAAAAAAGCGTCCCCGTCAAAGGGCGTCATTTCAGAGGATTTCCCGTATATGCAAATAGCAAGGGATTATGAAAAAGCGGGTGCGGCGGCTGTTTCCTGCCTTACCGAACCGTTCAGGTTCAAAGGCAGCGACGCTATCCTCCGTGAGATTTGCGGCGAAATAAAAATCCCCGTTCTCAGGAAAGATTTTACAATATCCGACTATATGATCTACGAGGCAAAAATTTTGGGTGCGTCGGCGGTGCTGCTTATCTCGTCTATCCTTTCCGAAGAGCAGCTGTCCGAATATCTCGGTCTTGCACATTCTTTGGGGCTTTCGGCTCTGGTGGAGTGCCGTGACGAGGAGGAGATAAATACGGCGGTAAAAATCGGTGCGTCGATAATCGGCGTAAACAACCGTGATCTGCGTGATTTCAGCGTGGATTTCACCAAGAGCGAACGCCTGCGGCGGCTCGTGCCGAGCGACAGGATATTCGTATCGGAAAGCGGCGTCAAAACCGCCGAAGATGTTTCCGATCTGAGAAAAATCAAGGCAAACGCCGCTCTTATCGGAGAAACTCTTATGAGAGCTGCCGACAAGACCGCCAAACTTTGCGAATTGAGAGGTTACTGATGAAAATAAAGATTTGTGGACTGTACAGAAACGAGGATATTGATTTTGCAAACGAGGCTCTCCCCGATTATATCGGATTTGTGCTGAATTTCCCGAAAAGTCACCGCAACATTACGCTTGACAAAGCCGAAGAGCTGAAAAAACGCCTCGACCCGAAAATAAAGGCTGTCGGGGTATTTGTTGACGCAGACTTTGACTATATCGGGCAAGCCGCAGAGCGTAAAATTATAGACATTATACAGCTCCACGGAAACGAAACCGAAGATTATATCAGAGAGCTGAAAACCCGACTTTCCCTGCCCGTCATAAAATCCGTAGAAGTCGGCGGCGAAGAAATACGGACTTTCGGTGCGGATTTTCTTCTGCTGGACAGCGGAAAAGGCACGGGAAAACAGTTTGACCGCTCGCTGATACGACAAGTCCCGACCGTGCCGTTTTTTATCGCAGGCGGAATAACCCCCGAAAATATCTGCGAAACGGCGAAGTACTCTCCGTTCGGGGTGGATATTTCAAGCGGAGTTGAAACGGACGGCAAAAAAGACCGCAAAAAAATGCTTGCAGCGGTAAAAGCCGCAAGAGCAGTATAACATATCGCAGAAAGCTAAAAGGAGAAAAAAATATGAACAACGGAAGATACGGAGATTTCGGCGGACAGTATATCCCCGAAACCCTGATGAACGAGATCCACAAGCTCGAAGAGGCTTACGAGCACTATTCCAAAGACCCCGATTTTATCGCAGAGCTTGACAAGCTCAACCGAGAGTACGCAAACAGACCCTCGCTGCTCTACTATGCCGAAAAAATGACGAAAGACCTTGGCGGAGCCAAAATTTACTTCAAACGAGAAGATCTCAACCACACAGGCTCTCATAAGATAAACAACGTCCTCGGACAGTGCCTGCTCGCAAAAAAAATGGGCAAAACACGCATCATCGCCGAAACGGGTGCAGGTCAGCACGGTGTTGCGGCAGCAACGGCGGCGGCTCTTATGGATCTGGAATGTGAGATTTTTATGGGAAAAGAGGACACGGTAAGACAGGCGCTCAACGTGTACAGAATGGAACTTCTCGGAGCAAAAGTCCACCCCGTAACGACAGGCACAATGACGCTCAAGGACGCCGTAAACGAGGCTATGCGCGACTGGTCAAGCCGTGTTGACGACACGCTTTACGTCTTAGGCTCGGTAATGGGACCTCACCCGTTCCCGATGATGGTAAGAGATTTCCAGAGCGTTATCTCCAGAGAGGCAAGAGAGCAGATACTTGAAATGGAAGGCAAGCTGCCGACGGCGGTTATGGCGTGCGTGGGCGGCGGCTCAAACGCTATGGGTATGTTCTACAACTTCATCAATGACAAGGATGTGCGGCTTATCGGCTGTGAGGCAGCAGGAAGAGGCGTTCATACGGGAGAAACTGCGGCTACTATCGCCACGGGCAGCGTCGGCGTTTTCCACGGAATGAAGAGCCTTTTCTGTCAGAACGAATACGGACAGATCGCCCCTGTTTACTCGATCTCGGCGGGTCTTGACTATCCCGGAATAGGACCCGAACACGCTTATCTCCACTCGATAGGAAGAGCGGAATACGTTCCCGTGACAGACGACGAGGCGGTCGGCGCATTTGAATATATCGCAAGAACAGAGGGCATTATCTGCGCCGTTGAAAGTGCGCACGCCGTTGCTCACCTGATGAAAATTGCTCCCGAAATGAAAAAGGACGACATTATAATCTGCTGCCTTTCGGGAAGAGGCGACAAAGACGTTGCGGCAATCGCACGCTATCGGGGAATAGATTTGCACGAATAATTGCCCCAAAAAATACCCCAAAAATTCACCTATTTTTCGGGCATTTTTTTGAGTGAAAATTGACCTAAAAATTCACCTAATTTTCGGGTATTTTTCGAGCGAAAATTGACCTTAAAATTCACTTATTTTTCGGGTAATTTTTAAGCGAAAATTGACCTAAAAAATCACCTATTTTTGGGGGTAATTTTTGAGCGAAAATTGACCTAAAAATACACCTATTTTTTCGGGTAATTTTTGAGTGAAAAATTGTACGACAGGAAAGGATAAATTCAAGATGAACAGAATAGAAAATGCGTTTAAAAACAAGAAAGCGTTTATTGCGTTTTTGACGGCAGGCGACCCTACCTTTGACAGCTCATTTGAGAACATTATGTCGGCGGTCAAAGCGGGGGCAGATTTAATAGAAATCGGAATACCGTTTTCCGACCCTATCGCAGAGGGCGTTGTTATCCAGGGAGCAGACCTCAGAGCGCTGAAATCGGGAATGACCACCGACAGAGCTTTTGAGCTTGCAAAAATGGTTCGTAAAGAAACGGAAATACCGCTGGTTTTTATGACCTATCTCAACCCTGTTTTTAAGTACGGATATGACAGGTTTTTTGCGAAGTGCAAGGAAATCGGAATTGACGGACTGATTTGCCCCGATATGCCGTTTGAGGAAAAGGACGAGGCTGACGCTTTCGCAAAAAAACACGGAATTTCAATTATTTCGATGATAGCGCCCACCAGCGAAGAGCGTATAAAATCCATAGCGGAAAGCGCCGAGGGATTTTTGTACATTGTAAGCTCAATGGGGGTGACGGGCGTCCGCAGCGAAATCAAAACAGACCTTGCCTCGATAATGGAAAGCGTGAAAAAATACGCAAAAGTTCCTGCTGCAATAGGTTTCGGCGTTTCCACCACCGAACAGGCGGATAAAATGGCAAGACTTTCGGACGGGGTAATCGTCGGCTCTGCTATCGTAAGAATTATTGAAAAATTCGGCGAAAAATCTGCCCCCGAAATATACAAATTTGTAAAGTCAATGACCGACGCAGTGCACAGTATCTGACCCGTCGCCGGACATAAAAATTTAAGGAGCTTTTTCGCAAAAGCTCCTTTTTGGTTTTCTGCCTTTACGTGAAATTTACGTTACGTGAAATTCACGGAAAGCCTGTAATACGGGCATTTCAGCGAGATAAGCCTGCCTGTTTCCTCGTCTGCGGCGATAGTCACCTTCTGCCCCTCAAACTCTGTTTCTACCGTCAGTACGCCGTCAGCCGAACTCATCTTTTCCGACGGGATACCCGAAAGCGTCTGCACGGAACGGGCAATTATTTCGGGATAAAGCGCATATGCGTCGTTATCGTCCACCGTGAAATTAAGCGAACCCAGCTCACCTTTTACCTCGTTTTCTCCGAGTTTAAGCACAATGCCGCTCAATGTATCGGGTTTGCTGAACGAAAAAGCCCAGCCCTCCTCGTTACGCACAACATCAGCCGCCGTCTCAAACTCGCCGCAGTTGATCTCGGCGGTAAGGTCAAGGTCCTTGCTGAAATCGGGCACTTTTTTCGTAAACGGCAAACCTGCGCTGCAGCCGCAAAGAAGGCTCGTCAAAACAATGACCGCCGATATTTTCCCAAATTTCTTCATAGATCCCTCCGAATATTTTCTGAAGAACGGTCAATACAGCGCATTTATGATGTCAGTCGCAAGCACCGCATAAGGCGGCATTTTTTCTGTCAGACGATCGGCGGCTCTTCCGTGGATATACGCTCCGCATACAGCCGCAGACAGCGGCTCTGCGCCCTGTGCCAGCAGCGAGGCTGTTATCCCCGTGAGTACATCGCCGCTGCCGCCCTTTGCCAGAGCAGCGTTTCCCGTGGGATTTACAAAGACCTTTCCCTCGCCCGCTATCACGGTAAATGCGCCTTTAAGCAATACCACAGCGCCGTACTCCTCGGAAAAACTTCGTGCCGCCTTTATCCTGTCGCTTTGTATTTCGCTGACGGAAAGTCCGCTTATCCGTGAAAATTCCAACGGGTGCGGAGTTATTACGGTTTTTCTGCCTGCGCTCGTCCGTTCCTTCAAGACATTTATATTGCCTGCGATAGAATTTATTCCGTCAGCGTCAATAATTATCGGACATTCTGCGTTTTTTATGACATATTCTGTCAGAATTTGGGTATTTTTGCTGTTTCCTAAACCGCAGCCAATTGCCACGGCGTTCATTTTCGGGAGAATTTCTGCAATTTTTTCGGAGCAGTTTCGGTCGACAAAACCGTCCTCTGTTTCGGGGAGTGGAAGATACGTCGTTTCATGGATAGCCGAGGCTAAAATCTTCACTACGCAAACAGGTGCGGCGAGTGTACAAAGTCCTGTTCCCGTTTTAAGTGCGGCTTTGGTAGACATTGCCGCCGCACCGCTGTAGCAAAGACTTCCCGATATATTGAGCAATCTTCCGTAAGTGCCCTTATTTGCCGAGGGACGCCTTTTCGGGAAAGCGTTTATTGCGGTTTCATCGGAAATTTCAGCCTCATATTCTTCGTAACAGTCATCGGTTATGCCTATATCGAGCAGTTCGGTTTTTTGGAGAATATCGACGCAGCGAGGACTTATAAGTCCTTTTTTCATCGCAGCTATAACAAGCGTTAAATCGGGTCTGAAACAGTTTTCGTCAAATTCTCCCGTATCGGAATTTACTCCGCTTGGCACATCGACGGCTACCTTAAACGGCACTTTATTTGCCATTTGCATAAGATGCGAGATATTTTCGGGGAGCAAACCGTGAAATCCCGTGCCGAAAATGCAATCGACGGCGATATTTGCCGTTTCAAGGGCGGCTTTGCAAAGCTCTTTTTGAGAGTTGAAGTCAAGGACGGTTTCTTCGGGCAGCAGTGAAAAATACTCACGGGAAATATCGGTTTTCGGCTCTCCTTTAGCGAGAATGACCTTTGTATCGACGCCGTTTTCGAGCAGTTTACGTGCGATTACGAAACCGTCTCCGCCGTTATTGCCGCTGCCGCAGAGAATGACTGCGTGAGTTTTGGCGCAGCAAATTTCAAGAATGCGTTTTGCTGCGGCGTTTCCGGCGTTTCTCATCATTTCGGAATAGGAAATGCGGTTTTTGTCGCAAAGGCTTTCGGCGGCTTTCATTTGATGATTTGTTACAACAAATTTCATAGAAATCTCCTTTCGGGGGCGTTTGATATTATTTTACTACAAAAAGGGAAATTTGTCAAACAGTTTACATTGTACAGTGAATAGTGAACAGTAAGAAGTGCGGAAAAAAGTTTTTTGAAGAGTCCTGAGAAACTTTTTTTCAAAAAAGTTTCTCAGGTGGGGTGTGGGGCAAAGCCCCACAAACACGTTCAAAAGCGCTAAAGGGGTATGGGGGAAAACAAGAGTTTTCCCCCATTTTTTGCGTTCAAAGAACGCAAAAAAACTAGCCGCAAACTAAGAATTTCTTTCAAAAAAGATAGGAGAAACAAAGTGATTTTTCCGCAAAAAACCAGCCGATTTGTCAGTTTACAGTGAAAAGTAAGATGTGCCGCACCTGCGGTGCGGTTGCAGTTTACAGCGACTTTTGAGTAGTTTTGCGCTTTTCAAGCGCAAAAATGGGGGAAAACTCTTGTTTTCCCCCATACCCCTTTAGCGCCTTTGAACCGTGCCTTCGGCGACCGGAGAAACTTTTTTGAAAAAAAGTTTCTCCGGACTCTTCAAAAAACTTTTTTTCAATAACCGCAACGCAGTTGCAGCACTTCTTACTATTCACTGTAAACTGCAAACTGCAAAATCGGGTAGTTTTTTTGCGGAAAATCACTTTTGTTTCTCCTATTTTTTTTTGAAAGAAATTCTTAGCTTGCGGCTCGTTTTTTTGCGTTCAAAGAACGCAAAAAAATGGGGGAAAACTCTTGTTTTCCCCCATACCCCTTTAGCGCCTTTGAACCGTGCCTTCGGCGACCAGAGAAACTTTTTTGAAAAAAAGTTTCTCCGGACTCTTCAAAAAACTTTTTTTCAATAACCGCAACGCAGTTGCGCTCTTCTTACTATTCACTGTGCACTGTTCACTGTAAACTGCTGACGGGCTCTTCAAAAAACTTTTTTCTTACAAATTAAAGACAGGATTTTTGAGATTTTGAAACGAAATATAAGGTTGACTTATGTAAAAAAAGGTGATATAATGTTCTTCGGAGAATAAAATAATATTATACACTAATGCCTGACGCCGAAATCAAGGGGGAAATAATTATGTGCGGTATTGTGGGTTATATTGGAAAAAGAGATTGCTCGGACGTCCTTATGGACGGACTTGAAAAACTGGAATACAGAGGCTATGACAGCGCAGGAATAGCTGTCTTTGAGAACGGCAGCATAAAAACCGTGAAAACAAGAGGAAAACTCGCCTGTATGAAGGCAAAACTCGATAACGAGGGAAAACCGCTCGGCTGCTGCGGTATCGGTCACACACGCTGGGCAACCCACGGAGAACCGTCGGATATAAACTCTCACCCTCACTCAAACGGAAGAGTTACTATCGTTCATAACGGAATTATAGAAAATTACGCAGAACTTAAAGATTTCCTTAAAGAAAAAGGCTATGTGTTCCTCAGTCAGACCGACAGCGAAGTGGTAGCTTGCCTGTTGGATTATTACTACTCGGAGAGAAATCCGCTGAAAGCTATCACGGAAACCGTAAAAGAACTCCGCGGAAGCTTTGCTCTGGGCATTCTTTTCAAGGATTTCCCCGACAGAATCTACGCCGTGAGAAAGGCAAGTCCGCTGATAGTCGGCAAGGGCGACGGGGAATTTTTTATAGCGTCGGATATACCCGCTTTTCTCAAATATACCAAAGAATACATACTCCTCGATGACGACGAAATCGTTTGTATGGAAAACGGCAAAGCGCAGTTCTTCAATGTACACGGTATTGAAGTAAGCAAGGAAGTACATACGGCGGAATGGGACGTCGAACAGGCGCAAAAACAGGGATTTCCGCACTATATGCTGAAGGAAATACACGAACAGCCCGATGTTGCGGACAAAACTCTTAAAGCCGTGATCAAAAACGGAGTTCCCGATTTTTCGGACGCAGGCTTTACCGACGACATTATGCGAAGTATAAAAAAAGTTTTCGTGGTTGCCTGCGGTACATCTATGCACGCAGGTATTATCGCAAGATATGCCGTGGAAAAGCTTGCAAGAATACCTGTCACGGTGGAAACGGCAAGCGAATTTCGCTATATGGACCCTATCGTCGGCAAGGACGATCTGGTAATACTTATCTCGCAGAGCGGTGAAACAGCAGATACAAAGGCAGGTCTGGAGCTTGCAAAGGAAAAAGGCGCAAAAACTCTCGCTATCGTGAACGTGAAATACTCCGCTATCGCAAGAGCCGCAGATATGTGCATAAACACGCTTGCAGGTCCCGAAATAGCCGTCGCCAGCACAAAGGCTTATACCGTGCAGATAGCCGTGCTGTATCTCATCGCTTTCAGAATGGCGTTTGCAAACGGAAATATCACCGAAGAAGAGCTTAAAGCTCTTACCAAAGAGATAGAAAAAGCGCCCGACGCCATCAGGAATATACTAAAAAAAGAGGACGAATGCAGGTTTATTGCGTCACGTCTGGTAAACGTCGAAAAGCTGTTCTTTATAGGAAGAGGTTTTGACTATGCGCTGTCGCTCGAAGGCTCGCTTAAACTCAAGGAAATCACCTATATCCACAGCGACGCCTATGCCGCAGGAGAGCTTAAACACGGCACGATCTCCCTGATAGAAGAAGGAGTCCCCGTGATAACGATAGCGACGCAGGAAAGCGTTCTTCCGAAAACGATAAGCAATATGGAAGAGGTAAAGGCAAGAGGTGCGACCGTAATTGCGCTTGCACGAAAAGGCACAAAATTTGCGGAAAATACCGTGGATATTCTGTTTGAGATAGATACCGAGCTGCCCGATATGCTTACTCCGCTGGCGACTGTCTGCGGTTTGCAGCTTATTGCGTATTATACAAGCGTTTTAAGAGGAATTGACCCCGATAAGCCCCGAAATCTTGCAAAATCGGTCACTACCGAGTAAGGTATGCTGCGAAATAATCTTGTAAATTCCCTTGACAACTTGACATAATTCGTGTATAATAGTATTTGTGGAGAAAGTTACAGAACAATGCAAGGCGTTCGTGCAACGCCGGAGTTCTCTTTGTGTGTTTTCCGAAAGCATTTTCGGGGAAATATGCAGTTTTCTTTATCAAAAAAATTTTTGTGCTAAAGGAGAAATAATTATGTCACTGACGAAAAACCCCAACGTTTTGAAGTGGATTGAGGAAATGACTTCCCTCACCAAACCTGACAAGGTTGTATGGATCGACGGCTCAAAGGAACAGCTCGACCATCTTATCGAAGAGGCTCTTGCCTCGGGAGAAATGGTAAAGCTCAACGAGGACAAGTTCCCCGGCTGCCTTTATCACAGAACAAAGCCGAATGACGTTGCCCGTGTCGAGGACAGAACGTTCATCTGCTCAAGAAAAAAGGAAAACGCAGGTCCTACCAACAACTGGATGGATCCCAAGGAAATGTACGCTATGCTTACTCCTATGTACGACGGAGTAATGAAGGGCAGAACAATGTATATCATTCCCTATTCTATGGGTCCTATCGGTTCTCCTATCGCTAAGGTCGGCGTTGAGATCACTGACTCTATCTACGTCGTTCTTAATATGAATATTATGACAAGAATGGGCGCTCAGGCATTCAAAAACCTGCCCGACGACTCTAACGACTTCGTAAGAGGTCTTCACAGCAAGGCTGACGTTGACCCCGAAAAGAGATATATCGTTCAGTTCCCCGAGGACAACACTATCTGGTCGATAAACTCCGCTTACGGCGGAAACGTTCTTCTCGGCAAAAAGTGCTTTGCTCTTCGTATCGCATCTTACCAGGGCTGGAAGGAAGGCTGGATGGCTGAGCATATGCTTATTCTCGGCGTTAAAAAGCCCGACGGAGATATTAAGTACATCACCGCCGCTTTCCCGTCCGCTTGCGGAAAAACAAATCTCGCTATGCTTATTCCGCCTAAAACTTACAAGGACGCAGGTTATGAAGTTTTCACAGTCGGCGACGATATTGCGTGGATGAAACAGGGCGATGACGGCAGACTTTATGCTATTAACCCCGAAAACGGTTTCTTCGGCGTTGCTCCCGGCACAAACGAAAAATCCAACTTCAACGCTCTCGAATGTACAAAGAAGAACGCTATCTTCACAAATGTCGCTATAAATCTCGATGATATGACGCCCTGGTGGGAAGGTCTTGACAAAAATCCTCCCACAAATGCAGAAGAGTGGAAGGGCGCTAAGGTAAACGGCAAGGAATTTACCTCCGTTATGGGCGACGACGGCAAGCCGCAGAAACTTGCTCACCCGAACAGCCGCTTTACTGCTCCTGCTGTAAACTGCCCCTGCCTGTCCTCGGAATTCAATAACCCCAAGGGCGTTCCTGTTACCGCTATGATTTTCGGCGGCAGACGTGCGTCTACGACTCCTCTGGTTTATCAGTCGTTTGACTGGGTACACGGAACGTATATCGGCTCGGCTGTTTCTTCCGAAACGACCGCAGCAGCTACGGGCGCAGTAGGCGTTCTCCGTCACGACCCGATGGCTATGAAGCCCTTTATCGGCTATAATGTCGGTGATTACTGGGCTCACTGGCTTGAAATGGGCGAAAAGCTCGGCGATAAGGCGCCTAAGATCTTCAACGTCAATTGGTTCAGACAGGACGAAAACGGCAACTTTATGTGGCCCGGTTTCGGCGACAATATGCGTGTGCTCGACTGGATCATCAAGCGCTGCGAGGGCAAGGTTGACGCTGTTGAAACTCCTATCGGATATTTGCCGAAGGTTGGCGACATCAATCTCACGGGCATCGAGGACGAGGTTACTCCCGAAATTGAAAAGCATCTCCTCTCCGTTGACGTAGATCTCTGGAAGAAGGAAATCGCCGAAATGCGCAGATATTACAACGACGATATTAAGGCCAAGGGCGGAAATATTCCTCAGAAGCTCTATGACGAGCTTGATATGATTGAGGAAAGACTCAACAAGGCTTGATTTTTCCGAATAAAGAACTATCCCCGAAGAAATCTTCGGGGATAATTTTTCGGAAAGGGTATGTTGAAGGGGATTTATGTAAACCGTCGTCACTGCACGCCGCAGCGCCTGACGTTGACGGATTGCTTTCTCTTGTAATACAAGTATAACTCATTTTTTTCGCAATTTCAATATTTATGACAAAACTGTAACCGTTTGTAATCACATTGTAATCTTTTGTTACTATTCTGTAACCTTTGGAAATGCCGACTGCAAAACCCCTTTACTTTTCGGGCAGAATGTGATATAATAAAGATTAAAGGTCAGAAAATTTTGCCCCTTTAGGGGAAATTATATATGAAAGAGGTAGAAAATTATGCTTAAACCGTTTTCCGACAAAATGGCGGGACTTGCTCCCTCGGCTATAAGAGAGATACTGAAGTTCACCGCAGACCCTGAAGTCATCAGCTTTGCAGCAGGAAATCCTGCTCCCGAAGCATTTCCTGTGGAAACTATCGGCAAAATTTCGGCGGATATTTTTCGTGAAGAACCTGTCAATGCTCTTCAATACTCCGTGACAGAGGGTTATCCCAAACTGCGAAAATGGCTGGAGGACGATCTTCGCAAAAAGAAAATCTTCAAGGACGGAGATATGGTCGTTATAACGTCGGGCGCACAGCAGGCTATTGAAGTTACCGCCAAAATTCTCTGCAACGAGGGCGATGTAATTATCTGCGAAAATCCGTCGTTTATCGGCTCGCTTAACTCCTTCAGGAGCTATGGAGTTAAAATCATCGGCGTTTCTATGGACGAAAACGGTATGAAATCGGACGAGCTTGAGGCTGTACTTAAAGCTAATCCTAAGGCGAAATTCATTTATACTATACCGAATTTCCAAAATCCCACGGGAAACACGACTGCTCTTGAGCGCAGAAAAGAAGTGCTTGCGCTTGCGAAAAAATACGGCATTTATGTTCTTGAGGACAATCCTTACGGCGCACTTCGTTTTGCAGGAGAGGACGTTGCCTGCTACAAGGAGCTTGACGACAGCAAAAACGTAATTTATACGGGCACTTTCTCGAAAATTCTTGCTCCGGGACTTCGTGTGGGTTATCTGTGCGGCGACGCAGAATTGGTTTCAAAGGCTGTTGTCGGTTTGCAGACTACTACTGTTCATACGAATATCTGGGCGCAGATTTTGGCTTACAGATTTGTGACCGAGGTTGATTTTGACGCTCACATAAAGGGTTTGCAGGCTATTTACCGCAAAAAATATCAGAGAATGGCTGACGCTCTCGGAGAAAATCTTCCTGATTTCATTGAGCTTTCAAAGCCGCAGGGCGGTTTATTTATCTGGGCGACCATACCCGAAAAGTACGATATGAACAATTTCTGCGTCGAGGCGGTCAAGCGCAAGGTCGCTGTTGTTCCCGGAAATGCGTTCAATGCCGACGAGGCGCAGGTTTCCCACTCGTTCAGGCTGAATTACTCCACGCCCACCGACGAGCAGATCGACAAGGGCTGCGAGATCCTCGGAAAGTGCGCCAAGGAGCTTTTGAATTGATTTTTTGCGGAAAATCACTTTGTTTCTTCTATCTTTTTTTGAAAGAAATTCTTGGTTTGCGGCTCGTTTTTTGCGTTCTTTGAACGCAAAAAATGGGGGAAAACTCTTGTTTTCCCCCATACCCCTTTAGCGCTTTTGAAACGTTTTTGTGGGGCGTCGCCCCACACCCTACCTGAGAAACTTTTTTGAAAAAAAGTTTCTCAGGACTCTTCAAAAAACTTTTTTCGTGGGGCGCAGCCCCACATGACCGCAACGCAGTTGCGGCACGTCTTACTATTCACTGTGCACTGTGCACTATACACTGTGAACAGTGCACCGGAAAGGAATCTTACTATGGAACAAAAGAAAAATATGCTTAGTCTTATTCAACCGACTAACACCCCCCATCTGGGTAACTACCTCGGCGCTATGCAGAACTGGGTCAAAATGCAAAACGACTACAACTGTTTCTTCGGTATCGCAGATCTTCACTCTATCACGGTACGTCAAGACCCCATAAAACTTCGTGCGCAGATAAAGGAAAGCTATACCCTGCTCATCGCCGCAGGTCTTGACCCCGAAAAATCCACCCTTTTTGTCCAGGGTCACAATCCCAATCACGCAGAACTGTCGTGGATTTTGAGCTGCTATACTCAATTCGGAGAGCTTTCAAGAATGACTCAATTCAAGGATAAGTCTCAAAAACACCCCGACAACATAAATGCCGGTCTTTTCACCTACCCCGTGCTTATGGCTGCGGATATTCTGCTCTATCAAGCGGATCTGGTGCCTGTGGGTATCGACCAGATGCAGCATCTCGAACTTACCAGAAATATTGTTCAGAGATTTAACGGCATTTACGGAGATGTATTTAAAATGCCCGAGGCTTATATTACAAAAGCTACTGCAAAGGTAAACTCTCTTCAGGAGCCGACCAAGAAAATGTCCAAATCTGATGAAAACCCCAATGCCTCTGTATGGATTTTGGACGACAAGGACACTATTATCCGCAAATTTAAGCGTGCTGTCACGGACAGCGAGGCAGAGGTCTGCGCTCGTGAGGGCAAGGACGGCATTATCAATCTTATGTCGATTTACAGTGCGGTTACCGATAAGAGTTTTGACGAGATTGAGGCTGAATTTAAGGGCAAAGGCTACGGAGATTTCAAGCTTGCCGTGGGCGAGGCGGTCGCTGAAAAGCTTGCTCCCCTGCAGAATGAATACAAGAGGATTTCTGCCGACAAGTCCTATATTGAAGATTGTATGAAAAAGGGTGCTGAAAAGGCTTTCAAGGCATCTCGCAAGACCCTCTCAAAAGTGCAGAAAAAGCTTGGCTTTATTACAATTTAATGAAAAGCCGAGATTTATCTTGTGTGTTTTTGTTAAATGCAACGAAAAATCAGTAATAAGTAAAATTGTACTTGAAATTCGGGACGTTTTCTGTTAAAATATTATTTGCAACGTGTTAATTTAAATGGCAATTACGCTGAA
>CANQKW010000007.1 GCA_947624555.1 uncultured Clostridia bacterium
CTAAGGCTGTCCCTTTCTGTCGGCGACTTGATTATTATATCACTTTTAATCTCACTTGTCAATAGGTTTTTTGAAAATTTTTTTAATTTTTTTGATATTTTTTTAAAATACGACAAAGAACGAGCTCAAAAACTGTTCTTTTTATCGTCTTTCATTTCGGAAATTATCTTGACAAAACTGTCCACGTCGTTGAAATCACGGTAGACGCTTGCAAAACGCACATATGCCACATCATCGACTTCTTTCAGTCTTTTCAGCACAGCCTCGCCGATTTTATCGGAGGTGACCTCTCTGGTAAGCGCATTTTTCAGCTCTGCGGCAATATCTTCCACTATATTTTCGATCGTTTCAAGAGAAACGGGGCGCTTTACGGTCGCACGGCAAAGCCTGTCGACCAGCTTTTCACGGTCAAACGGCTCTATCGTATGGTCTTTTTTTATAACCATAAGCGGCACTTCTTCGATGATCTCGTAGGTGGTAAACCTTGCACCGCACTGTATGCACTCGCGGCGGCGGCGCACCTTGTTTTCGGTGGGACGGGAGTCTATGACCTTGCTTTCTTCACAGCCACATTCGGGACATTTCATAACAGTTCTCCTTAGTAATTACAGTTAATGAGCGCCGATTTCAGCATATTCTGTATGGAAACTGCATCAAGCGGTACTACATATGTAATTATAACATAAAAAAAATTACTTTTCAACAATTTTAATAAAAAAACTTATTTTTTTATAAAATTTTTGTTGAAATAAAGACCGAGATATGATATAATGTATTATTATAAGGTGTATTACTTATTTGGATTATTATAGGGGAGGTGCCGTTATGGAATTTAATATTTCGGGAATGGCGGACAGGTCGGCTATGCGGATTTCGGAAAGCCGTCCTTCGGGAAACGGTGAATTTCAAAGTGAGCTTTTTGACGCTATTGAAAAGCTTGAAAAAACGCCCGAAAACAGCGGCAGTAATTTCTTCGGATATGAGGGAGTTTTTACGGTGGTTTCTCCGAAAATCGAGGAAAAACTGCGCAGCGACCCCGAATATTTCGAGCTGCTCTCGGAAAAGCTGAGCAAAATGCTGCACGGGCAGGGCGAAAGTATGAAAAACAGCGTTGTTATAATTGACAGAAACGGTGAGATAACGCAGCACTGTTTCGGAAAGGACCGTGAAGAACGTCATCCTACCGCCGAAGAGCTGAAAGAGGTCGCAAAGGCAAGGGCAAGGAAAAAAGCTCGTCTTGACGCTTATTTTCGGCTGCTGGAACGGAGTGCGATAAAGCGAAAGCTGATTGAACAGGAGAACGCAAAGCGTCTTGTCAATAAAAAGTACAGACTTTCGGTTTCGTGTCTTGATATTATTGCACGCAGCAGGCGCATAACCGCACCGCTGCCCGACCCTGACAGTTTATTCTGATTTTTCGGCGGTCGGTTCCTGCACGGAAAGGAAAAATTTATGATTATTATTTTGCATTATCTTCCTGTTACTGCTTTTATCATTATGCTTATTATGGTGCTGAGAAGAGCTGTCCGTTTCGGCGATGAAAACAAGACGTTTACAAATGCGACTGTCGGCGTTGGCGCTTTGGCGTCTGTCGTTGAGTTTGTAATCACCTGTTTGAATTATAAGGGTTTAATTTGGGAATTTGCGCTTGCTTTTCTTTGCATTGTGATGACGCTGCTGCTAAAGGCAATCGTCAGGCGCTTTATCGAAGATTTTGACCAGAGAAATCAAATCAAGGTCGATAAGTACGATACCGAATTTTATCGGAACGAGGAAGATTTTTCCGACGGGAATGACAAATTCAACGAAAGATAAAATTGTCCGAGAAAATTATTAAAGAAATAGAAAGCTCCGTTTCGCACGGAGCTTTTTGGGATTTTATTTCAAAATATCGGAATTGTTTATCGCTGAAACAAGAGCGTAATTCGAGGCGTTTATAATGTCCGTATCTGTGCCTGCGCCCCAATAAACGCTGCCGTCTGCCAGCGTAATGCCTATCATACACATAGCCTTTGACTTTGAGCCTACTTCGGTTGCATTTTCGCTGTAAGAGGTTATCGTATAGTCAATGCCCAAACCGTCCTTTAATGCGTTGGAAACAGCGTCAAGACGTCCGTTGCCCTGTGCCGAAAAAACCCTTGTTTCGCCGTCCTTTCTGACGGTGACTTCTGCGGATATGCACTCTCCCTGTTTATAATGAGCCTCGGCAACAGCAAGACGGGTCTTGATGTTTACATAGGTTTCATTGAAAATTTCGTACAATTCCTCGGGGTGCAGTTCCTTGTGAGCGTGGTCGGATACGCTTTTCACCGTGTAACCGAAATGCTCGCTCATCTTTTTGGGCATCACTATTCCGTAATTCTGCTCCATTATATAGCCTATACCGCCCTTGCCCGACTGGGAATTGATACGGATAACATCGCCCTCGTATTCTCTGCCCAGATCGTGCGGATCTATCGGGATATACGGTACATTCCAGTGGTCGGGGTCTTTTTCCTCGCGATAGCGCATTCCCTTGGCGATAGCGTCCTGATGAGAGCCTGAAAATGCCGCAAAAACGAGTTTTCCGCTGTACGGCATACGGTCGTAAACCGTCATTCCCGTCAATCTCTCGTACATCTCGCAGAGTTTTGGCATATTTGTAAGGTCAAGGTTCGGCTCTACGCCGTGAGTGTACATATTGAGCGCAAGAGTGATAATATCCACGTTGCCTGTGCGCTCGCCGTTTCCGAAAAGCGTTCCCTCTACTCTGTCCGCTCCCGCAAGCAGTCCCATTTCGGTATCTGCAACGGCACAGCCTCTGTCGTTGTGCGGGTGGAGCGAAATAATGAGGTTTTCTCTGTTATGGAGAGTTTTGCACATATACTCTACCTGCTGGGCATAGACGTGGGACATACTCTCCGCAACGGTCACGGGGAGATTTATAATGACCTTATTGTCGCAGGAAGGCTGCCAGATGTCAATCACCGCATTGCAGATTTCCATTGCAAACTCGGGTTCTGTGCCTGTAAAGCTCTCGGGAGAATACTCAAAGCGGAAATTGCCCTTGGTTTTTGCTTTATACTCGTTTAAAAGCTTTGCGCCGCTCGTGGCAATTTCGATTATCTCTTCCTTGTTCTTTTTGAAAACCTGTTCCCTCTGTGCAACCGAGGTCGAATTGTACAGATGAACAATTGCGTTTTTGCAGCCTTCAAGAGCCTCAAATGTTTTCTTGATGATATGCTCTCGGCTCTGAGTAAGAACCTGAACGGTCACGTCGTCGGGAATGAGATTTCTCTCGATAAGCGCACGGCAAAACTCATACTCGGTTTCGGAGGCGGCAGGAAAGCCTATTTCGATCTCTTTAAAGCCGACCTTTACAAGGCAGTCGAAAAACTCCAGTTTTTCTTCCAAATTCATAGGGGTTATCAGCGCCTGATTTCCGTCACGCAGGTCAACGCTGCACCACACAGGCGGCTTTTCGATATACTCCTTATTTATCCAGTCAAGGCAGGGAAAAGGCGGCATAAAATAGCGCCTTTGGTATTTATCTGCATATTTCATAAAAAAACTCCTTTTTTAGATATTAGAGGTTAGAGGTAAGAGGTTAGAAATTTGTTGATGCATTTCAGTGAACTTACATCGAAAGCATCATAACAGCAGCCGGTGCTGACAAAATTTTCTTTTTCATAATGCTCCTTTATGCTCCTTTCCATTAAAAAAAGTCCTCGCCCAAACTTGGGGACGAGAACTAACCCGTGTTACCACTCCAATTTACGAAAATCCTTTCGGAAATCCGCCTCAGCTGCGCCAAACAGCGCACTTCTCTTTAACGGGAGAAACCCGTAACAGACTATTTGCCTCGTATTTTCGCATTTATGCAATCAAATACACGGCTTTCGCCCGTTCTGCTCAGGGGTGAGTCATCTCCCGGCTGCTTTACCGCCTCGCACCGAACGACGGCTCTCTGAAAAAGCACGCAGGGTCTTATTCCCCTTCAACGCATTTAAAATTATTCATTACAAAGATTATAGCACAAGATTTTTTATTTGTCAAGAGGTAAAAGAAAATTTTTATTGTCGAAAAAAACTATTGACAAGGAGATTATAATGTGATATACTTAGTATACGCCTTATCAAGAGCGGCTTTAGACGGAAATTCCGTCGGGGGACCGGTCCCTTAACAGCCCGGCAACCTACTTGTGTTTTCACAGCAAGGTGCCACATCCTGCGATATTATTATCGGAAGATGAGGAGTGACAGTAAATTTTACCGCTCACTCCTTAGTGAGCGTTTTTTATTATGATTTATTATGAAAGGAAGAGTAAAATGGCTAAAAAATTATTTACTTCGGAGAGCGTTACGGAAGGTCATCCCGACAAGCTCTGCGACAAGATCTCGGACGCTGTTCTGGACGCAATACTCGCCCGTGACCCTATGGGAAGAGTTGCGTGCGAAACCACCGCTACTACGGGTATGATAACGGTAATGGGCGAAATCACCACAACCGCACAGGTCGATATACCCGCCATTGTAAGAGAGGTCGTTGCCGATATAGGATATAACAGCGATGTAAGCGGATTTAACGCAAAAACCTGCTCGGTTATAACAACTATCGACAAGCAATCTCCCGATATTGCATTGGGCGTAAACAATGCTCTTGAAGGAAGAGAGCGCAACGAAGGCGACACGGGTGCGGGCGACCAGGGAATGATGTTCGGATTTGCCTGCTCGGAGACGCCTGAGCTTATGCCTATGCCGATAAGTCTTTCTCACAAGCTTGCGAAAAAGCTTGCCGATGTGAGAAAGAGTGGGGAGATACCTTATCTTCTTCCTGACGGAAAAACTCAGGTCACAGTGGAATATGTCGACAACAAGCCCGTGAGGATAGATACCGTTGTTGTTTCGTCGCAGCATCTTGAATCCGCCTCCCTTGAGCAAATTCGCAGCGACATTATAGAAAAGGTCATTAAAACCACGATCCCCGAAAAACTGCTTGACGAAAACACAAAATATTTCGTAAATCCCACGGGAAGATTTGTTGTCGGCGGACCTATGGGCGACAGCGGTCTTACGGGAAGAAAAATCATAGTTGATACATACGGCGGCTATTCAAGGCACGGCGGAGGAGCTTTTTCGGGAAAAGACCCGACTAAGGTGGACCGCTCGGCGGCTTATATGTGCCGTTATGTGGCTAAGAATATCGTTGCTGCAGGTCTTGCGGAAAGAGCCGAGATACAGCTTGCTTATGCTATCGGTGTGGCTAATCCTGTTTCCGTTATGGCAGACACGTTCGGCACGGGCAAAATTTCCGATGAAAAGATTGCCGAGGCTGTAGCAAAGGAATTTGACCTTCGTCCGTCTGCTATCATAAAGGCGCTCGAACTCAGAAAGCCGCAGTACAGGCAGCTTGCCGCTTACGGTCATATGGGAAGAGAGGACCTCGGCGTTGCGTGGGAAAAAACAGACCGAATTGATGATTTGAAGAAATACCTGTAAAGCAGTTTACAGTGCACAGTGTATAGTGAATAGTAAGATGTGCCGCACCTGCGGTGCGGTTATTAAAGTTTTTTGAAGAGTCCTGAGAAACTTTTTTTCAAAAACTTTTACTGTGCGCTGCTGAAAGCGATTGGTTTTTTGCGTTCCTTGAACGCAAAAAATGGGGGAAAACTCTTGTTTTCCCCCATACCCCTTTAGCGCTTTTGGACGTATTTGTGGGGCGTTGCCCCACACCCCACCAGAGAAACTTTTTTGAAAAAAAGTTTCTCTGGACTCTTCAAAAAACTTTTTTCGCCAATTTATTACGGAAAAGTTACAATTCTTTCAAAACATTTACAATATAATTACATTTTTGTAATAATAGTTGACTTTTTTATTCTTTGTGGTAAAATGTTCTCAGGAGGTAAATCGGAAGTCACTAAAAACTTCCGCTCCTCACCCTTCCATTATCGCTGTGCGGTTATTGTCTTTGCTCTTGTTCTGCCATTAAACTGTTTTACTTCTGCTCCGCACAGCATTTTGCTCCCGATTTTATCGGGAGCTTTTTTATATCTTGAAAAGCTGATGCTCAAAACGCTCAAACGCATATTCAAGAGCGTCAAGACTGTCAACATTAGTCGTGCCGTTGTCAAGGCGAATATCCCTGTGAATGCTGCGTTCGTCCCAACGTGCGCTGCGTACAGCGTCTATCGTATGAACACAATCATCAAGAATGAAAAATCGTTTCGATGAGATCAATCTGCTGAGCATATTTATCCGTGTATTTATCGGCTTTTTAAGCGCATTTTTGACTTCAATCTTTACGGCGCTGCGAAAACTCTTTATCAAAAGCTGCTCGGCACTGTCGCAATAGGCTTTGGTAAGTCTTGGACAACGTTTCTTTTCCATTGTGACAAAATCGCTGAATGCTAATATCAGATTTTCGGCAGAACGGTTTTTCTTGTCGTAATACTCGGACAAAACGTAAACGTTTTTAAAGCCTGCGTCAAACCCGACGTGGACAAATGCTGACGCAGAACCGTTTCCGCCGTAATCTACGCCTATCACGGAGAATGATATCGGGTTTTCCGCTGTTTTTTTACGCAGCTCTTCTATCGACAGAATACAATCGTTGGAGAAGTTTTCGTAAATCCTGCCCTCGGCAGCAGTCCACTCGCCCGAAATAAAGCGGTCGTAAAATACGCCGCTGAATTCGGCTTTTAGCTGTTCGATATAGCTCTTCGGGAGAAATGTGTTGTCCTCAAGGCGAAATTTCAGCGAAAGCAGGTCTATGTTTTTATTGTCCAGATAATTGCGCTTTACCCAATGTTTGGGATCGTCGGGATTGGTCGTCGCAAAGAGCTTTGCTCCGTTTTCGGAAAGGCGCGACAGGAGCATTACAAAAAATTCCTCGGAGAAAAGGGTAAGTTCGTCGCAATATGCGCCCATTAACGTCATACCACGAATTTTATTTTCGGCTTGCGCATTTGCGGCTCCTTCGAGATATATTTTTCTGCCCAGCAGGCTGCCTTCCTTTTTGTAGATATTGTAAGTGAAATACTCTCCGAAAAAGTTTTTCATAGGTTCAAGGACATTTCGCCTGAGCGTTCCTAAGGTTTTTCCCGACATAAGATAGTTTGCGTTTTTCGGGGAGGCGGCTACCCAAAATCCCCAAATTATCATAGATATAAAGGTCTTTCCGCTGCGAACGCTGCCCTCGAAGATGTTTATTCGCTTAAAGCCGTTGTTTTTCAGCAGCATAAGCGCTTTTTTCTGCTTTGGTGAAAAGGTCATTCCCTGTCCTCCTCTCCAAAAATTCCGCAGGCGGCGATAAGCTCTTCTATTTTTTCGTCAGAACTGTCGGCAGTCTTATCGTCCATAAGCTCAAAAACAAGCTTGAATACCTTTGCAAGCTTTTCCAGATCCTTTCGGGCAAGCTCGTTTATCAGCTCTTCGTTGGCAAGATTTGCTGTGAAAAGCTTGCCGAATTTGATTATATCGGCGTTGCTGCCGATGAAAAAATCTTTTACCGAAATATTTGCGTTGTTTTCGCTCATAATTCTGCTCCTTTCTGTTTCGGATTTCTGTTTTATCTTAGCATAGTTTGTTCTGCATTTTACTGCAAACTTTTGCATATATTTCTTTGAATAGATTTTTTAGGAGGAATTTTTATGGACGATATGCAAAAGCTTATTGAACGATACAAAAAAGAACTTATGGATATGAGCAAATCTGCTGTGCAGACGCAGACACATACGGAAAAACGTCGTATGCCGCAAATTATCGGATATGCGGACGATAAAACGGAATTTGACAGGCTTTTTGACACGTTTGCAGAAAAAAGTGTTTCTCAGGAGGACGAAAAGACCGATACTTTTGAAGAAATCGAAGAGCCTGTATGGGAGGAAAAAATTCCCGATGAGGACGAATTTACGGCTGACGACAGGCAAGAGTCCGATATGAACGGTCTTTCGGAAGAACAGATACCGTTCTCCGCAGATGACACAGCGGCAAAGGACGGCTATCCCGAAAAATTTGAAGAAGAAACTGACGGGGATCTGCAGTTTTCTCAGCCCGGATTTACGCAAATTCCTTCCTTTGAGCAAACACGGGAAGATATTACGAACGAAAGTGTGCCCGAAAACAACGAGCCTGCCCCCGACGCCTCGGGAGTAACGGATAATTCCCCTAATGCGGCAAGACCGGATTTTGCCGTCGGAGGCACTGTGTCGGAGGAACGCATCGAGGGTCTTAACCGACAGCCCGTAAGCGGCACGGAATTCGGCGAGCAACTGACGGGAAGAAGTTTTCCCGATGAAAGCACCCCTGAAAACTCACGTTCGGATATTATACGCGAGGGAAGTCAGACCGAGCCGGGAAATTTCCCCGAACCAACCTATACGGACTATGACGATTTTCTTCAAAAAAATACGGGAGAAGGCACTATATCGTTCAGGGTCTATACGGCAAGGGAGGCTCTTCCCGTAGAGGGCGCAAAAGTAACCGTTACAAAGGATTTCGGCGGCGATAAGTACACATTTTTCGAGATGATGACAGACAGCAGCGGACAGACTGAACTGCAAAGTCTTGCTGCTCCCGATAAAAGTCTTTCTCTTGACAGCAGCAACAAAATCCAGCCGTTTTCGCTGTATGACGCAGTTGTTTCAAAGAACGGATATATAGAAATAATTCTCACGGGAATACCCGTGTTTGACGGAGCAAAATCCGTCCAGAGAGTGGCAATGGTCCCTTCAACAGAGAATTTATCGGATAATTCTACGGAGGTGAATGAAAATGCCAAGTGATAATATGCCGTTTATTCCCGAAAATATCGTTGTGCATCTCGGTACGCCCGACTCAAATGCGGCAAATGTTTCCCTGACCTTTCCAAACTATATAAAAAACGTCGCCTCAAGCGAAATCTTTCCGACTTGGCCTGAGGCGGCGCTTAGAGCTAATATTTATGCGCAAATCTCTTTTGCGCTTAACCGTGTTTACACCGAATGGTACAGGAGCAGAGGATATAATTTCGATATTACAAGCTCTACGCAATATGACCAGGCTTTTGTCAACGGACGTGATATTTTTGAAAATATCAGCCGTATAGTAGATGAGATCTTCAACAACTATGTCGTAAGAAGAGGAAATATCGAGCCGCTTTTTACCGCTTTCTGCAACGGCACTACCGTCACCTGCCGAGGTCTTTCACAATGGGGAACGGTTACTTTGGCAAACAGAGGCTACACGCCTTATGAAATTCTCCAGTACTATTACGGAAACGATATTGATATTGTGTACAATGCGCCCATTATGCCGAATATACCGAGCTATCCCGGAACGCCGTTCGGATTTGGTGCGTCGGGAAACGAAGTGCGCATAATTCAGGTGGAGCTGAACCGAATATCGACAAATTATCCCGCAATACCGAAAATCGTCCCTGCAAACGGACTTTACGGGGAAAGCACCGTGGAAGCCGTGCGTGTTTTTCAGGGGATCTTCGGACTTCCGCAGACGGGAATTATCAACAAGGCGACCTGGTATCAGATAAAATATATCTTTACGGCGGTCAAGAAACTGTCTGAGCTTACAAGCGAGGGACTTTCCGAAAACGAAGTCGCAAATGTTCTCGGAAAAGATTTAAGCAGAGGCGATTACGGACAAAGCGTAAGAATTGTCCAGTATTATCTGAATGTTATCGCATATTTTAATCCCGAAATTCCGTCGGTAAACTCGGACGGTATTTTCAACGAGGCTATGGAAAATCAGGTCAAGGCTTTTGAGAGATTTTACGGGTTAAATCCAGACGGCGTTGTCGATTTCAGAACATGGCTGCTTATAAACGATATTTACCGCAATATCAAAAACAACCTCGAAGAGGGATATGAAGGTCCGACTGCTGCGCTGTATCCCGGATATAATTTGACTCCCGGTATGAGAAATGACGATGTAAAGGAATTTCAGACATATCTCAGGGTGATAGGGCAGAATATAGGGCAGATTCCTGTCATTGAGGCTACGGGTTATTTCGGTCCTGAAACGGAGCGTGCCGTGCTTACTTTTCAGCGGCTGTACGGAATTGAACCTACGGGTAATGTCGGCGCTCTTACATGGGACGCTGCCGCTAAGGAATACAACTATATCAGATTTGGCACGGAAAGAACGGGGTAATTTTTAAATTTTTGAAATATCGTTTTTACCTGCCAATTCCTTTGCACGAACGATAAGCTCTGCTTTTTCGTTTTTAAGAGAGCCGTCTATCACTTCGCTCAAAAGATTTTGCAAAATCTGTCCCATTTTGGGAGAGGGCGATATTATTTCCTTTAAATCTGCGCCGTTTACCGCCAAATCTTTAAGAGAAAGGCAGGGCGCTTGTGAAGAAATTATGTCCGCAAGCCTTATCGCCTCACGTGCGGTTTCGGTGCGCCGGAGAGTGAACGGCTGTTTTGCGCTGTCATCGGCTATATGAGCCTCCATAATGTCACGGTAAAGCTCTGTGCCGTATTTCGCAAGACGGCGTCTTATCGTCTTTTCGTCAAGCTCTACGGGAATATCGTGCAGGCGGATTATGTCGCAGACACGCTCTCTGAGAATATTGCTGCACTTGAAATCACGGAGAATTTCATCGGCAATTTCGGCGCTTTTTGCTGCGTGGCGGTAAAAATGCCACTCTCCGTTTTCATCGGCGGTCCTGCACAACGGCTTGCCGATGTCGTGAAAGAGCATAGCAAGCCTTACCGCTGCACGGGGAACGGCTGCCTCTACGGCTCTTGCGGTATGGACATAAAGAGTGCTGTTGTGATATTTTGAATGTTGGTCATAGTCAAATTCCGTGCAAAGCTTTGGAATTATCTCGCCGATGACATCTCGGTACTCAAGCAGAACATTTTTTACGTTTTTTCCGCAAAGCAGGCGTTTAAGCTCCGAAAAGGTACGCTCTTTCGATACCTTTCGGAGCGTTTCTTTTTTCAGCAGAATTTCCGCTTTGGTTTTCTCTTCAACAGAAAATCCCAAAACAGACGAAAATCTCAGTGCTCTTAAAATTCGCAGAGCGTCCTCTGAAAAACGCTTTCCCGGATCTCCGACGCAGCGGATAATCCCCGATCTTATGTCGTTTTCGCCGCCGAACGGATCGATAATGCCGTGTTTGGGACTGTATGCTATTGCATTCATTGTAAAATCACGGCGAGCAATATCGTCTTTTATATTCCTCGAAAAAGCAACGGACACGGGATGTCTGCCGTCAGAATACTCTCCGTCGATGCGGAATGTGGTTATCTCGACGCTTATTCCTTTGTATAAAACCGTTACTGTGCCGTGCTTTATCCCCGTTTCCACAACACGGCAGTCCGAAAAGGCACGCTCTGTCTGATAAGGCTCTGCGCTTGTCGTTATATCGTAATCGTGAACGGGATTTCCCATTATCCCGTCACGAACACAGCCGCCGACTATATATGCCTCAAAACCTGCGCTTTCGAGCCTGTCAAGTATCTCTTCTATCTGCGAAGGTATCTCCATAATATCACCCCTGATTTATTCTAGCACATTTTGCCTGCGTTTGCAAGATATTATTGCTTTTTTTAAACTTATATGGTATAATAGAGGTTAGGGATTAGAAGTTAGAGGTTAGAGTTAGAGGTTGTTTTGTAAACAACTGTGCTAAGGAGATGGTTTTTGTGCAGATACCGAAGAGGATTGCGTCGGGACTGATAAATGCGCTGAAAGGCGGAGTTGTCCCAAGAACGGGTCTCGGATATATTGCAGTCGGACGTTCGGACGAGATCGACGCTCTTTTAAAGGACGTTTCTATCGCAGAGGACGGGGGCGCTTTCTTTCGGTTTATCGTCGGTCGGTACGGCAGCGGAAAGAGCTTTCTTCTCCAGACAATGCGAGGTCACGTGACCGATATAGGATTTGCAGCCGCAGACGCAGATCTGTCCCCCGAACGCAGACTGTGCGGCACAAAGGGACAAGGACTTGCAACCTACCGTGAACTTATGAAAAATCTCTCTGTAAAGGCAAAACCCGACGGAGGCGCACTGCCGCTCATTCTCGAAAAATGGATCGACAAAGTGAAAAGCGATATTGTCGCAGAGGGCGTAATTTCTCCCGATAACGCTTTCTTTGATACGGAAGTCGAGCGCAGAATTTACTCGAAAATAAACTCGCTTGAAGATATGGTGCACGGATTTGAATTTGCAAAAGTTATCACGGAATATTACAAGGGCTTTCGGGACGGTATCGAGGAGCGCAAAAAAAATGCGGTACGCTGGCTGAGAGGCGAGTTTAATACCAAAACGGAGGCCAAGGAATGTCTTAATGTAAATACTGTCATAAACGACGATAACTGGTACGATTATATCAAGCTTATGACATCATTTCTTGTAAGCGCAGGATATAAGGGCCTTGTCGTGATGATCGACGAGCTTGTAAATATTATGAAAATATCAAACTCCGTCACAAGGCAGTATAACTACGAAAAAATACTTATGATGTACAACGACGTTATGCAGGGAAAAGCGCATAATCTGGGTATAATTTTAGGCGGAACTCCTCAATGCGTCGAGGATACACGCAGGGGAGTTTTCAGCTATGAGGCTCTTCGCTCGAGGCTGGAAAGAGGCAGATTTTCCACAGATGATGTAAAGGATCTGATGTCGCCGATAATCAGGCTTTCTCCGCTTAATTATGAGGAACTTACCGTGCTTACGGAAAAGCTTGCGGAGATCCACGGAGTAGTTTTCGGTTATGAGCCGAAAATAACGCTTGAGGACAGAATTTTCTTCGTTAAAACGGAATTCGGAAGAGTGGGCGCAGACTTAAACGTTACTCCCCGTGAAATGATAAGAGATTTTATAGAACTGCTCAATATCGCCTATCAGAACCCCACAAAGTCCATAGCGGAGCTTATGGGCGAAGATGAATTTACGTTTGCTAAAGGTGAAAGCGATGAAAAAGAGGACGGATTTGAGGACTTTGATATATGAGCGATAATTCGGTTTTTTATCGTTTTGCGCCGTTTATTCAGGATTTTATTTATCGGAATAAATGGGAGGAACTTCGGGAAATTCAGGTGGAAGCGGCAAGGGCGGTTTTCGATACGGACGAAAATCTTCTGCTTGCGTCGGGTACGGCAAGCGGAAAAACAGAGGCGGCTTTTCTGCCTGTGCTGACGCATTTGTGGGAAAATCCGTCCGGGTCGGTCGGCGTGCTTTACATTTCACCGCTGAAGGCGCTGATAAACGACCAGTTTGAACGCCTTGAGGCTCTTCTTGACGAACAGGATATTCCCGTGACAAAATGGCACGGCGACGCCTCTCTGACAGCAAAAAAACGGCTTTTGAAGCGTCCGAAGGGAGTTATGCAGACAACTCCCGAAAGTCTTGAAAGCCTGCTGATAAGAAACAGCAGCGGAGTTTTCAGGCTGTTTTCGGATCTGAGATTTGTCATTATCGACGAGGTACACTGCTTTATGGACGGCGACAGAGGTCTGCAATTGCTTTCGGTTCTTGAAAGAATACAGAGAATTATCGGTTTTACGCCTCGGAGAATTGGTCTTTCGGCTACTCTCGGAAATACCGAAAATGCGGAAAAATGGCTCAATATGGGCACGAACAGGCGCTGTATCACGCCGAAATGCAAAGATATGGAACGAAAAGTCCGTCTTTCCGTAAGATTTTTCCCTATCGCCGAAAAAATACCCAACAAGAACAGCAAAACTCTCCTGCAGAATTATTATAACTATCTTTATGAAAGCACCCGCAGAAAACGCTGTATACTGTTTTCAAACAGCAAGGGCGAGGTTGAAGAAAACATAGCTCATCTCAGGGACATTTCGGAAAAAAATCACGACGGCGGCTGTTATCTTGTACATCACGCAAATATTTCTCCTGCGCTGCGTGAATTTGCCGAAAAAAGTATGAAAAACTCCGAGCTGCCTGTTTGTACGGGAGCTACGGTCACGCTGGAACTGGGAATTGATGTGGGAAGGCTGGAAAGAATCGTTCAGACGGGGTGTCCGCTTACGGTTTCGGGGCTTGTACAGAGGCTCGGAAGAACAGGAAGGCGCAGCGGACAGGCAGAAATGCGTTTCGCTTTCAGGTATGATATGAGCCTGCCCAAAACGGTTTTTTACAAGGAAATCAACTGGGACCTTTTGATGTGTGCAGCGGAAATACTGCTTTATACGGGAGAAAAATTTGTTGAGCCTATGTTTCTTCCGAAACTGCCGTTTTCGCTGCTTTATCATCAGACTATGGCGGTTATGGCGGCAAACGGCTCTCTTCTGCCGAAAGAACTTGCAAGGCAGATCTTAACGCTTTCTGTGTTTTCTCATGTCACAAAGGAGGATTATCTCACGCTTTTGCGGCATTTGCTTGAAAACGGTCATCTTGAGCGGAGCGAGGACGGCGCTCTTCTTATCGGTGAAAAGGGCGAGGCTGCCGTGAATAATTATGATTTTCTGGCGGTATTTTCCGTGCCCGTTGAATATACCGTGAGAAATAATTCCGAGGTGATAGGAACAGTACAAAATCCGTTTCCCCCGAAAAGTCAATTCGCTCTTGCCGGACAGGCTTGGGAAGTCACTGAACTGGATAAAAAGGCGCAGATAATCTATGTAAAGCACGTAGAGGGAATTTCTGCTAATACGTGGACCGATACGGGAAACGAATTTGTTCACACTAAGGTTATGAAAAAAATTCTGGAGATACTTAAAAGCGAGGAAGAGTATAGATTTATAGACGAGAGCGCAGCAAAACGCCTCGCCGATATAAGGGATTTATTTAAAAATGCAGTTTCACAGAATAACGATGAGCATATCGTTCTGCCGCTGTCAGATACGATGTTTGCGGTTTTTCCGTTTATCGGGACAAGAGGTTTTACCGCTTTGCTGTATGCGCTTAGAAAGTATGGTTTTAACGCAGAGGCGTGGGTTTCGAGATATATCCCCGTTTGCATCGAAATTCATACCGACAGGGGAAAAAATGCCGTTCTCAATGCGCTTGACGATATTAAGAAAAACAAGGCGGATAAGTACGGATTTTCTATTCCCGATAACTGTGAAATATGCGGAAAATACAATGATTATATTCCTCGCGAGCTGCTTAAAAAGCAATATATCGAAGATTATCTCGATACGGAGGAACTGGTCAATATTGAGTGAGAACTTTTGCGATAATATTGCCTAAAAGCTCTCCCGTATAGGCTGCCTCTTCAAGAGAATTTCCGTGGCTGCCCACTTCGATAAGAAGGCAGTTTTTCGACAGGCTCTGGTTGTAATTTCTGTAATCGAAAAGCACAGGTCTAGCAAGTCCCGGATACATTTCTTCGGAGGTGTTCTGGAGAAGGCAGGCAAGCTTGAAATTCTCGATATAATCGGGCATATCAAAATCATCGTTTTCACAGCAGGATATTATCATAAACTGTGCGGCGGTTTTTCCGTTCACCTCACAGACGGGTGCAGCGAGAGAACCGTCGCCGTTTACTATCCCGTCACGATGAAGGTCGATTATTATGTCCAAATCGGGGTATTTTTCAAGAGCTTGCAGCATTGAATCGGCTGAACGGTAATATGCGCCCGTGTACATCGGATAATCATGCAGTTTACATTCGTGGACAACGGAAATGCCCCTTGACGAAAGAGCATTGCACAAAGCGTCGCCTACTGCGATCATATTTTTTGAATTGTCCGTTGAACGTATGGGATAGTTTTCGTCATACCAATCGGATTTCGGCAGAAAGCTTTCGGTTGCGTGCGTGTGGTAAATCAATACACGGGGAGAATTTTCTTCGGAATTTCCGTGAAATTCGGGGAGCTTGTCCGACGCCTCTTCAAGCACGGAATTTGGTATTTCGGTGCAGTTTCTTACCTGTGCGCCGCTTTTGAGATTTATGTAATCCGTGCTGCTGAATTTTTCGTAGCTGTAACGGTAAACCGAACCGCTGTGGGCAGTGTAAGCCGAATAATCTTCTTCGTCGGGGATATTTTCACGGTCAAGGTCTATTATCTCGCCAAAGCTCGTCCCGTTTGTCTGAAACACCGCCGATGAGCTTTCGGGGTCGGCGCTTTCCTGACTTTCCGATATATCGCTTTCGGGAGGAGAAGAAACGCTGTCATTTTGGTCTGATGAGCTTTCGGGCTGCGAAGTGTCTTTGGTCTTTTCAGCGGAATTTTCGGCTGTTTCGTAAATTCCTGCCGAGGCGTAGGAGGCTTTTCGCATAAAATCTCCCGCAACTGTCTGCGTGCAGGTAAGCACCGAAAGCGCAAGCACCGCTGTTCCGATAATCATTGTTTTTGTTCTTCCCATATAATTCACTCCTTTTGAATAATGTATTCCGAATATACGAAAATTATGACAATATGCTGTTGAACCATTCAAAAAGAGCGAATTTTATCTTGATGGGCTGAGGCTTTCCAAAGCTTTCCAAAACACTTTCGGCTGTTTGGCTTTTGGAGGCGGACGGAATACAAAGCTGCGGAAAAATCACGCACCACCAGTTTTGCCCCTCGCCGCTGCCTAAGGTTATCCTGAGAGCACGGTATTCTCCTGCCGGAAGAATAAATGTGTCGTATTCCCTCGTGGTGAAATCCATTGTGACAAGCTCCGCTTTAGCGCCGTATGAAAAGCCGTTTTCTTCAAGAAATTCATTGGATTTGCGCTCAATTTCGGGGAGCAGTTTTTCGGCTTTTTCCTCTGCATCGGAGAGAGTTTCGCATTGGGAAAGCTCTCCCGAAAACTCTTTGAGAATATAGTCACGCAGTTTTATTTTGATTGCCTGGTCGTCACGGCTGTCGGAATTTGCAGGTATGTGTATCCGCAAAACCTCTTTGCATACGGTTTCACAATTTCGGGAAAATGTAAGAAATCCTCCTAAGGCGAATGATAAGGCTGCTCCGATAATCAAAGCGGCGGATATAAGTATTTTTTTCATAGCTTGTCCTTTCCATGATGTTTTGTTTTCGGAAATATTATTGACTGAATGAACAAATTTAATCAAAAATGTAAAAAATACTTGAAATAATTATTACTTTATTGTATAATAAAAACATAATCCCGATTTTGCTTTATTCCGCCGCCCTGCCGTGCGGCTAAGGACAATACAAAAGACAATGTTCAAACAAATCGGGATAAAGCATTAACGGTTTTGCTATAATAATGGAGATTGAAATTTTTTATAAAGGGGAGATTTTATGCCGCTTGAGGAAATTACAAGGGAGTTTTCGTTTCCGCTTTGCAGAATGATCGACGAGTTTAAGCTCGAAGTTATCTATATGCCCGAAAACGGAGAAAACATTCTTATCAGCAACAATGATACAAACCGTCCCGGTCTGCAATTTGCAGGTTTTTATGAATATTTTGACAACAAGCGTATACAGGTCATGGGCAAAATGGAACACGCTTACTTATCGGGGCTTGAACCTGAGGTGCGCAAAAAACGTATCATGGATCTGCTGAGTTACCATTTCCCTGCGCTTGTCATTACGCGCAACGAAGAAATTTTCCCCGAAATGCTGGAGCTTGCGCCGAATTATGAGATACCGATTTTACGCACCGACGAGAGTACGAGTGTGTTTATTTCAAAGCTTATTGCTTTCCTGAATTTACAGCTTGCGCCCAGAATTACCCGTCACGGCGTTCTTATCGAAATCTACGGCGAGGGAGTTATGATTCTCGGAGAAAGCGGCGTAGGTAAGAGCGAAACCGCAATTGAACTTGTAAAAAGAGGTCACAGGCTTATCGCAGACGACGCTGTTGAAATCAAAAAAGCGTCGAATATTACGCTTGTCGGTTCTTCGCCCGATAATATAAGGCACTTTTTGGAGCTTAGAGGTATCGGTATAGTCAATGCACGTCAGCTCTTCGGTATCGGTGCGGTAAAAATGTCGACTAAAATCGATATGGTCGTTGAAATGGAACTTTGGAACCCCGAAAAGACCTATGACAGAATGGGCGTGGACACGCATTATATGACTATCCTCGGAGTAAAAGTGCCGCTGCTCAATATCCCCGTTAAGCCCGGTCGTAACCTTGCGGTAATTCTTGAAGTCGCCGCTATGAATAACAGGCAGAAAAAAATGGGCTATAATGCCGCTAAAGACCTTCTTCGTCAGCTCGGTATAGATTCCGACAGCGAAGAGATTATGTCAGATCTGAATATTTAAAATGAGAGGAATTTGGTTTTATGTATAATATCGGTATTGATTTAGGCGGAACAAACATTAAGGTCGGTCTTGTTGATGAAAATTACAATATTATCGAGAAAGCGACCGCTAAAACAGACCTCCCCAGACCCGCTGACGAGATTTGCGCAACTATGGTCGAGCTTATATGGAAGTGCCTTAATGCGGCTAAAGTCACTATCGGTGAGGTAAATTCCATAGGAATAGGCACTCCCGGCGTTGCAAACAGAAACAGCGGCGTTGTTTTGTATTCCTGCAACCTTGATTTCCATAATACCGACCTGCGTGCGCTCCTTAAACAGCGCCTTGACAAGCCTATCTATGTCGAAAACGACGCAAATGCGGCTGCTTTCGGCGAGGTCCTTGCAGGTGCAGGAAGAGGTTATTCCGACGTCGTTGTTGTAACTCTCGGAACAGGCGTGGGCGGCGGTATTATTATCGGCGGCAAAATTTACACGGGATTTAATTTCTGCGGAGCAGAACTTGGTCACACCGTTATCGAATATAACGGCAGACAATGCGGCTGCGGAAGAAAAGGCTGTTTCGAGGCATATTCTTCGGCTACTGCGCTTATAAATATGACTAAAGAGGCTATGGAAGAGCACAAGGAGTCTGCTATGTGGGAAATCGCAGGCGGAGATATTGAAAAGGTCGACGGGAAAACCGCATTCGACGGTATGAGAGCAGGCGATGAGACCGCTAAAGGCGTTATCAATATGTATATAGAATACCTCGGCTGCGGTCTTACAAATATTGTAAATACATTTCAGCCGCAGGTCCTTCTTATAGGAGGAGGCATCTGCAAGGAGGGCGATAATCTCACAAAGCCGCTTTATGAGATAATCAACCGTGACAGCTACTGCATTGACGAAAATCAATCCACTAAGCTTGATATTTGCAAGCTCGGAAACGACGCCGGAATTATCGGTGCAGCTTTCCTTTACAGCTTATGACAACAGGGAAATTTACAGTTTTCGCAAATAAATCGTTGGAGGTAATTAGTGAATAATTACGCCGAAATTGAAAAAAACTGCCGTGAAAGCGGCAGTTTTTGTGAGAGAAATTATAATCTTGCCGATAAAACTTCAATGAAGATAGACGGCAGGTGCGACTTTTTCGCCGCTCCAAAAAACGAAGAAGAGCTTTACAGACTTATCAGGTGCTGCCGTGAAAATGACGTTCCTTATTTTATTCTCGGCAAAGGGTCAAATGTGCTGATAAATTTGTTCTGCGGCGTCGTTATTTCAACGGCAAATCTTGATGAAATCTCCGCTGACGGCACTGAAATTACCGCAGGAGCAGGTGCGTCCCTTGCGGCAGTTTGCAGAACCGCTCTTGAAAACTCCCTTACGGGAATGGAATGTCTGTACGGTATTCCCGGCTCGGTCGGCGGTGCGCTGTTTATGAATGCGGGCGCTTTTGGCGGCGAGATGAAGGACGTTGTGAAAAGCTGCCGTTACATTGACGAAAATGGAAATATCTGCGAGATGAACGCTGATAATATGGAGCTTTGCTATCGGAACAGCGTTTTTCGCAGAAATGATTATGTAATTACTTCAGTCGTTTTCAGACTTCAGGACGGCGACCAAAACGCCGTTAAAGCACGCATGGAAGAGCTTATGCAGCGCAGACGGGAAAGACAGCCGCTTGAATATCCCTCCTGCGGAAGCACATTCAAGCGCCCCGAAAACGGGTTTGCGGCAGCTCTTATTGAAGAATGCGGTCTGAAAGGATACTCTATAGGAGGCGCTCAGGTAAGTGAAAAGCACAGCGGATTTGTTATAAACAAGGGCGGCGCACGCTTTGAGGATATAACTGCTCTGGTGGAATACATCAAAAGTGTTGTACGGGAGCAAAAAGGCGTTGAGCTGGAATGTGAAATGATCATTGTTGACAATTGACGAGGATTTATGATTTTTCTGATAGTTACGGGCTTGTCGGGATCGGGCAAGTCTTCCTGCATAAAGGTTCTTGAGGACATCGGGTTCTTCTGTATCGACAATATGCCGCCGCAGCTTATCCCGAATTTTACGGAAATTTGCGGAAAAAGCAACGAGATAGAGCGTGTTGCTATCGTTACTGATATCAGGGGCGGAGATTTGTTCCTTAAACTCTCGGAGAATTTGTCCGAAATCCGCTCTATTGACGATGTGGACGTAAAAGTGCTGTTTCTGGAGGCATCAAAGGAAGTGCTGATGAAACGCTACAACGAAACAAGGAGAAAACACCCCCTTGAAGAAACAGCAGGCGGAGATTTATCGAAGGCAATCGACGCCGAAATGACCCTGCTGACCGATATAAAAGCAAACGCCGATTATATTATCGACAGCTCGCTGCTTACCGCAAGGCAGCTTCAGGAGCAGGTGTCGGGGCTGTTTCTCGATAATCCGTCCGACAAGATGATAATAAGCTGTATGAGTTTCGGCTTTATGTACGGTGTTCCCGGAGAGGCTGACCTTGTTTTTGACGTGCGTTGTCTGCCAAATCCGTTTTATGTCCCTGAGCTGAAAATGAAAACAGGTCTTGACAAGGAAGTTCGGGATTTTGTTATGAAGTTTCCGCAGTCAAAGGAGCTGGAAAAAAAGCTCTTCGATTTGATTGAATTTCTTTTGCCGCTGTATGTTTCGGAAGGAAAAAGCAGGCTGGTTATCGCTTTCGGCTGTACGGGCGGAAAACACCGCTCTATTACCTTTGCAAAGCGAACAGCGGACTTTCTGAAGGAAAAAGGCTTTCGTGTGCGTGAAATTCACCGTGACATTGACAAAAAGTAAGTAAAGAGATTTATCGCCCTTTTCCTGCACGGTATCTTTTGATAAACTCTGAAAAACGGTCAGCTATTCTGCTGTTTTCGCCGAAAAGCAAAAAATTGCTTTTTCTTGCGCGAACAAGCTCTTCATATCTTATTTCTGCGGCTTGATTTGATATGCCGCAAATTTTTTTTATTTCTTCGGCACTTTCTGCTCCGCATAAAATCAGCACGGGCAAGGGCGCTAAAAAGTCCGCTGCAAATTTATCAGCCTGACGCTCTTCGGACAAAGTAAGCTCCTTTTTTTCCGAAAGCTTTCCTATGTGTCCCAAGACGCAATGTCCCAACTCGTGCGCTATCGTGAAACGTCTTTGACGCTCGCCGCAGGAGTTTTCGTTTACCGCTATTACAAACCGGTTATTTATTTTAAATGCAAAACCGCAGGTGCTTGTATTATACAGTTCTTCCACTTCTATATCGTATATCTTACGCATAGATTTATAACTAACCGTCTTTATTCCGATAGCGGCGGCTGCTTTTGACGGGTCTATCGGCAGCTCTGTTATTCCTGCCGCCTCGTAAACGTCGTTTGCCGTCATTTTATCACCTCATCTAAGTCAATGATAATCAGGCTCATCAAAAATACTTTGACTGCTGCGCTGCCTGAGTTTTATGCTGTTTTTGCCTTTTCGTGCTGCCACTGAGGTCATATTGTAATTTTCCTCATATCCGAAAAGCTCGTTCGGCGTACATTCAAGGACTTCAAAAAGCTTATACAAAATCTCTTCTCTCGGAAAGCTTATTCCTTGTTCATAATTGCCGACAGCCGACGGAGTAACGCCCAGTTCCAGCGCCAACTCTCTCTGAGTAAGACCTGCGCCTTTTCTCAGCTTTGTGATTTTTTCTGCTATTTTCATTCTTTAACCTGCCTTTTTCTCACGGTTATAATGCTTTTCGAGATGTTCAAGCGCTTTTTTTCTGATATTGAAAACCTGCCGCTCGCTTACATACATTTCGTCGGCGATTTTTCTCCAATCTTTTGCCAATATGTAGTACTGATACAGCACAGCACGCTCATCACCCCGCAGCACGCTCATTATTTTAAGCGCCTCCCGCTTTTCATCAACAATTCTGTCAATGCTTTCGTTAAGCTCTTTTTCAAACTTTGACAGATTTTCTGCCAAAGTTTCTGCATACGCCCTGCTGTGACCTGCGTTTCTCATTATCCTATGCAGACGCTCAATCTGCTCCAGCTCTGCTTGTACCGCTATTTCAGCCGTTCGTGCGGATTTCAGTATTTCAAGATAGTCCATATCGCCACTTCTTTCATATTAAATTTCTTTATGAACATTATATCACAAGTTTCTTGTAGAGTCAATAGGTTTTCGCAAATTTTGTTCAGAATTTAAATTTTTGGTGAATATAACAGATTATCCTTGATTTTTTTCTAAAAATATGATAAAATTTATTTATAAGAATTAAGGAGGAGATTTTATGAAGGTTATTCTTGTAAACGGTTCACCGAAAGAAAAGGGCTGCACTTATACGGCTCTTTGTGAAGTGGAAAAGGCGCTTAAAGCGAATGGCTGCCAAACTGAGATTTTCTGGATAGGAAAGGAGCCTGTTGCAGGATGTATCGGCTGCAACGCTTGTTCTAAAATCGGAAAGTGCTTTAGAAATGACTGCGTAAATGATTTCGTCGAAAAAGCAAAAGGTGCAGACGGATTTGTTTTCGGTTCTCCCGTACATTATGCGGCAGCGTCCGGTGCGTTGACTTCTTTTATGGACAGAGTTTTCTACTCGGGAAAGCAAAATTTGATTTCAAAACCTGCTGCCTGTGTCGTAAGCTGTCGCAGAGGAGGTGCGTCCGCTGCTTTTGACCAGCTTAACAAGTACTTCACTATCAGCTGTATGCCTATTGTTTCTTCTCAATACTGGAATCAGGTACACGGTAATTCTCCCGAAGAGGTCATTAAAGACGAAGAGGGATTGCAGACAATGAGAACGCTCGGCAATAATATTGCCTGGCTGCTTAAATGCATTGAAGAGGGCAAAAAGGCGGGCGTAGTCTTCCCTGCTACCGAAACGCCTATCAAGACTAATTTTATAAGATAAATTTTAAAATCAGACCTGTCAAAGATTTTTCGGCTTTGACAGGCTTTTTTTGTGTGATTTTACCGCAAAGCACCTGTAAGCACTCCGCCTGTCTGCTTTAATTTGAGCTTTAAATGGTCGGCGATGAGCGCTATAAACTCGGAATTTGTGGGTTTTCCTCTTGACGTCTGTACAGTGTAGGAGAAGAATTTATTCAGTACATCTATGTTTCCTCTGTCCCACGCTATTTCTATTGCGTGACGGATTGCACGTTCTACCCTCGAAGAAGTGGTCTGGTACTGCTTTGCTACCGTTGGGTAGAGCAGCTTTGTTATGCTGTTTATCATCTCGTCATCATTGACGGAGAGAATTATCGCTGTTCTGAGGTAATGATAACCTTTGATATGAGCAGGTATTCCCACTTGATGGATTATTTCGGTGACAGCAAGCTCCAGCTCTGTTTCATCGGGCATTTCGGGCGATTTTTCAATCACACCGCACATCTGATTGATTTTGGATACGAGAAACTGCGGATCAATGGGTTTTAATGCGAATGTTGCGCCTAAATTTGCCGCCTCACGTTCAAGATTGGGGTCGGGCGTCCCTGAAACGATGATAACGTTTGGAACGTATTTTTTCTCGACTTTTAGTCTGCGGATAACCTCTACTGCGTCGCAGAACGGCATTTTTGCCTCAAGCACCGCAGCGTCGGGCGCCTCGGATTTTATGCTGTTAAGCACGGAATTTCCGTCGCAGCGGCGAGTTATCGCATACATTCCTGCATTTTTGAGCGCTCCTGCCCACGCTATTCCGCAATCAGCAGAGTCGTTTCCGATAAGTACTTTGATTTGATTTGTCATTTTTTTATCCTCCGTTTTCTCCGAATAATCAAGCTTGTTTTATGCTTGTCTTTCGGTTTGACTTTATTTTACCATAATTTGGTAAATATTTCAATATGTTTTTTGGAATTTTTTGGATTTTTTTTATAATTCGCCGAATTTGGCATAACAGCCGCATTTATTAAGCTCTTTTAAGGATTTTTTTATGTAGGATTTTGTGAAATTTTGAAATTTGATGTCATATTTTAGGACATTTTTTTCTGCTATTGATTTTTCTTTTAATTTACTGTATAATTATATTGAAAAGTTTCAAAAAGGGAGGTAATGTAATGTCATTTTCTTCCGAAGTAAAAAAGTTTCTTTGTTCCGTAAGGGAACTTTCGGACAGCGAGGCTGCGGCTATGCTTTACGGTATGTTTTACGCAGGTAAAATAATTTCGGGCAAACCCGCTGTCCGTACCGAAAACAGCGAAGTTTTTTCGGCTGCGCAGGCACTTTGCTCACGGGTATTTGCAAATGAACATTACGAAACACGCAGGCTGGTCAAAAACGGGGGTTCGATTTATTCGCTGAGCATTAAAAGCAAATATTTCGGAGATTACAGGTCTATCAACAGCAAAATCGTATCCGGCAGCGACGACGTTGCAGGTGCTTTTCTGCGTGGAATTTTCGTGTGCTGCGGATATATAACCGATCCTCGCAAGGAATATCATCTTGAAGTCGTTCTTCCCGAAAGCGAACGTGCAAAAGTGCTGTCCGAATTTATTTCGGAGCACGGTATGAATATTAAATCTACCGAACGCAAGGGACAGACTGTGCTCTACTGCAAAACGAGCGAGCTTATCGAGGATTTTTTGACTTATATCGGCGCAGGAACACATTCTCTTGAAATAATGCAGGTGAAAATCGAAAAAGATATACGCAACAGGGCAAACCGTTCGGTGAACTGCGACAGCGCAAATCTTGACAAAACGATCGCTGCAAGCGAGAAAAGCTGCAGGGATATTGAATTTTTGCTTGCTAATATGGGCGATAGTCTGAGCGATGAACTTCTGGAAACTGCTCAGATAAGGCTGAATAATCCCGAAAGCTCTCTGTCGGAATTATGCACGATGTTTAAAAAACCGATAAGCAGGAGCGGACTAAATCACAGGCTGAAAAAACTCTCGGATCTGGCGGAGAAATTAAGATAGCGGCTGCACGAAAATTTCGTATGCGAGGGTTTTTATCGTATAATAAACCCCTTTTCGCTAAAAATAACTGCGAAAAGGGGTGATTTTTTGAAAGTTGAAATTGATCGTGAGGGCTGTATCGGCTGTGGACTTTGTGCTGAAATTTGTCCTGAGGTTTTCAGAATTGCCGAGGACGGACTTTCTACGGTTATACCCGGAGCAGGAGGCTCAGATGACAAAATCGCTGAAGCTGCTGAGTCGTGTCCTGTTGATGTTATCCACACCGACTAATGAAGAGATAAAAAAGCGCTCCCTTTTCAGAGAGCGCTTAATTTTTTCACCTGTGGTCGGTTATCACTCGTTGATCTTGGTAACAACGCCTGAACCAACGGTATGACCGCCTTCACGAATAGCGAAACGAAGTCCTTCTTCGATTGCGATAGGAGTGATAAGCTCAACGTCCATTACAACGTTATCGCCGGGCATACACATATCCTTGTCAGCAGGAAGAGTGATTACGCCTGTAACGTCGGTAGTTCTGAAGAAGAACTGCGGACGGTAGTTGGAAACGAACGGAGTGTGACGGCCGCCCTCTTCCTTCTTAAGAACGTAAACCTGACCGCTGAACTTGGTGTGCGGATGAATTGAACCGGGCTTGCAGAGAACCTGTCCGCGCTCGATTTCCTCACGGGTGATACCGCGGAGAAGTGCGCCGATATTGTAACCTGCAACTGCCTTATCAAGGCTCTTGTGGAACATTTCAAGACCGGTAACAACAGTGCTCTTGGGCTCAGTGGTAAGACCGGTAATCTCAACTGTATCGCCTACTACTGCAGAACCACGCTCTACACGGCCTGTAGCAACAGTACCGCGACCGGAAATGGTCATTGTATCCTCAACAGGCATAAGGAAAGGCATATCTTCCTTACGGTCAGGAGTAGGAATATAATCGTCAACAGCGTCCATCAGCTTTTTAATGCAAGCGTAGATGGGGTCGTTGGGGTCCTTGGAATCAGAGGACAGTGCCTTGAATGCAGAACCGTAAATTACGGGAATATCATCTCCGGGGAAACCGTTCTTGGAAAGCTCGTCACGGATATCCATTTCAACGAGCTCGAGCATTTCGGAGTTCTTGTACTCACCTGTAGCTGCATCATACTCGCAGTCATCAACGTCATCGCACTTGTTTACGAAAACAACCATTGCGGGAACGCCGACCTGACGTGCAAGAAGAATGTGCTCCTTAGTCTGAGCCATAGGACCGTCTGTACCTGCTACAACGAGGATCGCACCGTCCATCTGTGCAGCACCGGTAATCATATTCTTGATATAGTCTGCGTGTCCGGGGCAGTCAACGTGAGCGTAGTGACGCTTAGAGGTCTTGTACTCAACGTGAGCAGTGTTGATTGTAATACCGCGCTCTCTCTCCTCGGGAGCCTTATCAATCATATCATAAGCCTCGTATTTAGCGTTGCCCAAAAGCGAGAGATACTTTGTGATAGCTGCGGTAAGAGTGGTCTTTCCGTGGTCAACGTGACCAATTGTACCGATGTTTACGTGGGGTAAGCTGGAATCATATTTTTCCTTAGCCATTGGTATTTCCTCCTTTTAATTAGATGAGCTTTTGCTCAAATATTATAACTTTATTTTACCAGATTTCACTATAAAAATCAAGTGGTTTTCTTGATTTACAGCAAATTTTTAACGTTTAGTCAGCCTGCTTGCGCTTGGACATAATGCCCTCTGCAATAGACTTGGGGACCTCGATATAGGAATTAGGCTCCATAACGTAGTTGCCGCGTCCCTGCGTCTTGGAACGCAGGTCGTTGGAATAGCCGAACATCTCGGACAGAGGAACTAGTGCGGTTACCTGAACGTTGCCCGTCCTTGTTTCCTGATTTTGTATCATACCTCTGCGTGAGTTGAGGTCGCCGATAACGTTGCCGATATAATCATCGGGTACAACTACAACGACTTTCATAATCGGCTCAAGTATAACGGAATGTGCCTGTTTGAGAGCCTCCTTGATTGCCATTGAACCTGCAATCTTAAATGCCATTTCGGACGAGTCTACCTCGTGGTAAGAACCGTCGTAAAGCTCCACTTTAAGGTCTACAACAGGATAGCCTGCAAGAACGCCTGCATTAAGTGCGCCCTGGATACCTGCGTCGACTGCGGGGATAAACTCCTTCGGGATAGAACCGCCGACTACATTGTTTATAAACTCGTAGCCCTTACCGCTCTCGTTAGGCTCAACACGGATCTTAACGTGACCGTACTGACCCGAACCGCCCGACTGACGCTTATACTTCATATCAACGTCAGCGTTGCCTGTAATTGTTTCCTTATAAGCAACCTGAGGAGCGCCTACGTTTGCCTCTACCTTGAACTCACGAAGAAGTCTGTCCACGATAATTTCAAGGTGCAATTCTCCCATACCTGCGATAATGGTCTGACCTGTTTCGGGGTTAGTCCATGTCTTGAATGTCGGGTCCTCTTCGGCAAGCTTTGCGAGTGCGATTGCCATTTTTTCCTGACCTGCTTTGGTCTTAGGCTCGATAGCAAGGTCGATAACGGGGTCGGGGAACTCCATAGACTCAAGGATAATCGGATGATTTCCGTCGCAGAGCGTATCGCCTGTTGTGGTGTATTTTGTACCTACAACTGCTGCAATATCGCCGCAGGGACAAGCGTCAATATCCTGTCTGTGGTTTGAATGCATCTGGAGAATACGTCCCATACGCTCATTTTTGTCCTTGGTGGAGTTGAGCACTGTCGTACCTGCCTCAACATATCCCGAATAAACTCTGAAGAAACAGAGCTTTCCTACGAACGGGTCGGTAGCAATCTTGAACGCCAGAGCCGAGAACGGCTGGTCGTCGCCTGCGTGACGTTCTTCCTCTTCGCCTGTATCGGGATTTACACCTCTGATAGCGGGAATGTCGAGAGGCGACGGCATATAGTCAACAATAGCGTCAAGAAGTTTCTGTACGCCCTTGTTTCTGTATGAAGTACCGCAGGTAACGGGTACGAATTTGTTTTCGATAGTACCCTTTCTGATTGCTTTTTTGATTTCCTCGACAGTGAAATCGGCGCCTTCGTTTTCAAAATAACGGCTCATAAGGTCATCGTCAAGCTCTGCTACTGCCTCGAGCAGCTTTGCTCTGTATTCCTTAGCCTTTTCCACCATATCCGCAGGAATTTCTTCCACACGCATATCCTTGCCCAAGTCATCATAATATACGTCGGCATTCATTTCAATAAGGTCAATAATGCCCTTGAAATCTGCCTCAGCACCGATAGGAAGCTGAATCGGAACAGCATTACATTTAAGTCTGTCCTTCATCATATCCACTACGTTATAGAAATTTGCGCCCATAATATCCATCTTATTTACATAAGCCATTCTGGGCACGTGATAATTGTCTGCCTGACGCCATACCGTTTCAGACTGCGGCTCGACACCGCCCTTGGCGCAGAAAACGGTAACGGAGCCGTCAAGCACACGCAGAGAACGCTGTACCTCTACCGTGAAGTCAACGTGTCCCGGCGTATCAATAATATTGATACGATGCTCTTTCCAGAACGCTGTGGTAGCGGCGGAAGTGATGGTTATACCTCTTTCCTTCTCCTGTACCATCCAGTCCATCGTGGAGTCGCCTTCATGCGTTTCACCGAGCTTATGGTTAATGCCCGTGTAGAACAGAATACGCTCCGTAGTGGTGGTTTTACCGGCGTCTATGTGAGCCATTATACCAATATTACGGGTCATTTCAAGAGTTACGTCTCTTTTCATCTATTCCTCCGTAATTCACGCTGCCTGTTTGCAGCATACCGTATTACCACTTAAAGTGTGCGAATGCCTTGTTAGCCTCAGCCATCTTATGTGTGTCGTCACGCTTTTTGCAAGCGCCGCCCTGGTTGTTCAGAGCGTCACAAATCTCGTTGGCGAGTCTTTCCTTCATTGTCTTTTCAGAACGTGCGCGGCTGTAATTTGTAATCCAGCGCAGACCGAGCGTTCTTCTTCTTTCGGGGCGAACCTCCATAGGAACCTGATAGGTTGCACCGCCGACACGTCTTGCTTTTACTTCGAGCTGGGGCATAATGTTTTCCATTGCCTCCTCGAAAGCCTCAAGAGCGTCCCTGCCTGTCTTTTCGGCTACAATTTCAAATGCGCCGTAAACAATCTTCTGGGCTACGCCCTTCTTTCCGTCAAGCATAATGTTGTTGATAAGTCTTGTTACCAACTCCGAACCGTAAAGCGGGTCCGGAAGAACCTCACGCTTGGGAACATTACCTCTTCTTGGCACTTTACTTCCCTCCTTACATAAAAATGAAAATCATAGGTACTCGAAAGCAATCCAATCACTTCCGCCGCCAAGAAACCGAAAAATTCTTAAATTTATAAGAAATAACGCCTTTCTTGTCAGCTAACAGTTTTGAAATTACGCTTTCTTTCCTGCCTTCGGACGCTTTGCACCGTATTTGGAGCGTCCCTGCATTCTCTTGTCCACACCCTGTGCGTCAAGCGTTCCTCTTACGATATGGTAACGCACACCGGGGAGATCCTTTACACGTCCGCCTCTGATAAGAACGACGGAGTGCTCCTGCAGTTTGTGTCCGATTCCGGGAATGTACGCTGTAACTTCATAACCGTTGGAAATCTTAACTCTGGCAACCTTTCTCATTGCTGAATTAGGCTTTCTGGGAGTCTGAGTTCTGACAGCCGTGCATACGCCTCGTTTCTGCGGTGAGTGCTGGTCAATCTGCGCTTTCTTAAGAGTATTCATACCCTTCTGAAGAGCAGGTGCCTTTGACTTCTTTACAGAAATTTCACGTCCCTTACGAACAAGCTGATTAAACGTAGGCATTATTTCACCTCCATAATTTTATTCTGTATGTTATTATTTCCTGCAACAGAAAAATATACTAACACACAATTATATATTTTAAAGCAAATAACAAACTTTGTCAAGGTGTTTTTGATTTTTTTGTTGCAAATAATAATTTTTGCTTTTCGGAAAGCTGTTTTTTGGCTATTTTACCATAAATTTAAGCCTGAAAACCGACCTCAAAAAGGGGATTTAATCTTCGGCTTTAAACGCAAAGGACACTCTCTTTTGAAAGTGCCCTTTGGATTACCGGTGAATTTTACTCGGCAGTCTGCTCGGAAATCTCTTCCGCAGCGGTTTCATTTTCAACTGCTCCCTTAGCTGCCTTTTCTTCCTCTGCTGCTTTTTCAGCCGCAATAAGTCCTGTACCTGCGGGAATGAGCTTACCTATTATGATATTCTCTTTAAGTCCCGTAAGCGGATCGACCTTGCCCCGAATTGCAGCTTCGGTGAGAACCCTTGTTGTTTCCTGGAATGACGCCGCCGACATAAAGCTGTCGGTTGCGAGCGACGCCTTGGTAATTCCCAAAAGTATCGGCTCGCAGGTGGGATATTCTATTGTTTCGCCGTTTTCCTCACGCTTTTTAAGCTCGTCTATAAGCTGAGCGTACTCGTTTTTGCCGATAATCGTTCCCGAAAGCATATATGTGCTGCCGGGTTCTACTATACGGACCTTTCTCATCATCTGACGGACGATTACCTCAATATGCTTATCGTTGATGTCGACACCTTGCAGGCGGTAAACCTTCTGTACTTCACTGATGATGTAATTCTGTACTTCCTTTTCGCCCTTGACTGCAAGAATATCGGGCGGATTTACAGAACCCTCGGTCAATGCGTCGCCGACCTCAACTCTGTCGCCCGGCTGAACCTTCGGACGATATCCGTAAGGAACAGCATACATTTCCTCTGTACCGTCGTCAGCTGTTATGATAGCGTGACGGGTCTTTTTTATCTCCTCAAAACGAACCGTACCTGCAATTCTTGAAATTATTGCGGCATTCTTCGGGTGACGGCTTTCAAAAAGCTCTTCGACTCTCGGCAGACCCTGTGTGATGTCCTCGGCAGATGCGATACCGCCCGTGTGGAACGTTCTCATTGTAAGCTGTGTACCCGGCTCGCCTATCGACTGAGCCGCAATTACGCCTACTGCCTCGCCCTTATTGATAAGCTGACCGTTTGCAAGTGACGCACCGTAGCACTTCGCACAAACGCCGTTTCTCATCTCGCAGGTAAGTACCGAACGTACTTCAACCCTTTCGACGCCCGAATTGATGATTTTCTTTGCATCGGCGTCGTCGAGGAGCTTATCCCTGCTTATCGTAAACGAACCGTCGGGAGCAACAAAGTCCTTTGCGAGAAAACGTCCGACAAGACGCTCGTGAAGCTTTTCAACAAGCTCGTTGCCCTCACGGATCTCATATACCTCAATGCCGTTTTCGGTTCCGCAGTCGTCGCCTCTGATTATAACTTCCTGAGAAACGTCGACAAGACGTCTTGTCAGGTAACCTGAGTCGGCGGTACGCAGCGCAGTATCGGCAAGTCCTTTTCTTGCGCCTCGTGATGCGATAAAGTACTCCAGTACGCTAAGTCCCTCACGGTAATTTGACCTGATAGGCATTTCGATAGTCGCACCAGAAGTATTGGCGATAAGTCCTCTCATTCCTGCGAGCTGTCTTATCTGAGCCGTAGAACCGCGCGCTCCCGAATCAGCCATCATAAAGATGTTATTGTACTGGTCGAGGTTTCCCGTAAGAGCCTCGGATACGTCGTTGGTAGCCTTGTTCCAGATGTTGATGAAACTCTCTTTACGCTCTGCATTGGAAATAAAGCCTCGGCTGAACTGCTTATTTATCTTGCTTATCGCCTTATCAGCCTCTGCGAGTATCTCTGCTTTCTGCGGAGGAATTTCCGCATCGCAGACAGCCACCGTTATACCCGAACGGGTAGAATATTTGTAACCCATTGCTTTGATTTTATCAAGAACCTGGGCGGTCGTACCCGTGCCGTGGATTTTCAGGCAGCGGTCGATTATCTGTCCTAACTCTTTTTTGGTTACTTTGAAACCTATTTCATAATCGAGCATATGGTCGGGGTCTGTTCTGTCAACATATCCCAGATCCTGTGGAATGTGCTCGTTGAAAATAATCTTGCCTGCGGTAGTGGGCACAATTCTTGAAATCGTTTCATCGCCGATCTCTTTGGTTACACGGACCTTTATTGCGGCGTGAATCGTAATAATTCCGTCCTGATAAGCCATAATTGCCTCGGCAGCGTCACGGAACACCTTGCCCTCGCCTTTTTCGCCTGCTTTATCAATGGTGAGATAGTAAGAACCCAGCACCATATCCTGTGTAGGAACGGTTACAGGCTTACCGTCGGACGGTTTAAGCAGGTTTTTAGCAGCAAGCATAAGATTTCTTGCCTCTTCCTGAGCCTCGTCCGAAAGAGGAAGATGAACCGCCATCTGGTCGCCGTCGAAGTCTGCATTGAACGCAGTACAGCAAAGCGGATGGAGTTTTATTGCTCTTCCCTCTACGAGGATAGGCTGAAACGCCTGAATACCCAATCTGTGCAGCGTAGGCGCACGGTTAAGCAGAACAGGGTGGTTCTGAATAACGTTTTCGAGAGAATCCCATACTTTATCGTCCGAACGCTCCACAAGCTTTTTAGCCTGCTTGATATTCGGAGAAATTCCCTTTTCAACGAGGTCGTTGAGTACAAACGGCTTGAAAAGCTCAAGAGCCATTTCCTTGGGGAGTCCGCACTGATCCATTTTAAGCTCAGGTCCGACTACGATAACGGAACGTCCCGAATAGTCGACGCGCTTACCCAAAAGATTCTGGCGGAAACGTCCCTGCTTGCCCTTAAGCATATCTGAAAGCGATTTCAAGGGACGGTTATTTGAGCCTGTATAAGCTCTTCCGTGTCTGCCGTTGTCGATAAGAGCGTCAACAGCCTCCTGGAGCATACGTTTTTCGTTCCTGACTATCAGGTCGGGCGCCTTTTTGCTGAGCAGCTCCTTTAAACGGTTGTTTCTCATAACGACCTTGCGGTAAAGCTCGTTCAGGTCGGACGTAGCGTAACGTCCGCCGTCAAGCTGCACCATAGGACGAATGTCGGGAGGAATTACGGGAATTACGTCCAAAATCATCCATTCGGGGCGGTTTCCGCTCTGACGGAATGCCTCTACCACGTCAAGACGGCGGAGCAGCTTTATCTGCTTTTGTCCTGCGGCTGTGGTTTCAATTTCCGCTCTGAGCTCATCGGCAAGAGCCTCAAGGTCGATTTCTTTAAGCAGTTCTTTGATAGCCTCTGCGCCCATTCCTGCACGAAAATGAAACTCTTCTCCCGAATATTTCATTATAGCCTGAGTATATTCTCTTTCATCAAGAATTTGTTTTTTCTCGTAGCCTGTATTTTCGCCGGGGTCGATTACTATATAGCTGGTGAAATAGAGCACCTGTTCAAGCACCTTTGGCGACAGGTCAAGTATCTGACCTATTCTTGAAGGAGTACCTTTGTAATACCAGATATGCGAAACGGGCGCTGCAAGCTCGATGTGTCCCATTCTTTCACGGCGCACCTTGCTGCGTGTTACTTCAACTCCGCACTTTTCGCAGATCTTTCCCTTGAAACGTATTCTCTTATATTTTCCGCAGTTACACTCCCAATCCTTCTGCGGACCGAATATCCTTTCACAGAAAAGTCCGAATTTTTCCGGCTTTTGACTGCGGTAGTTAATGGTTTCGGCACGCTGAACCTCACCGTGTGACCACGCTCTTATCTGTTCAGGGGACGCAAGTCCGATTTTCATTGACTCGAAAACACTAAATCCCATATATACCACCTTTCAGACTGACCTACGGCAGCAACTCGCCGCCTGTCAGCCATCGTTGCTCTTATCTGTCGTCGTCTTCGTCGAAGTCTTCGTCCTCAAAGTCATCGTCTGACTCTTCGTCAAAGTCGTCTTCGTCAAAATCGTCGCCAAACTCTTCATCATCTTCGTCGCTGACCATTCCGAGGTCGCCGTCTTCGTCGGCTATCTCGTATCCCGCAGCGTTAAACGACGCATCATCGGACTGATAATCGCCCTCGAAACCGTTCTTGTAAGACGAATTATCGTCGTCATCAAGGTCTTCGGTGAGATTGATTTCTTCGCCGTTATCGTCGAGTATTCTTATATCAAGTCCAAGGCCCTGAAGCTCGTTTACCATTACCTTGAATGATTCGGGCACGCCGGGTTTCGGAACGGAATCGCCCTTAACGATAGCCTCATACGTCTTTTGTCTGCCCATAAGGTCATCGGACTTGACTGTAAGGATTTCCTGAAGAGTGTAAGCTGCTCCGTATGCCTCCAGCGCCCAGACTTCCATTTCGCCGAAACGCTGTCCGCCGAACTGAGCTTTACCGCCCAACGGCTGCTGTGTTACAAGTGAGTAAGGTCCTGTCGAACGTGCGTGAATCTTATCATCAACAAGGTGATGCAGTTTAAGGTAATACATATATCCGACGGTTACGGGACCGTCGAATTTTTCGCCCGTTCTTCCGTCAATAAGCTGAGTTTTGCAATCAGACGTCCACGAGAGCTTTGTAAAGTCAAGCCCTGCGGAATCCTTGCCGATAAGCTCGTCCTTCTTGGAGCGTGCAATATCGTAAAGCTCTCTGATGTCCTGCTCGTGAGCACCGTCAAATACGGGGGTGGCGATCTTCCAGCCCAAAGCTCTTGCAACATAGCCCAGATGGACCTCGAGCACCTGTCCGATATTCATACGGGAAGGTACGCCCAACGGGTTAAGAACGATGTCGAGCGGTGTTCCGTCGGGGAGGAAAGGCATATCCTCCTGCTTTAAAATACGTGAAACGACGCCCTTGTTTCCGTGACGTCCTGCCATTTTATCGCCGACAGATATTTTTCTCTTCTGGGCGATATATACACGAACCTTTTCGTTTACTCCGGGCGACAAATCGTCGCAATTTTCACGGTTGAACACCTTAACGTCAACTACTATGCCGCTTTCTCCGTGAGCAACTCTCAGAGAATTATCACGGACTTCTCTTGCCTTTTCGCCGAATATTGCACGAAGGAGCTTTTCTTCGGCGGTAAGCTCTGTTTCGCCTTTCGGGGAAACCTTTCCGACAAGAATATCTCCCGAATGAACCTCTGCGCCTATTCTTACTATGCCTCTGTCGTCGAGGTCTTTGAGCACTTCATCGGAGAGGTTGGGAATATCACGGGTTATCTCTTCGGGACCCAACTTGGTTTCACGGCATTCAAGCTCATATTCTTCTATATGAATTGAGGTATATACGTCGTTATAGACGAGTTTTTCGTTTATCAGAACGGCGTCCTCGTAATTGTAGCCTTCCCATGTCATAAAGCCGATGAGGGCGTTCTTTCCCAATGCGATTTCACCGAATTTTGTAGCAGGTCCGTCGGCAATAACATCGCCTGCCTTGACTTCGTCGCCCTTGCTTACTATCGGGCGCTGATTTACGCAGTTGCCCTGGTTGGAACGCTTGAACTTGATGAGCCGGTAACAATGCTCTCTGCCCTCGCTGTCGGTGATAACTATTCTGTCGGCGGAAACGTCGGTTACTGTTCCGTCTTCCTTTGCGCAGACAACTACTCCCGAATCAACTGCTGCCTTGTATTCCATACCCGTGCCGACAATGGGGTTTTCGGTAACCATAAGCGGAACTGCCTGGCGCTGCATATTTGCACCCATAAGCGCACGGTTAGCGTCATCGTTTTCGAGGAACGGGATCATTGCGGTCGCAACGGATACCACCATTTTAGGCGATACGTCCATAAAATCGACCTTTTCACGCTCAATTTCAAGGATAGCGTCACGGCAGCGTGCGTTGACTCTGGGGCGTGCAAAACAGCCGTTTTCGTCAAGCGGTTCGTTCGCCTGGGCAACGACAAAGTTATCCTCCACGTCGGCGGTCATATATACGACCTCGTCGAGTACTTTTCCCGTTTCTTTATCGACCTTGCGGTAAGGAGCCTCGATAAAGCCGTAAACGTTTATCTTTGCAAATGTCGCAAGATAGGAGATAAGTCCGATATTAGGACCTTCGGGGGTTTCTATCGGGCACATTCTTCCGTAGTGAGAGTAGTGTACGTCACGAACCTCAAATCCTGCTCTGTCACGTGAAAGTCCGCCCGGACCCAACGAAGAAAGACGGCGCTTATGAGTAAGCTCTGCAAGAGGATTGTTCTGATCCATAAACTGCGACAAGGGCGAAGAGCCGAAAAACTCCTTCATTGCCGCAATAACCTGTCTTGCATTGATAAGCGACGCAGGCGAAACCTTTTCGGTGTCGTTTGCCTGAAGTCCCATTCTCTCGCGGATAGTACGCTCCATTCTCGTAAAGCCTATTCTGAACTGGTTCTGGAGCAGCTCGCCCACGCAGCGTATTCTTCTGTTTCCCAAGTGGTCAATATCGTCGATTTCGCCCACGCCCTCGTTGAGGTTGATGAAATAGCTTACAGAGGCGAAAATATCTTCAAGTGTGATGTGTTTGGGGATAAGCTCTTCGGCTCTTGCGGCGATAAGCTCTTTGAGCTTTTCCTCGTCGCCGTCAGCCTCTTCGAGAATTTCGGAAAGGACGATAAAGGAAACCTGCTCGTTTATACCGAGAGATTCAACGTCCATATCGCCCGTGTAAAGGTGAATATCGACCATTCCGTTGCCGACAATTCTCATTGTGCCTTCGCCCTCAGGCTTGTAGACATCAACGGAAATAACGCCCGCATTCTGTATCTCAAGAGCCTTTTCACGTGTGATTATTTCGCCCTCGGCAGCGAGAAGTTCTCCCGTAAAAGGCGCAGAAATATTCTCCGCAGCTTTCTTGCCGTAAATTCTTGAAGAAATTCCCAGTTTTTTGTTGTATTTATAACGTCCGAAACGGGACAGATCATATCTCTTTGCGTCAAAGAACAAATTGTCAAGGGTGGTTCTTGCGGACTCTACCGTAGCAGGCTCGCCCGGACGCAGCTTTTTGTAAACCTCAAGCAGCGCCTCTTCCTCGTTTTTGGTATTGTCCTTGCCGTTTTCGATCGCAACGGTAATTCTCGGGTCGTTTCCGAACTTATCGGTCAGGTCGCTGTCGCCCGAAATGCCTATTGCACGCAAAAAAGTCGTGCAGGGGAATTTTCTGTTCTTATCAATACGAACATAGAACACATCGTTGGAGTCCATTTCAAGCTCCAGCCACGCACCTCTGTTCGGGATAACGGTCGCTTTGAACAGCTTTTTTCCGGTTTTATCATAATCAAAACCGTAGTATACGCCCGGAGAACGAACAAGCTGAGATACAACGACACGCTCTGAACCGTTGATTACAAAGGTTCCGCTGTCGGTCATAAGCGGCAGGTCGCCCATATAAATCTCGTTGTCCATAAGCTCGCCGGTTTCTTTGTTCAGCAGACGGGCGGTCACTCGCAGCGGCGCAGCATAAGTAGCGTCACGTTCCTTGCACTCTTCGATAGAGTACTTCGTATTCTCGTCAAGGCGGTAGTCTACAAACGAAAGCTCGAACTTTCCGTTTGAGTCCACGATCGGAGAAACGTCCTTAAAGACCTCTTTAATGCCGTCTGACAAGAACCACTCGTACGAGTCTTTCTGTATACCGATAAGATTCGGCATATCAATTACTTCGTTGATTTTTGAAAAACTCTGTCTTGTGGTTTTTCCCAACTTGAGGGGCTTTGTGTTTACCATCGGCTTTTTTCCTCCTGCTTTTGCTCGTTTGACCGCTAACCAAAACCTTTCAGCGCACTTTTCCCGTCGGTTGGCGGTCTGTATTCCGGAATAACTATCCATTATGATACATTTTAATATTTTACCACAATTCACACAATTTGTCAAGTGCTTTTATGAAATTTTTTCTATTTTAAGTACGTTTATGAGAGTTTGCTTTTCGGTTGACAAATATATATCGGTATGGTATAATGAATTCGATGCGTTTATTTTACATTTATGTCCGCATATTACAACTGTGAAAGGAATGAAAATATGTCTGTTACTGTAAACAATATTGTCAAAAAATACGGCGAATATTCAGCGGTAAACGGTCTTTCTTTCGAGCTTAAAGAGCCGGGGGTGTTTGCTCTTCTGGGAACAAACGGAGCAGGAAAAACAACTTCTATACGGATTATTCTCGGTATGCTTGCAGCAGACAAGGGAGAAGTGCTCTGGGACGGAAAACCTTTCTTTGCGTGCGACAAGCCGATAGGCTATCTTGCCGAAGAACGGGGACTATATCCGAAATACAAGGTCATAGACCAGCTCATATACTTTATGACGCTGAAAGGTATGAAAAAAGAGGCCGCCAAAAAGGCAATCGACTACTGGTTTGACCGGCTTGACGTCAACGACTACAAAAACAAGAACGCCGAACAGCTCTCAAAGGGAAATCAGCAGAAAATCCAGCTTATTGCGGCGCTTGCTGCAAATCCCGAACTTATCATTCTCGACGAGCCGCTTTCGGGTCTTGACCCCGTAAACGCAGAGCTTTTCAAGAGCGTTATACGAGAAGAAATCAAGAACAACAAGTTTATTATAATGTCCTCGCATCAGATGAACACGATAGAGGAATTTTGCCGCGATATTGTTATCCTCAATAAAGGCAAAACGGTCCTGCAAGGCAATCTGAACGAGATAAAAAAGGGCTACGGAAGAGTAAAACTGACGGTAAAGGCAGAGGGCAGCATCATAGAATTGGCGCAGCAGTGCGGTCTGACTGTTACGGAGGAAACGCCGAACGGCTGTTCGTTCAACGTTCAGAGCGAAGAACAGGCGCACAGGCTTTTGAATATGATAATCACGGGCAATATACCGCTGATAAAATATGAGCTGCGAGAACCTAATCTGAATGAGATATTCATTGAAAAGGCAGGTGCAAATAATGAGAACTAAAGGCTGGCAAAAAGTTTTTTCTTTCACTCTGAGGCAGTATATCAAAACTAAATCCTTTATAATCGGTACTGTTGTGGTTTGTATCATAAACGCTGCGCTGTTTGCTCTGGCGAATATTCTTCCTGCGGCGGCTATGAGCGACGGCAATGACGTGCCTTCGGACTATACTTTGAGCTTTGAAAAGGTTTATATAATCGACGAAACAGGTCTGATTTCCGATGAAGATATTTCGGCTCTTGCGGCAAGCGGAATTCCCACCGAACGTTCGGGCAAGTCCTCGGACGAGGCTGTCGCAGAGGTCGCTAAAGCCGAAAACGAGCAGGCTGTCGTTGTTTTCTCGGCAAATAAAAACGCAGACGGAGAAATTTCCTCGCTTAACGCAAAAACCTTTTACTCAAAAGCGGGAAAAGACGGCTCTGCGGCTCTCTCGTCGATAATGGCGGAGGTTTTGAATATCGCTAATGTAAAAAGCGCAGGTATTTCTCCCGAAGATTACGCAAAAACGCAAATTCCCATTACCACAAAGGCAGTGGAGGCAGGCGAGGCAGAGCTTAATTCCTATGCAAGCTTTTTTCAATATTTCATTCCGATGCTGATTTCGGGTGTGCTGTTTTTGCTGATTTTCGCTTACGGAAGTACGATAGCTCAATCTATTGCAATTGAAAAAACAAGCCGTGTTATGGAACTTCTCCTCACAAGCATAAGACCGCTTGCGGTTGTTATCGGCAAGGTACTTGCAATGGGAGTTGTCAGTTTCGGTCAATTTCTGCTGATAATTATTGTCGGTGCTGTCACGGGCGCTGTTACTGCTCCGTTCGGAATTATAGGTCAGATCGCTCCGCTTTTGTCCGACCCGAATTCGCTCATATCGGGTATGCCCGAAAGCGCCGCACAAGTCGGCATTGACCTTGACAAATTTGACCTTGCGCAGGCGATAAACGACATCACGGCAAAGATTACCCCCGTAAACGTAATTCTGATGATAGCTGTGTTCCTGATAGGTTTTGTATTCTTTTCTCTTCTGGCGTCACTGTTCGGGGCGTCCGTTTCAAGAATAGAAGATTTGCAGTCGGCTTTGCAGCCTTACTCTTTGATAGGAGTGGCAGGATTTTTACTTGCATATTATCCGATTATTTTCAATATAGACTCACTTGAGGCAGGAAGTGCAAAAGCTAACGGCGTTCAGATATTCTCGTACTATTTTCCCATAAGCAGCCCGTTTTCGCTGCCAAGCGCAATTATTCTGGGGCAGCTTGATATGGCGCAGTCGTTTATTGCAGTGATAGTACTTGCCGTATTTACGGTGCTGACAGCAATGCTGGTAAGTAAAATTTACGAAACGATAATCCTTCATAACGGCAGTCCGCTGAAATTTAAGGATATGCTTAAAATTGCGAAAAATAATTAAAATCTGCTCATATAAGCCGACGGAAAAGAAGATTTTCTATCGGCTTATGTTTTTCACGGATACAAAAAACGCTATTGACACGGAACGAAAAAAATAGTATAATATAAGGTGAGCACCTTGAAACCCCTTATGAAGAGTTGCGTGAGAATGTAAGATATATTTTCACAGATTAAGAGGATATTATGAAAAAATATTACAGCGGAGTTTTTACTGTTACAAGGCATTTGTTCATAAAGCTCGCAGATGAAGGATTTTTAAAATTTACGGGACTTGATATGAACGAGTCTGTCAAAAAGGTTTTCACGAACGAGAGCTTGTCCGTCATAGAAAACGCTTTTAAATGTGCGTCAAGCGGAGATTATTCCGTTATTCTGGATTTGCGGCGAAACGACGGCATATACTGTGCTTTTCTCGCAACTTTTCACCTGTTTGACGAGGACGAGGAAAAATTGCTGGAAATAAGTGTAAACGACCTGTCGGAGCTGAGAGAGTCAAGAAACGAGCTTAAAGCGTACAGGCGCACCGCTGAAACCTATCTTGATATTATCGGTGCTGTTCTTATCGACTATGAGCGCAGTACAGATGTGCTGGAAATATTTTATATTAACGATTCACGCAAACGCTCAATATTCAAGGGTACTCTTTCGGGTTGGAAAAACGAACTTTTGAAGAAAAATATCCCCGAAGAAAGCGCCCAAGAGTTTAAAATGTTGTGCGGCGACCTTGCATCTGCAAAGAAAAATTTCCGCCACAGCATTGTGATAAACGGGCTGTTAAGTCCCTTGGACTGCGAACAGTGCACTTTTTCCTGCCGGTACCTTAACGGCGAGGACGGAAATGAAGAGGTAGCAGGCTGCATTGATATTGGCGGAGATAAGATGCAAAAGCTTGTCATTGACCCCGTAAACGATAAGGACGCATTTCTCAATATGCTGAATAAGCGCGCCGTTATCGAACAGGCAAACAGGATAATTGCCGACCAAAGCGTAAAATGCAGCTTTTTTGTACTGCTCGATCTGGATAATTTCAAGACCGTTAATGACGTTCACGGACATATTGTCGGAGATGAAGTGCTCATTTCGGCGACCAAAATAATCAACGACAATCTCAGCGGACGAGGCATTGTCGGACGTATGGGCGGAGATGAGATCCTTATAGTTACCGAAACGATCGAAAGTCAGGCGGAACTTAGAAATATGCTGCGTTCCATAAGGACAACTATCGAATGGACCTTCAAAAACGACCCCAGAAAGCTCAATGTTACCTGCTCGATGGGTGTGAGTGCGTATCCCGACAACGAAAAGAATTTTGATAAGCTGTATTCGCTTGCGGATAAAATGCTTTATATTGCCAAATCGAAGGGCAAAAACCGCTATGTCATTTACACGCCGAATTTGCACGATTCACAGCTAATTCCCGAAACAACAGCTAACGGAGAAAAGAATATTTCTTTCGATAAGGTGGGAATTATGCAGCGGCTTATTGACGATTATCTGGTTCGCCGCTCCTACAGCAACGAAATGATTTTTTCGGAAATAGGCTCGGCGTTTACGCTTGATGAAATTCTGATAATCTACGAGAATTTTACTGCGGCATTTCAATGGACCCCCGACGGGGTGTATTCGGATATTGAAAGCATACTTCACTTCAGACCGAACAAGGCTTTTTCGGAGCTTTTCAACAGGGATAATCTTATAATTCTCGACGGACTTTATAAGCTTGACGGAAGAAGTCCTATGGTGGAAAAATGTCTTGAAAAAAAGGGCGTAAAATCGGCGATGTTTTACCGCATTGAAAGAGCGGGAAAGTTCAGCGGATATGTGATGTTCGCAAGGAGCACGCAGCGGCAAATGTGGTCGGAAAACGAGATTATGGCTCTTTCTATTGTGGCAAAGATTTTCGATATATCAATGCTGAATTAAAGACAGCACCGCACAGCTATTGTTGTGCGGTGTTTTTTTTATTTATTGTCGGTTTTCTGATAGAATGAGGACAGTTTTTCGAGCAATCTCCTCAGCGGAACAAAAAGAATAAGTGCAGCGACAAAGTTTCCCCCACAATGGATAAGGTCAAAGGGAATGCCCGAAACCCACCTTGACGCCGCATATCCCAATCCTCCGATAAAAATATCGACAGGCATACAAAATGCGCCGAAAAGAAGTCCGAATGCTCCCGATAAAATTGCCCAAGCAAGCGGATTTTGAGATTTTCGCATAAGGATAGCCGCTGCCGCCAAAATTGCCCAAATATAAAGATAATATATATTCCAGACGCCTATCCCGAAGAGGAGTACGTCAAGGACTACATATACGTACACGCAGTACAGACTTTTCCTGCCGAATACCGCCGCATATACCATTACAAGCAGCGAAACGGGCTCAATATTCGGTAGTCCGCTCATAGCGACCTGCAAGGCAAAGGTCAGACCGCCTAAAAGCCCGAAAAGCACAATCTCCCTCAAAAGGAGTTTCTTATCAGCTTGCAAGTGTGTACTCAAATCTGTAAATTCCGCCGTCGTCTACGGGGGTCGTGTCAACGCCCGTTGAGGCGTATTCATCACCTATGTAAAGCGCCCAATACGCTCCGTCCGTATCCCAGACGGCACGTTCGCCGTCAACGGTTTCCACCATCATACCGAATTCGGTTTCATCGCCCGAAATAAGACCCTCGGTTTTGAGTGCCGCACCCAGATACTCCTCATCGGTGTTGTAATTGAACGTTTTGGAGCTTTTGTCGGCGTGAACGACCGTCACGGAATAATCCTTTGCACCGGTCGTTGTCTGTGGAAGCAGGAAAAAGTAAATTCCGCAGAATATTCCTGCCGCTGCAACCAGAACGATAAGAGCAATTATTATGCCCTTTTTGCTTGTTTTCTTTTCCATATTTTTTCTCCTTTTTTGTGTAAAATAAAACGCCGCAGCAGTTCAATAAGAACGCTGCGGCCGTTTTTTCGCAACAGTAACCCGACGGGTTCTGTAAATCGCAAAACTCGTCAAAAAACGTTTCGTAGGTCTTCCGACTTGCGCATTGCGGAAAATTCAGCCTTCCCGATCGCTCAGTGACTAATTTTCATTCCGAAAAATCTTCGGGAATTTTCCTTGACAGCCTGCAAAAAGCTTTGGCGCTTACGGCGGCGGTACCGTCCGTGAATTTCACACGGTTCTCTTGTTAAGCATAAACGGTTCCTCGCCGCCTATGCCGCGAAACGATGTAATATAAATAATTTATGTTTATTATACCATGTACAAAAGAATTTGTCAACCATTCGGCGGTAAAATATATCGGAGATTTTTGTTGTCATCTTGTACAAAAATAATTGGTTTTTTCGGAATAATGCACATAATTTGCGCTAACCCCTTGTTATTTACCGCAAAATGTACTAAAATAAGATTATGTAATCTTAATTGTGCTCTATATTGCTGACATTCAAAAGTCTGTGTTTTTTTATACTGCAATCCCCTCGCTGCGGCGGGGGAACAATTCGGGGCAGAAATTCAGCGATTTAAAGATGCAAATTTGAAAAGGAGCTAAGCTAAAAATGCCTATCACTGATTTACTGGAGCAGAATGCCGCAAAATATCCCACGGAAGTGGCTCTTGTAGAAGTCAATCCGCAAATAATGGAAACTCGGCGTATGCTGTGGAAGGATTATGACCTTATCCAGCCTACTTCTTCAAAATGGTATCGGCGTGAGATCACCTGGAGCGTTTTCAATGAAAAAGCAAACCGATTTGCTCAACTCCTTATAAGCAGAGGAGTTAAAAAGGGAGATAAGGTCGCTATTCTGCTGATGAACTGCCTTGAATGGCTGCCTATTTATTTCGGTATACTCAAAACGGGTGCGCTTGCAGTGCCGATGAATTTCAGGTACAGCTCAGAGGAAATTAAGTACTGCCTTGACCTGGCAGAGGCTGATATTCTTGTGTTCGGTCCCGAATTTATCGGAAGAATAGAGTCTATAGCCGAAGAAATCAGCCGCAACAGAATTTTATTTTATGTCGGAGGGGACTGCCCCTCATTCGCAGAGGACTACGACAAGCTTACCTCTAACTGTGCAAGCGTTTCCCCCGGAATTGAGCTTTCTGAGGACGATGACGCAGCTATTTACTTCTCTTCGGGAACGACGGGATTTCCTAAGGCTATTCTGCACTCGCACAGGGCTTTATCGCACTCCTGCAAGGTGGAACAAAATCACCACAAGCAAACCCACGATGACGTTTTTCTGTGTATTCCGCCGCTTTATCACACGGGTGCAAAAATGCACTGGTTCGGCAGTCTTATCACGGGAGGCAAATCCGTACTGCTGAAAGGAGTTACTCCCGGTACTGTTTTGAAAACCGTTTCCGAGGAAGGATGCACCATTGTCTGGCTGCTTGTGCCGTGGGCTTTGGATATTCTCGAGGAGCTTGACAACGGTCACGAAAAGCTGTCCGACTACAATTTGTCACAATGGAGACTAATGCACATAGGCGCACAGCCTGTTCCGCAGAGCCTTATTCAGCGTTGGCAGAAATACTTTCCGAACCAGCAGTATGACACGAACTACGGACTTTCCGAGTCGATAGGTCCGGGCTGCGTACATCTCGGAATGGAGAATATACATAAGGTAGGTGCGATAGGAATTTCGGGATACGGCTGGGAAACAAAAATCATAAACGAAAAAGGCGAGGAAGTCGCTCAGGGAACGGTAGGCGAGCTTGCTGTAAAAGGTCCCGGAGTTATGAAATGCTATTACAACAATCCCGAAGCGACCGCCGAGGTCCTTCACGGGGAATGGCTGTGGACGGGAGATATGGCTCGTATGGACGAGGACGGGTTTATTTTCCTTGTCGACCGCAAAAAAGACGTTGTAATAAGCGGAGGTGAAAACCTTTATCCCGTTGAAATAGAAAACTTTATGGCGAAATTTGACAAGATAAAAGACGTCGCTGTCATAGGACTGCCCGACAAGCGTCTGGGAGAAATCGCAGCGGCTATTGTTGAGATAAAATCGGGCGAAACCTGTACGGAGGACGAAATCAACGAATTTTGCTTAGGGTTGCCCCGATACAAGCGTCCTAAGAAAATCATCTTTGCACAAGTGCCCCGAAACGCTACGGGAAAAATCGAAAAACCGAAACTTCGGCAGATATATGCAGGCGAAAATATCGTTGAAATGGAAAACAAAAGCTAAAATAATCGGCGAGCCGAAACTCGCCGATTTGTTTTATTTTGAGGCAAAATCAAGCAGATCCGCAAAATGCTCCGCTATGATTTTGTTTCTGATAAGGATAGGTCCGATTATATGCGTACCGTAAAAGTTTCCCTCGCAAATGCCCTCGTATAAAGCGTCGGATATGCTGTTTCCTGCGCCTTGTTTTACGGTAAACAACGGATTTTTTACGCCGAAAATCTCGCTTGCCTTATTGATAAATCCGATTATTTCTTTTCCTTTAAACTCGCAGAGGCTGTCGGTAACGGTGCGCTTATCGCTTTCCGTGACGGTGAAATCAAACAGACCCAAACCCTCAAATTCTCTGCCGGACTTGTCCGTTATTTTTTTGCCGAACATCTCAAAGGAATTTCCCGTTGCAAGAACGACTGCGCCTCTGTCCATAGCCGCAGAAATTTCTTCCGCAAAAGGCTTTAATTCTTGAAGAGCAACTTTTTGATTTTTCTCCGTTCCCGAACCGATATAAATAAAATCGGCAGAAGAAAAGTCAAATTTATCGCCGACAGACTGCTTTTCTATAACGGTTTCTTTGCCGTTTTTTTCAAGCTCACGCTGTAACGCAAGGGTGTTTGCGTATTCTCCGTACAAATTCATCAGGTTATGGAACAAATGCAGGATTTTCATTCTTGCACCTCCACCTTAGAGAGAAATTTTGATTTATCCGAAAAGCAGGTCACAGTGTAAAGCAAAGGACGCTCTTCGGACTTTATCTCATCAATTGCTGTTTCGATGTCGGGATTTACGTACAGCTTTTCTTCGGGGATCTCCGTGAAAGAAAGCCGTGTTTTCAAATCCTCACAATGTGCGCCCAAAAGATAGATTTTCTCAACGCAAGCGTTGTTCAGCAATTCAAAATCTATGTCCCACAGCCAGCTTATTTCTCCCGTTGAATAACGTCTGCTTACAGCGTCAACAATTATTATCACGCCGCAGGGCTTGTTCTGTCCGATAATGTAACGTATCGACTGGTTGTAGGAAATGGAATTTTCGTGCTTGGAAACAAGAAATGTTCCGTTGGAATTTCCCAATTTATACTGCACGACTCTGCCGTTTTTCAGGACGTAATCGCTTACGGATAAGGCGATTTTTTCCTCGCTTATACCGACAAGAGAGCAGACCGCAAAGCACGCCAGAATATTATACACGTTATAGATGCTCTTGAAAGCAAGCGTGATTTTATGCCTGCCGTTTACTGTTATTATGCCGCTTTCGAGGTCGGCGTCAGTTACCGTGAAATCGGTCTTATGCTTTTTGTGTCCGCAGCTTTCACAATAATATCCGCCGATATGGCTGTAATGACGGTAATCATACTTCATAGGCTTTTTACAGCACGGGCAGAATGCGCCGTCGTCATAAACGGACGTATTTTCGGCTGTGGAAAAGCTCTGCTTGTCCATACCGAACCACACAACGTTCTCCCTGTCTTTGCCGAAAAGCGAAACAAGCGGATCGTCTGCGTTAAGGATAAGCTGTGATCTATCGGTAACAGATGGCGAAATTGCGTCAAAAACCCACTCAGGGTGACCGTTTCTTGTGAGTTGGTCACGGTAGAGATTTGTTATAACGTAATGCGTGGGCAAAAAATGGCTGAAAGTGAATTTTGAATAGCGCTCATCGCTTTCCAGCAAAAGGACATCGCCCTTCATTTTTCCGCCGAAAGTGCAATTTGACAAAATCAGTGTGGCAACGCCCTCAATCTGATTTGAGCCTTCTCTGTTCCAGACGACTTTTTTGCCCTCCTTTTCAAGAATATAAGCAATCATTTCAACGGTCGAGGTCTTGCCGTTGCTGCCCGTTACCGCAATAACTTTATCGGGAAGTTTCACCTTTGAGAGAATGTTCGGCGAGAGCTTTAAAGCAATTTGTCCCGGCATACTTGAACCCCTGTGGAAAAGCTTTCCGATAAATCTCAATATTTTACACACTAAAATTGTAAAAAACATCATTTTACCTCGTAATGTCTTTAATTACCTCTGACGACATAAGCAAGCCTGCCGCTGACGGAACGTAAGCGCAAGAGGCAGGCGTGCGCTCTGTTATCACAGGCTCTTCCGTTGAATAAACCACACGCAGGCGCTCAACTCCTGCTTTTCGCAGGCGCTGACGCATAACTCTCGCAAGCGGACAGACCGAAGTTTCGTAAATATCGGCTGTCTTGAAACCCATAGGGTCAAGCTTGTTTCCTGCTCCCATAGAGCTTATTATTCTAATGTTATGCTTAGTGCAGATTTCTGCAAGAAATACCTTTGCCAAAACATCGTCAATGCAGTCAAGGACATAATCATAAGACGAAAAATCAAATATTGACGCAGTTTCTTCGCTTAAAAAAACCGGATATTTTCTAAGCTGTAAATCGGGGTTTATATCAAGAAATCTCTCGGCGCAGACATCTGTTTTCAGCCTGCCGACCGTGCTGTGCAAGGCGACAAGCTGTCGGTTTATATTGGACAGGGCAACTGTATCGCCATCAATTATGTCGATTGCCCCTATACCGCTCCTGACGAGAGCCTCGGCGGCGTGACCGCCTACTCCTCCCAGACCGAAAACGGCAATTCTTGCACGGGAAAGCTTTTCCAGAGCGGTTTCTCCCAAAAGCTTTGCGGTTCTCTGAAATTCTTCCTTTATCACCACGGCTTTACCTGACCGATAATTTCTGTAAGAGATTTGATATTATTTCTGTCCATATACTCTTCTATTCCCTCAATGACTTTAAGCGGAGAATACGGGTCGTTGAAAATCGCCGTTCCCATTTGAATTGCAGTCGCTCCTGCAAGCATCATTTCAATTGCGTCCTCCCATACGGAGATACCGCCCATTCCTATTATCGGTATATTTACAGCCTTATAGCACTGATAAACCATTCTTACCGCAACGGGGAAAACCGCAGGACCGCTTAGTCCGCCTGTATTGTTTTTCAGAATGGGTCGGTGCGAATTGATGTCAATTCTCATTCCGAGAAGCGTATTTATCAGAGAAATGCAGTCTGCGCCCTCAGCCTCAACCGCTTTTGCTATTTCGGTTATATCGGTGACATTAGGGGTGAGTTTTACGATAAGCGGCTTTTTTGTAGCTCTTCTGACAGCGGAAGTAACAGAACCTGCACCCTCGCAGGATACTCCCCACGACGCACCGCCCTGCTTTACGTTCGGGCAGGATATATTAAGCTCTATCATATCCACATCGGTTTCGTCAAGAGCCTCTGCTGCCGCAATATAATCATCAATAACAGCGCCTGCAACGTTTGCGATGATAACGTTGCCCTCTTCCTTTAAAGTGGGAAGATAATACTCGATAAATCCGTGAACGCCTATATTTTGCAGACCTACGGAATTGAGTATTCCCGAATAGGTTTCCGCAATACGGGGAGGCGGATTGCCGAGTTTTGGCTCTATAGTCATTCCCTTGCAGGAAATGCCGCCAAGCTTTGACAGCGGATATAAGTCGGTATAGCACTCACCGTTTCCGTAAGTGCCCGATGCGGCGATAACGGGGTTCGGAAATTCTACTCCGGCAATTCTTACAGACAAATCAACCACCGAACCTCACCTCCTCAGCATTGAATACAGGACCGTCCTTGCAGACTCTTGAATAAAATTCTTTTCCGTTTCTTACAGTCATACACGAGCATACGACGCACGCACCTACTCCGCAGCCCATTCTCTGCTCAAGCGAGACCTGACACGGAACATTATTTTCTTCACAGGTCTTTATTACGGCTTTAAGCATAGGCTCAGGACCGCACGCACATACCAGCGAATAATCTCCCGTTTTAAGATTTTCCGCAAGAGGAGCTGTTACCATTCCGTGAATGCCGACACTTCCGTCGTCCGTGCAGAGAACTGTCTTTGCGCACAATTCCTCATACTCGTCTTTGAGGATAATTCTCGAATAATCGCGAAAACCCAGAATAGCGGTACAAAGAGAGGTCGTTTGGCGGGCTATTTCAAGCATAGGGGGAGTGCCTATTCCGCCGCCGACAACGATTATTTTTTTCCCCTCCGGTATGCGAAAGCCGTTGCCCAGAGGTCCCAGAATGTCAAGGCTTTCTCCCTCGACAAGGCGTGAAAGAGCCGCCGTGCCTTTGCCTCTTACCTCGAAAACAAACCGCAGCGTGCCGTTTTCCTTGTCAATCTCGCAGATAGAAATAGGTCTGCGAAGAGTAAATCCCTGTACTCCGATATTTGCAAACTGTCCTGCCTGTGCCTCTTCGGCAAGCTCAGGAGCATCGACAATCATAGAATAAATTCCCTTTGCTAAGGTTTTTCGTTCAATTATCGGATATTTTCCGCAAAAATAGCTCATTTTTTCTCCTTTTCATCATCAACCGCAACCGAACGAACGATAACGGCGTCTGAGGTTTCCTCTTTCTTTGCAAGCATACTTATTCTGTGAATTGACATACGAATTATTATCACTATCAGCAAAATGTAAAGAATAATCCTGAAATTCAAAAGATTTACGCCTATTCCGAGCATTATCTCCTGAAATGTCAGCATACTCTCGAAAACGATAAGCAGTGCAGGCAGCTTTACAAGCGATACCGAAAACGCATACCAGTTATAGATTTCTTCTGCGTTCTTCTTTGTTATTTCATATTTCCCGAATTTCAAATTCTTTAATGTGAGAAAGACATAAACTGCGGCTATTATTAGAACCAGCGACGGGAAAATCATTGACAAAGCGACAGCTCTGCTTTCAATATCCTCAATGTTTATAAAATTTACCGTCATATAAACTATTACCGCTGTTTCTGCAAGAGATATAAGGTCGCATATCAGACGGGATAATTTATAGGTGCGGCGAATGGTAATTTTGCCTATTTTCATATTTTTGTAATATCGACAAGCTCAATCTCAGAGATGTTGCGTTTTGCCTCAAGGCAGTCAAGAAGTGCGTTTGCTGTGTCAATTGCGGTAAGGCAGACGATAGAACGCTCTACTGCTTTTCTGCGCATTCTTACGCTGTCAAGAGAGGGCTTTCTTCCCGTTTCGGACGTTGAAATAACATAGCTTATCTCTCCGCTCTCCAGCAGGGTGATAACGTTGGGTTCCTGATCTTCGTGTATTCTGTATACGTGATTTGCGGCAATCATATTTCTGTTGAGAACAGACGCTGTGCCGCCTGTTGCGTATATTTTAAAGCCCAGATCCTCAAAACGGGAGGCTATTTCTATAACGTCGTTCTTGTCGCTGTCACGAACCGAAATAAGCACGCCGTAAGTGCCGTCGGGGGAGTTGGGATTTGCCCCCGAACGAGGGTCGCAGAATTTATATCCTGCCGCAACAAGTCCTTTGTAAAGAGCGTCGCCGAATGTTCTTGCAATACCGAGGCACTCGCCTGTGGATTTCATTTCGGGACCGAGCTGATTGTCCACATCGTGGAGCTTTTCAAAGCTGAAAACAGGTACTTTCACCGCTACATAATCTGCGTCGCGGTACAGTCCGCTCTTATATCCCATATCTTTGAGTTTCTTGCCGAGAATGATTTTTGTAGCAAGGTCTACCATAGGAACGCCCGTAACCTTGCTTATATACGGTACGGTTCTCGAAGAACGGGGATTTACCTCGATAACATAAACCTCGTGGTTGTACACAACGTATTGAATATTTACAAGTCCGATTACGTGAAGAGCTTTGGACAGCTTTTCGGTGTAATCAATGATCACTTTTTTAATGTGTTCGGTCAGATTTCGGCTGGGATACATTGAAATCGAATCTCCCGAATGAATGCCCGCTCTTTCGACGTGCTCCATTATACCGGGGATCACAAAATCCTCGCCGTCACAGATAGCGTCGACCTCAACCTCGGTTCCCATCATATATTTATCAATAAGCACGGGATTTTCAAGCTCGTGGGAGGTGATGATCTTCATATACTCCGAAACATCGGCGTCACCGTGGGCGATTATCATATTCTGTCCGCCCAAAACGTATGACGGACGGAGAAGAACAGGATAACCCAACTCGTTTGCAGCCTTCAGAGCCTCTTCTTCTGTGAAAACCGTTTCTCCCTTCGGACGTGGAATACCGCACTTTTCAAGCAGCTCGTCAAACAGCTCTCTGTCCTCTGCGGCATCTATATCGGCAGCCTGCGTTCCGAGAATACGAACGCCCATTTCCGTAAGATGCTTTGTCAGCTTTATTGCGGTCTGTCCGCCGAACTGAACAACGCAGCCGTAGGGCTTTTCTGTGGCGATAAGCGCCTCAACATCTTCCTTTGTAAGAGGGTCGAAGTACAGTCTTGTTCCCGTGTCAAAATCCGTGGAAACGGTTTCGGGATTGTTGTTGCAGATAATCGCCTCGCAGCCCTCTTCCTTTAAAGTCCACACACAGTGTACCGAACAATAGTCAAACTCAATTCCCTGTCCTATTCTGATAGGTCCTGAGCCGAAAACTATCACTTTTTTCTTGTCCGAGGGGTGCTGTTCAATAAACTCCGCAGCCTCGTTCTCCTCGTCAAAATCATTATAGAAATAGGGCGTTTCCGCAGAAAATTCCGCTGCACAGGTATCGACCATTTTATATACCGCAAGTTTCCGGCTGAAAGGCTTATCTGCGATTTTCTGACCCGAAAGCCGCTCAATTGTGCTGTCAAGGTAGCAATATTTTTTCGCAGTTTCGTATTTTTCCTTGGTAAGCTCGCCCTCGGAGAGCCATTTTTCGAGCTTTGCAAGATTGTTGAGTTTTGAAATGAACCATTTGTCTATTTTGGTAATTTCGTGAATTCTGTCAATCGAAATACCCCTCTTCAAAGCCTCAAAAACGCAGAACGATCTGTCCACATCTACGTCAAAGAGCTTTTTTTCTACCTCTTCGTCGGTAAGCGCAGTAAACTCACGTTTGGTAAGAGTGTCCATTGAAAGCTCTATAGAGCGGACTGCCTTTATCATTCCTGCCTCAAAAGAGGGAGCAATCGCCATAATTTCTCCCGTGGCTTTCATCTGCGTACCAAGAGTTTTCTTAGCATAAACGAATTTATCAAAAGGCCACTTCGGGAATTTTACCACAAGATAATCGAGTGCAGGCTCAAATGCGGCATAGGTTTTTCCCGTAACCTGATTTACTATTTCGTCAAGGGTATAGCCGACCGCTATTTTTGCGGCAACCTTTGCTATAGGATAACCGGTTGCCTTTGAGGCAAGCGCCGAAGATCGTGAAACACGGGGATTTACCTCGATTACGGCATATTCAAAGCTGTCGGGTTTCAAAGCAAACTGGCAGTTGCAGCCGCCCTCTACCTTGAGCGCCTGTATTATATCCAGAGCCGCCGTGCGCAGCATCTGATATTCCTTATCGGCAAGAGTGACCGCAGGAGCGACAACGATAGAATCTCCCGTATGTACTCCCACGGGGTCAAAATTCTCCATTGAGCAGACGGTAATAACGTTGTTTTTTCGGTCACGTATAACCTCAAACTCAATTTCTTTCCAGCCCGAAATGCACTTTTCAACAAGTATCTGCGTAATAGGAGAAAGTCTAAGTCCGTTTGTGGCAATTTCATGAAGTTCCTCGCACGTTTCGGCGATGCCTCCGCCTGTTCCTCCAAGAGTAAATGCGGGACGGACAATAACGGGATAGCCTATTTCCTCGGCGAACGCCATAGCATCGTCGATATTTTCAACGACTTTTGAGGGAATACAAGGCTGACCTATTTCCTCCATAGTGTCCTTGAACGCCTGTCTGTCCTCTGCTTTGTGAATAGTTTCGGGGTTAGAGCCCAAAAGCTTTACGCCGTGTTCGGCAAGAAAACCGCTCTCGGCTAACTGCATTGAAAGCGTCAAAGCGGTCTGTCCGCCAAGGTTTGAAACGACCGAGTCGGGCTTTTCAATTTCGATAACTCTTTTTACCACGTCAAGCGTCAGCGGTTCAATATAAATTTTGTCCGCCATATGCTTGTCGGTCATTATAGTCGCAGGATTGGAGTTTATAAGTACAACTTCAAGGCCCTCCTGCTTTAATGCCCGGCAAGCCTGCGTTCCGGCATAGTCAAACTCGGCAGCCTGACCTATAACGATAGGTCCCGATCCTATTACAAGCACTTTCTTTATATCTTCTCTTAAAGGCATCGTTTTTCGTCCTTTCTTTTAGTTCGCTTGCTGTTCAAGCTTACAAAGTACAAGTTTCGTTTGTTCTGTCAAGACAGATATTTCATTGATTATCCTATATTCAACGGCAGCTGCTCTTACACGTTTTTTATTTATTCCCGTTCATCAGCTCAATAAACTCGTCGAACAGATAAGACGTGTCATGCGGACCGCCGCAAGCCTCGGGGTGAAACTGAACCGTAAACGCAGGCGCATTTTTGTAGCGGATACCCTCGCAGGTGCCGTCGTTATTGTTTATGTGGCTAACCTCTCCCACAGCCTCGGAAAGAGTTTCGCCAACGACTGCATAACCGTGATTTTGCGCCGTAATATAAGTCCTGTCGTGAGCGAGGTCCTTTACAGGCTGATTTCCGCCTCTGTGACCGTATTTCATCTTCATTGTAGACGCACCGTTTGCAATCGCAAGGAGCTGATGTCCCAGACAAATGCCGAAAGTCGGTATCTGCGCAGGAATAAGCTCTTTGAGGGTTTTTATTGCGTCAGGATTTTGCTGCGGATCGCCTGGACCGTTCGACAGCATTATTCCGTCGGGATTAAACGCTTTTATCTCGTCTGCCGTCGTATTGTGAGGCACAACCGTTACATTACAGCCGCGATTTAAAAGCTCTCTTCTTATATTGAATTTGTAGCCGTAGTCAATAAGCACGACATTATATTTCGGGTTTTCCGCTTTAAAAATCTGCTTTTCTTTAACGCTTACCTTAGGCACGGGAGGTTCTTCCCTGTAATTTCTTATCTCGTCAAGAAGAGCGTCCCTGTCAAAATCTCCGCAGACGATTGCGCCGTTCATAACGCCCGTTTCACGGATAATTCTGGTGAGCTTTCTCGTGTCAATATCGTAAATTCCGACAATACCCAAATTTTTTATGTAATCGTTGAGATTGCCCTCGCAGCGAAAATTTGACGGCTCTTCGCAGTATTCTCTTACGATGTAGCCGAAAACTGCGCTGCCTTGACTTTCGGGGTCGATTTTATTCACGCCGTAGTTTCCTATAAGCGGAAACGTCTGCGTTATTATCTGTCCGCAGTATGACGGGTCTGTCAGCGTTTCCTGATAACCTGTCATCGCAGTCGTAAAAACGATTTCTCCCAAGACCTTTCCCTCTGCGCCGAAGGATTTTCCCTCAAAAACCGTACCGTCCGCCAGGATAAGACTTGCCTTTCTTCTGTTCTCAAAATCCATATTAAGCTCCTTAACCGTTGATGGTTATTTTTCCGACAAAAGACATTATTTCATCACGCATACGAATTGCCTCTCTGCGTGCTGCCTCCGCAAACTCATGCTCACTGCATTTCTGTTTCTGATAAGCGCACATTATCCCTCTTGAGCTGTTTACAATTCCGCCCAAACCGTTCTTGTCGAATGCTCCCGCAATATCTGCGGCAGATGCGCCCTGTGCGCCGTAGCCCGGGATAAGGAAAAATGTTTCGGGAAGAAGTGCCCTAAGCCTTTTTATTTGTTCGGGATAAGTCGCTCCCACGACAGCGCCCACTCCGCTGTAACCGTAAACTCCCGAAAGCTCTCTGCCCCAATTTTCGCACATTTTTCCCATAACCTCGTACACGGGTTCTCCATCGATAAGTCTGTCCTGAAGTTCTCCGCTCGAAGGATTTGAGGTCTTTACAAGGACGAAAATGCCCTTGTCATTATCGGAGCAGACCTTCAAGAGCGGCTTTATACCGTCACTTCCGAGGTAACCGTTCACCGTAAGAGCGTCGCCCAAAAACGGCTCGATTTCCGTATTTCCGACCTTGACCCTGCCAAGATGCGCCACAGCATAAGCCTCCATTGTCGTGCCGATGTCGTTGCGCTTTGCGTCTGTGATAACGTACATTCCTTTTGAACGTGCATATTCCTGCGTTTTGTAAAGAGTTTTCACTCCTGCTGCTCCGTACATTTCATAATAGGCAGCCTGAGGCTTTACGGCAGGAACGATGTCGTACAATGCGTCGATAAGTCCCTTGTTGAATTCCAATAACGCCTTTGCCGCTCCCTTCAGCGTTTCTCCGTACTTTTCAAAGCATTTTCTTCTGATAAATTCGGGGACATAATCCAGTTTGGGGTCAAGACCTGCAACCGTAGGATTTTGCGTCTGTTCGATTTTTTCGATCAATCTGTCAAGCGACATTTCAATTCTCCTTATCCTTAATCATCATTATATAAAACCTTGCCGTCAACAATGGTAGTTTTGACCCTGCCTTTAAGCGTCATACCCTTGAAACAGGTATTGTGAGATTTTCCGTGAAGTTTGTCGGGGTCGACTGTCCACTCTTCGTTCAGGTCGACAATTGCAATATCCGCAGGCTCTCCGCTGTCAAATCTGCCGCCCGATATGCCTAAAATTTTACGGGGATTTACGCACATCAGCCGCACTATCTTCGAGAGAGAGAGCTTTCCCGTGTGGTAAAGCTGAGTTAAAGTCACCGCAAGCGAAGTTTCCAGTCCGACAACGCCGTTCGGCGCTTTTTCAAAATCAGCCTTTTCCTCTTTTGAGTGAGGAGCGTGGTCGGTAACGATACAATCTATCGTTCCGTCACATACGCCCTCGGTTATTGCCTCAGCGTCGTCTTTTGTGCGAAGGGGAGGATTCATTCGATAATCAGCGTCACGCAGGCGCAGCTTTTCGTCTGTCAGCGTGAAATAATGCGGACAGGTTTCTGATGTCACCATTACTCCGTAACGGGCAGCCACTCTCAGAAGCAGCATACTTGCCGATGTGGAAACGTGCGCTATATGAATAGGCATTTCCAGATCTCCTGCAAGAATTATTTCTCTTGCCGTTGAAATATCTTCGGAAATACGGTGCATTCCTTTTACGCCCAGCTCTTTTGCGACAGCGCCGCTGTTCATTATTCCGCCTGCGACAATATCGGTATCCTCGCAGTGAGAAATCACTTTAAGTCCCGCATAATGCGCCTTTACCAGCGCTCTTGCCATAATCTGCGCATTTTTTACGGGCTTTCCGTCGTCGGAAACCGCAACGCAGCCTGCGCTTTTAAGCTCCTCGAAATCGCACAGTTCCTCGCCTTTCAGACCCTTTGTTATACAGCCGACGGGATAAACCTTGACTTTTGACTTTTTAGCTTTTTCGAGGATATACTTTACCGTTTCTGCATTGTCAACAGGAGGAGTTGTATTCGGCATACAGGCGACAGCGGTAACTCCGCCGGCAACAGCCGCATCGCCTCCCGTGATAATATCTTCCTTGTGCGTCTGACCGGGGTCACGAAGATGAACGTGCATATCACATATTCCGGGGATAACCGCAAGCCCTTTGCAGTCAATTACCGTATCTGCGTCCTCGTTGATGTCCGCAGCGCACCTCACAATAACGCCCTTGTCTATAAGAACGTCCGAAATGCCCTCAAAGCCGTTTGCACTGTCAACCACGTAACCGTTTTTCAGCAATAAATCCATATCTCTCTCCTTGGCATTGGGATTTTTTTCAAAAAAATAACCGCAAAAAAGCGGCAGAAGGCTCGAATACTCCGAGAAGATATAAGGCAACGCTCACAGCCGACTGCTGTAACGATATATGGCAGCAGCTCTGCCGCATTACCATAAAATGCACGGAATAATCCCCTGCCTGCATTCAATGCCGATTTCCATTAAAAAGCTCTTGAACACCACTTTACATTATAAATGAAAATCGGATTTTTGTCAAGTATGAAACACAAAAAATAAGCTTTCTCGAAATATTTTTTCGGGAAAGCTCATTATATTTTACAAAAGTTCTTTTGCAAGAAGGTCTAACTGCGCTATGCTTTCGGCGTTAAGTGCCGATTTTATGGTGACTGTGGTTTCGGTAAAGGTTATATTTTTGGATTTTTCAAAGCGATTTTTGATAGCTTTTGCCGCAACAGGCGCCCATGAACCGTTTTCAATAATGCCTATCAGGCGGTTTTGGTAGTTTCTTTCAACAAGGTGAGAGATAAATTCGCTCATAGTGGGGAAAATATCTCCGTTGTAAGTGGTGGTTGCAAGAACGAGCTTTCCGTAACGGAATGCGTCCTCGACAGCCTCTGCCCAGTCGTCACGGGCAAGGTCGGTGACAGCGACTTTCGGGCAGCCTGCTTTTTTGAGCTTATCGGCGAGCTTTAATGCTGCCTCTTTGGTATGACCGTAAACAGAAGTGTAAGCGACGCACACGCCCTCGCTTTCAACGCCGTAGCTTGACCAGGTATTGTATATATCGAGGTAATAGCCCAAATTCTCCGTTAAAATCGGACCGTGAAGAGGAAGTATCATCTGAATATCAAGTCCTGCGGCTTTCTTGAGAACAGCCTGCACCTGAGCGCCGTATTTTCCGACAATGCCGAAATAGTAACGTCTTGCCTCGCAAGCCCAGCCTTCGGGATCCTCAACGTCAAGTGCGCCGAATTTGCCGAAACCGTCCGCCGAAAAAAGCGCCTTGTCCTTGCTGTCGTATGTCATAATGACCTCAGGCCAATGAACCATAGGAGCTGTTACGAAATTAAGCTCGTGCGAACCGAGAGAGAGCTTGTCGCCGTCGCTGACAACGACCTGTTTATCCTTAAATTCATTTGCAAAAAACTGTCCCATCATAACGAAAGCTTTTGCGGACGCAACAATTTTCGTGTCGGGATAGCGTTCTGTGAAAACAGAGACATTTGCCGAATGGTCGGGTTCCATATGCTGAACCACGAGATAATCGGGATTTCTGCCGTTAAGCTCTCTTTCGAGATTTGAAAGCCAAAGCTCGCCGAAATTAGCGTCAACGGTGTCTATAACCGCAACTTTCTCATCTAAAATGACGTAAGAATTATACGCCATTCCGTTGGGAACGTCATACATTCCCTCAAACAAATCGACCTCGTGGTCGTTTACGCCTATATATTTTATATCCTTTGTGATTTCCATATTATGCCTCCTGTTATATCTTATTTTACATAAAGGATTTTACCACAATTTCACTCTTTTGTCAAGAGCCGTGCAAATTATTTTGACATTACGAGAAAAGATTTTTTACGCTGTCACGTATGATAAGCTTTCCCGAAACGAGCGTTCTGCCGTGCGGACGCACGCTGCCCCGTATTTTTGAAAGAAGACTTTCAGCAGCCTCTCTCGACATACTTCGGCTGTCAACGTCCATTGTCGTCAAATGCGGACTGCACATCGTCGAATATATGTGATTGTCATAGCCTGCGACAGAAACGTCCTGCGGCACTCTTATTCCTGCATTTTTAAGCTGATTTACAAGGTTGAACGCACATTCGTCCGAGCCGCAGACAAATGCCGTCGGCATTTCTTCGGGGAGCAAAAACGTTGTCAGAGGCTCTCCGTCGGCGTTTCTGCTGCTTAAAATCCACTCTCTTCGGACAGCTATACGGTTTTCAAGCAGCGCCTTGCAATACCCTAAAAATCTGTCCTGAACGCTTGACAAGCCTTGTATCGTCCCTAAAAACGCAATTTTCCTGTGACCGTTTGCTATAATGTGAGATGTAAGCAGATAAGCTCCGTAAAAGTTATCCGGAACAACTGCGTCCGAATCCTCACGGGCAGCATAATAGTCCAGAAAAACCATAGGAATATAATAGGACGACAGCTTGTCTATAAAGCTGTCCGAAAACTGTCCGAGAACGATAAGTCCGTCGACTTTTTTGTCAATGACCGAGTTTGGTATCTCATAGACGCCGTTCTCCCCGTCAACGACCTCAAGCATTCCGTAATAATTCTGTTTCTGGAGAATTTCCACAAGGTGCTTGTAAATTATCCAGTAAAGTGAAGAAGGCTCGCTGATAAAGCGCTTTGCAACAAGAACGCCTATATTATAGGTAAGTCCGTCCCTCAAAGAACGCCCCGAATGCAGCCGATAACCCATTTCCGCAGCTTTCTGCCTGATTTTTTCACGCAGCGCCTCGCTTACTCCCTCGCGACCGCCCAGCGCCTTTGAAACGGTGACTGTACTGACATTCATAACTTTCGCAATATCGCTCATTGTCACGGTTTTCTTTATCATTTCGGTATTCCTTTCTTAGGTCTGATAATAATATTTTAAGTAATTTTCAGCGATTTGTAAAGTAACTTTTTAACCAAATTTTACCCGATTTTTTTGTGGACAATTCTTCTTCGGCTTGACTTTTTAAAAAAAATATGCTATACTTAGTGCGAAATAAGATAATGCGGAGGAAAATATATGAAAAAAGCGATAAATGTCGGTATTGCGATGATTGCGGCGGCGGCTCTCTGCGGCTGCGGAACGGGCGATGAAATTTCCGAGTCGGTCACGACTTCAAGCTCCTCTTCGGCAAGCTCTTCAAGCGTTATATCTTCAAGTTCGGCGGAAAGCTCTTCGGTTGTTTCGAGCAGCTCTGAAGAAAGCTCTGCCGAAAGCGAGCAGACGACGACCTCCGAAACAAGCAACGAAACCTTTCTTACGGGTCTTGCGGGAGATACTGTTCTGAAAACGGATATAAAGCAGATTTTCGTTCCGGACGGAGCTGACGCAAGCATAGACAATTTCTCCGAAGAGAATTTTTCATCGGTGCTTTGTATGGGATTTATCTACGCCTCTGAGCCGAGAGGAATTTTCCGCACAAATCTCGATAATCCCGATGTTTACAACGATGCGGAAATGTCTTTTTCCGATATAACCGATGAAAAGGAAAGCAGTTTTATCCGTCTGAATGTCGGCGAAAAAATGTGCGGAATGACGCTGACTTTTGCAGAAACGAATTTTGCCCGTACGGACGAAAACTCTGCGTGGTCTTTTCCCGGAAAATATTTTTGCTACGGCAGCTGTGAGTTTTCGGGAGAGGCAGAACTTACGGGTTATATAAATGTCAACGCCGCAGATGATCTGTATAATTCACGCAAGGGCGATATTACATTTATTCCCACTGAGGGCGAAATTCCCGTTGTAAATTATCAAATTCCCGTTAGAGATTATCGGTCTGACCCAGACGGAATATACCATGCGCTTGTGACAGGCTCGGATAAAAATATCACCTGGGCGAACGAATACGGCAGCATATACCTTGGCAATATCGAAACGGACGCATCGGCGGAAAATCTCGGCATACCCCAAAGCAGCGAATATATCAAGTGCCGTATCGTGATAGACAAGCTTAAATACACTGCAAGCACGCAAATGTTTCCCCGTATTGAGGCAAGGATAGTTTCGTTCAGCGCAATATAAAAAACGATCCGCAGATTTTACTCTGCGGATCTTGCTTTTCAATCCTCGTCGTCGCTGTCGGGTTCGTCCCAATTGTGCCAGACATTCTGTACGTCGTCGTTGTCCTCAAGAGTTTCAAGAAGCTGAGCCATTTTCTTTAGCTGGTCATCGTCGGTGAGAGTCGTGTAAGTAGAGGGCACCTGCTCTGCCTCGGCGGAAATTATGCTGTATCCACGCTTGGTAAGCTCTTCCGCAACAGCCGCAACATTGGCAGGATCGGTTGTTATTTCAACCACTCCGTCCTCGAAGGAAAAATCATCGGCGCCGCTTTCGAGAATATCCTCCATAGCCTTGTCCTCGTCAATATCGCCGTCCTCGTTGTTAAGTACGATTATTCCTTTAAGCGAAAACAAAAACGATACACAGCCCGTAGTACCCATATTTCCGCCGGATTTGTCGAAATAATGACGAATTTCTCCTGCGGTGCGGTTTCTGTTATCGGTCAGGCAGTCGACTATAACAGCAACTCCGCCGGGACCGTAGCCCTCGTAAACGCAGTTTTCGTAATCATTCTTTTCAGAGCCGCCTGCCGCCTTTTTGAGCAGTCTGTCAATGTTATCGTTGGGTATATTATTGGATTTTGCCTTTTGTACAAGAGCCGCAAGCTTTGAGTTGTTGGCAGGGTCGGCACTTCCCGTTTCTTTTATGCAAACGAGAATTTCACGGCTGATTTTCGTGAAAACCTTAGCTCTTGCGCCGTCCTTTTCGCCTTTTTTTCTCTTGATAGTACTCCATTTTGAATGTCCTGACATAATCTTTTCTCCTTTATGGGTAATTATTGTGTTATTGTATATGCGCTCTCTTAAAGAAAGCCGCACCGATTTTTCATCAAAATCATTTTTCGGGAAATGCCGCACAAATTGCGTCAAACAGCTCTCTTATCCGTTCATTCTTTCCGCAGAGAGCAAGATATCCGAAAAGCGTTTCAAGAGCGGTCGCCCTGCGGTACTCCGAGGGGTTTGAGCTTTTCGGGACGGATATTCCGCCTGCGTTTCTTCCTCGTCTTAGAATATCAGCCTCTTTTTCGTTCAAAAGCGGCTCAATTACACCGACAGCCTCCGCCTGAAATCCTGCACGGACACGGTCAACAGCCAGCTTATGAAGTTTTCCGGCATTTGTCTGATGAACACGCACTATGCTTTCTCTTACAAGCGTTTCATAAACGGAATCCCCGTAAAACGCCAGAACATTCGGCGAATATCCCGACACTTCTTTTTCGGTAAGAGGCTCACTTTTCAAGAATGTAGTAGACAAAGCTGTACTCCTCGCTGTGCAATTCAAACATATAAATTTCCTTGTTTAACTCCGAAATGCCCGACTCTTCGCCGTCCTCGCGTTCCCCGTCAAGCTGCTGCATTGCATTTTTCAGCGGCTCATACAGTCCGTGAGTCCAGTCGGTTTTCGGCGCAATGTAAAAATCCAGCACCTTAAATCCCTGCTCCTTTGCGCACCTTAAAACGCTGTCAAGAGCCTCGGGTCTGCCGAAACGGCGTTCGACATAGCATTTTGTATCGGGAGAAGGGTCGATAAGCCAGCAAAGCGTTCTGAAAACCGCCTTGCCTTTGCTTTTCAGGCTGTCATAAACAGCCTCAAGCAGACGAGCCGAACCCTCAAGAGAGGTTGTCCCGTTATACCAAACAAAATCCCAGCCGTTTTCTCCCGAAGGAATTTCAAACGGCATAACTACGCTTGCCGAAAAGCCTTTTGCCTCAGCTCTTTCGGCACGATTTTTTTCTGTAAAGCACGCAGAAACCTTTGCTCCCGTTGTTTTTTGGATAAGAGCGGGCGTGAACAGCTCATCTCCGACGAACAATGCGTTGTCCGCCGAGATTTTTTTGCACATATCCATAACGTTACGGGCAGTTTCCTCGCTGCCTGCTGTCGGTCGTTCAAGGCCGTTTATCAAATTACTTATTAAGCTCATATTTACCTCCGAAATCCCGCTCTCGGAAGAATTTTTATCTGATTTTTTATCTGACGTAATTGAACTCAAAGTCGTATATTGAAACGACATCGTCCTCTTCAATTCCCAAACGTTCGAGCTCATCAATAATACCGCTCTGATGAAGAACACGCTGAAAATACTGAAGGCTCTCGTAATCCTCCATATTGCAGTTGTACAGAATGGGGGCAAGCCACTCCGCATTGACAATATAAACCCCGTCCTCGACATCTACGGTAAACGAACGTTTTTCCGCCGCAAGCCTGTCCATTTCTTCAAGAGTAAGAGGAGTAGGCTCATAGCGTTTTACGGGCGGCAGCTTATCCAACTCCGTACAGGCAGCCTCCATAAGCGCCGAAGTGCCCTCTGTGGTCGCCGCCGATATTCTGAATAGCCTGTGCCCCTTTTCAGCCGCATATTTCTCAAAACGTGCGATTTGTTCCTCGCTTGCAAGGTCGCATTTATTTGCTGCTACAAGCTGTGGCAGCTTTGACAGATCATCTGAGAAATTAGCAAGCTCAGTATTGATTTTTTCATAGTCCTCGATAGGGTCTCGCCCCTCGATGCCCGAAACATCAACGACATGAATTATCAGTCTGCACCGCTCAACGTGTCTTAAAAACTCGTGTCCGAGACCTGCACCCTCGGAAGCGCCCTCGATAAGTCCGGGAATATCCGCCATAACGAAGGATTTTTCGCCCTGTTTAACAACTCCCAGCACGGGGGAAAGCGTTGTAAAGTGGTAATTTGCGATTTTAGGTTTTGCCGCACTCACAACGCTGATAAGCGTGGATTTTCCGACATTCGGAAATCCGACAAGACCCACGTCTGCAAGGAGTTTCAGCTCAAGCGTCAAATCAAACCTCTCGCCGGGAAAACCGGGCTTTGCAAAACGGGGAATTTGTCTTGTGGGAGTTGCAAAATGGGTATTTCCCCAGCCGCCTTTTCCTCCCCGTGCGATAACCACAGGCTCATCGCCCGATATATCCGCCATAATTCTGCCCGTATGAGCGTCCTTAACGACCGTTCCTCTGGGTACACGTATAATCGTAGGCTCCATTGATTTGCCGAAACAGCGTTTTGCGCCGCCCGGCTCTCCGTTTGGAGCGATATATTTTTTCTTGTAGCGAAAATCTATAAGCGTGGACAAGCTGTCGTCTGCGACAAAGACAATATCAGAGCCTTTTCCTCCGTCTCCGCCGTCAGGACCTCCCGCAGCCACATATTTTTCCCTGTGAAAGGATACAGCGCCGTTTCCGCCGTCTCCTGCCTTGACCGTTATATTTACCTTATCTGCAAACAAAAGCGCCGCCTCCCCGTTGACATTATCTTAACCTTAATGCCGGCACGATATTCTTTCCCGTCAAAATGATAAATAAGCCGGATAAGGACTATCCGGCTTTTTTGTAATCATCTTGTTCACTCAGCCTTAGCGTAAACGCTGACCTGTTTTCTGTCTCTGCCGACACGCTCAAACTTAACAACTCCGTCGATAAGAGCGAACAATGTATCATCAGAACCCTTGCCAACGTTGTTTCCGGGGTGAATATGAGTTCCTCTCTGTCTTACAAGAATGTTTCCTGCAGGAACAAACTGACCGTCGGCACGCTTAACACCCAATCTCTTAGACTCAGAGTCGCGTCCGTTTTTGGTTGAACCCATTCCCTTTTTATGAGCGAAATACTGTAAACTGATTTTAATCATTTCATTTTCCTCCCGACTTGATTTCCATTTTTACCTTTTTATACTCTTCGGATATCACCTGAATGTGCGTAAAAAACGACCTGATAAGCTCTTTTGCATACCTGTCATTTTCGGTAAGCCTCAGCGTTATCTGATTTTCGAGAACTTCCACATCGGCTTTGACCTTGAAAAAATCGGTTATCGTGTTGCACACCAGCATAACACAGGAGCTTACCCCTGCGCAGACAACATCGCCGTTTTCGGTTTCATAGCCTGCGTGACCGCTTATCTGAAAGCCTGTAAAATCCTCGCCGTTTTTAAAAAACACGCACTTCAGCATTATGCGTTGATAGCCTCAATCTGAACCTTGCTGTACGGCTGTCTGTGACCCTGCTTTCTCTTAACGTGCTTTTTGGGCTTGTAAGTGAAAACAGTGATTTTCTTAGCCTTGCCGTTCTTGAGAAGTGTAGCCTTTACGGTCGCACCGTTCACATAAGGATCTCCAACCTTGGTTGTGCCGTCGCCGCCAACCATAACGACCTTGTCGAAGGTGATTTCGCCCTCTGCCTCAAGCTTTTCGATAAAGAGAACATCGCCCTCTTTTACCTGATACTGCTTTCCGCCTGTTTCGATTACTGCATACATATTTTTTACCTCTTTATTTTAAGAACTCGCTGTGAAAGGGTAAGCCGAATGCTTTTTAAAAGACCCTGCACAAGCGGCTTAATTATTATATCACATAAAATTGCTTTTGTCAAGCGGTTCAGGATATTTTTTTCAGAATAACAGAAAATTTTTATTATTTTATGAAAAATATGCATTTCCGTTCGTTTTCACAATGTTTTCACGACATTTGTGGTCAATTTGTTTAATTTTATCTATTTGTTTTGTCGGATATGTCGAAATTTGTGTAAAATAACAAAATACACTTGACATTACCTGCCTTTCGTTGTATAATTTAATCAAGCAAAGGGTACGGATTTGAATTTCACCTCCATATCATTTGTTTGTTTAGTTGTCTCCTTTCTTTTGTTCTACACATAATTTATCATTTAATTTGGCGGGTCTGTATGACAGACCCTATTTTTTTGCAAAAAAATATGGAAATCTTAAAAAAATATGTTATAATAAAAGTGTTGTATGTTATTTTTAGGAGTTGATTAAAATTTTTGAAAGAAAACAAATTGCCGACGGCGTGTTTTTCAATAAAATAACAGACCGCCGATTTAAACTGAACAGGATAAGCATAGATCTTTTTACGGAATTTGACGACCTGCCCCGTGCAGAGTGTGCTCTTGCCGCTTATGCGCTGTCAGAATGCTGCGAGCTTTATCCCGACTACAGCCGGCTTTCTGCGGCTTTACTCGATTTATATGACGCCTCGATTTCGACTTCTACCGTTTCATACTGCGGAAAGCGCTGCACGGAAATCGTAGGAGGCGCTCTTGACGACCGATATGCGCTGTCGGGAGAAAAGCTTGAAAACGGTCTTGCATCGCTTATGTGCGAATGTCTTTTCCGTCCCAAAGCCAAAAACGGCGCTTTTGACGAAAAAGTTACGGCTATGATGAAAACAGAGCTTATCGACTCTATCGACAGCATAATAAACGATAAATCTCAGCTTGCCGCAAGAAATGCCGCAAAAATCGCTTATATCGGAGAACCCGATGAAATACCGCCGTCAGGCTCCCGAGAAGAGGCGGAAAAAGTGACGGCTAAGTCGGCTTACGAGGCTTATTTGAAAATTCTGGAAGCGTCACGGGTAGAGATTTTTGCGTCGGGCTGTTCGGATTTTCACGAAACCGAAGAAATATTTACAAGGGAATTTTCTCGTATAAAACGCCGCTGCACGGTTGAAAAGCTCTGCTGCAAGCCTTCTGCTCTGAAAGAAAAGGCGGCTTATGCGGAGGATTTGTTCGATATGAAACAGGCTATTCTGAGAATGTATTTCAAAGCGCCCGAAATGACCGACAGAGCCGCAAATCTTATCTTCTCAAAAATCATCGGCGGTATGACGACCTCCAGGTTCTTTATGAATATAAGAGAAAAGCAGTCGCTTTGCTACTATTGCAGCGCTTATTCGGACAGGGCGAAACGTGCGCTCGTTTGTTATGCGGGAATTGAGCCTAAGAACAAAAATCGCACCGAAGAGGCGATTTTGGCGGAATTACACGATATATGCGAAAACGGAATTACCGACGAAGAGCTTTTCCGTGCAAAGCTTGAACTTAAAAATCAGCTTAAAGCGGTTTATGACAGCGCAGGCTCGCTTGCAAACTGGTTTATGAATCAGCTCCAGGACGAAGAAATTCTCGCTCCCGAAGAGTATTCCGAGCTTATCGACGGGGTGACGAAAGAGCGTGTGCGTGATGCGGCAAGGCTGTATAAGCTTGATACCGTTTATACTCTCAGCGGAAATAACAGCGAGGACTGAAATTTATGATAGAAAAAATATACGATAATACTATAAAAGAAACCTGTCTGAAATATACCCACCCGAGCGGCACGGAAATTTATATGCTCCCTATGGGGAACTATTCTTCGGCGACAGCAAGGTTTTCCGTAAAATTCGGTTCTCAGGACAACAGCTTTCGTACAGACGGAGGGAATTTTATAAAAATCCCCGACGGCACTGCCCATTATCTTGAACACAAGCTTTTTGAAAGCGAAGAAAAGGACGCTTTTTCGCTCTTTGCGCAGACAGGCGCCTCCTGCAACGCAGGCACGAGCTTTGATTATACGCAGTATTATTTCTCCTGCACGGACAAGTTTTCGGAAAATCTCGAAATATTGCTGGATTTTGTGTCAAATCCGTATTTCACCGAAGAAAATGTCGAAAAAGAGCGGGGAATTATCGCTCAGGAGATAACAATGTACCGTGACAACCCGTCCTGGAGGGTCTTTACAAATCTCCTTGAGGCGATTTATGAGAAAAATCCCGTTCGTCTTGATATAGCCGGAACGGTCGAAAGTATTTCACAGATAACTCCAAAAGCGCTCTACGACTGCTATAATGCGTTTTATAATTCCTCGAATATGTCCTTGTGCGTAGCAGGAAATTTTGACCCCGAAGAGGTTTGCCGTATCTGCGAAAACAAACTCCGCACGGGAACAACCGTCAGCGTTGAAACCGAACCTTTCGACGAGCCGTATGCGGTCGCCAAAAAGAAGGTCAGCCTGTCAATGCCCGTGGCAAAGCCGATTTTTGAGATAGGTTTCAAGCGTCCTGCCGTATACGGAACAGATGAAATAAAAGATTATATCTATTACAATATCCTGTTTGATATGATTTTCGGAGAGTCGTCGGAGTTTTACGAAAAAATGCGTGAAAAAGGCTTGCTGAACGATGAGTGGGCAGTCAGCGTTTTCAGCGGAAGAGGACATCTTTTCCCTGCCGCAAGAGGAGAAAGCGAAAAACCCGAGCTTATTCTCGAAGAAATGCAGAGGATCATTGGCAAGTTCAAAAAAGAGCCGCCGAAAAAAGAGCTTTTTGAGCGTGTAAAAAAAGCGACTTATGGCTCGCTTGTGAGAGATTTCAACAACGTTTCCGCCGTGGCATCAACGCTTGCGGAAAATGCTCTGAGCGGCGTTCAGCCGTTTGCGGCGATAAGCGAAACCGCTAATGCGGACTATGGTATTCTGATACAGAAACTCAACGGTCTGGACGAGGAAAACGCAAGTATTTCTATCGTGGAAAACAGCCGTTGAACGGTGCGGCATAAGCAAAGGAGATAAAAATGGAAATTACAAATCTGATTGCCGAATCTGCGGTCACAGTAAAAAACAAAATCGAATTTCCAAACCTTTTCGGAGGAACGGAAATCGAGTATTACAGAGGATTTGAGATCTTCGGCATACCTGTCTACTGGTACGGCGTTCTTATCGCAATAGGTATCGCTTTGGCGTGCGTATATGTATTCCGATGCTGCGAAAAAAGATTCGGCGTAAGCCGTGACCGTGCTTTTGACGTGGTTTTTGCCGCAACGATAGGCGGCTTTATCGGGGCAAGAATTTATTACTGCGTTTTCACTTCGCTTGACCCTAATTCGGGAAAAACCTATAATTTCGTCACGACCTTTACGGAGATACGCGACGGAGGAGTTGCAATTTACGGCGGAATAATCGCTGCATTTTTGATAGGTTTCGTTTTCTGCAAAATCAGAAAGGTCAACTATCTTACGATGTGCGATATGGCGTCGCTGGGATTTCTTATCGGTCAGTCGCTGGGCAGGTGGGGAAATTTCGTCAATCAGGAGGCTTACGGCTCGGACTGCCCGACAGACTGGCTGTTTGCAATGAAAGGCTCGATTATTGAGTCGCAGGGCATTACGGGAGTTGTACACCCCTGCTTTTTGTACGAGAGCGTCTGGTGCTTGCTGGGATTTATTTTCCTGCATATTTACTCCAAAAAGCTGCGTACATTTGACGGAGAAATTTTCCTGATTTATATCGCATGGTACGGACTGGGAAGATTTTTCATAGAGGGTCTGCGCACCGACAGCCTTATGGCGGGAAATTTCAGAATTTCGCAGGTGGTTGCGGCGGTTTCCTTTGCCGCTGCGCTGATTTTACTGGTAATTTTCAAGATACTTACAAAGAAGAAAAACATTCCGCTTTATGTAAATTCGGGAGCCTCGCAGTCGATCCTCGAAAGCGACCGAAAAGCTGAACAGGAACGTCTTGAAAAAAAGGCAGCAAAGAAAAACAGAAAAGCACAAAGCATTGTGGAAACGGGCGAAAATCCGCCTGAAACAGCAGACTCTTCCGAAGAGGAAGAAACCGAAAAATCCCCCGAAAATAACGAAGATACGGCAGCAGACGGCAAAAACGACGAATGATTTAAAAAGGAGAATAAATATGGCAAACATTATTGACGGAAAAGCCGTTTCGGCGGCAGTTAAAGAACAGGTTCGCAGCGAAATTGAACGGGACAAAATCAAGGCGGGTCTTGCGGTAATTATCGTAGGAAACGACCCTGCAAGCAGAGTTTATGTAAACAACAAGAAAAAAGCGTGCGAATTTTGCGGTATACAGAGCTTTGAGTATGCCCTCCCCGAAGAAACATCTATAGAGCAGCTCCTTGAGCTTATCGACACGCTCAACAAAGACGCAAACGTAAACGGTATTCTCGTGCAGCTGCCTCTTCCCAAACAGCTCGATGAAAAGGAGGTTATCGCAAGGATTTCTCCCGAAAAAGACGTCGACGCATTCCACGAAATCAACGTCGGCAAAATTATGATAGGAAATTACAGCTTTTTGCCCTGTACGCCTTCGGGCTGCATGGATCTGATACACAGCACGGGCGTTGAGGTTTCGGGCAAGGAATGCGTTGTGATAGGACGCTCGAATATTGTCGGAAAACCTATGGCTATGCTGCTGCTCCATGAAAACGGCACGGTCACAGTATGCCACAGCAAAACGAAAAATATCGCCGAGGTCTGCCGCAGAGCGGATATTCTTGTAGCGGCAGTAGGAAAGCCGAATTTCGTTACCGCAGATATGGTAAAGGAAGGCGCAGTTGTAATTGACGTCGGTATCAACCGCCTTGACAACGGAAAACTCTGCGGAGATGTAAAATTCGACGAAGTAAGCGAAAAAGCAGGCTGGATTACGCCCGTTCCGGGCGGCGTGGGTCCTATGACTATCGCTACCCTTATGAAAAACACTTTGACTGCCGCTAAACTTCAGCAAAAGAAATAAAAAATGAATAAATCCTCAAAATCGTTTCTTCGCAACGCAATCATTCTCACGGCGGCGCTTGCTGTTATTGTTATTTTTATGAGAGAATTGGGCGCTGCACAAATCATAATCCTGCTGCTTGTCACGGGACTTGCGGCAATGCAGTGGTTTTTGTTCTTCTATATGAGGAAAAAATAGCTGCGTTAAATTCTCTCGGCGCAAAATCGGGGGAAAATTATGTTTTCCCCCGAACTTTTTTCGAGCAGGAGCATTTTTGCCCGGCAATTACAGACCCAAACTTGTCGAAAGCGCTGTGTTTACCTGTTTCATGGAATTGTCATCAAGCTCGCCCATACGCTCTTTAAGGCGGCGTTTGTCCAATGTACGAACCTGCTCCAAAAGCACTACGGAATCTTTGGTAAGACCGCAGCTTGACGCCTGGACCGAAATGTGCGTCGGAAGAGCGGATTTCTCCTTTTTGCTGGTAATCGCAGCGGCGATAACGGTAGGACTGTGTTTGTTGCCGATGTCGTTCTGAACGATAAGAACGGGACGTATGCCGCCCTGCTCTGAGCCGACAACGGGACTTAAATCCGCATAGTAAATTTCTCCGCGCTTAACTGACATCATATTAAAAACTCCCTTCAATGTATTTTTTCTGTCGGAAATATTATTGACGAGCGTTTATTTATTATTCAACATCGAGGTGATTTTATAAATGAAATTCAGTTGGAACAGACTGCTTTGCTCCGAAAGAGAACGTTCGTTCTCTTCAAAAAATCCTCTCGACATAAGAACGGAATTTCGCAGAGATTATCACAGAATTATCGGCAGCGCCTCTTTCAGAAGACTTCAGGATAAGACGCAGGTCTATCCGCTGTACAGAGGAGATTTCGTAAGGACAAGGCTCACACACTCGCTTGAAGTAAGCTCGTTTGCCGGCTCTCTGGGAAGTACGATTTTCAGGCGGCTGATAGAAAATGAAACTTCCGAAATAACCGAATTGGTTCGTGAAAACTGTACGGATATTCTGGAATGTGCAGGTCTGATACACGATATAGGAAACCCGCCTTTCGGGCATTTCGGAGAGTTTGCTATCCGTCAATGGTTTTCGGATAATCTGAAAAATCTTGAGTTCAGAGGACAGACGGCGGACAAACTGCTCAGCGACAGAATGAAAGCGGATTTTCTAAATTTTGAGGGTAACGCACAGGCTCTCAGAGTACTTTCAAGACTTCATTGTCTTATTGATATGGATACGGGCATGAACCTTACTTTCGCTCTTCTCAATACGATAATAAAATACCCGACAAATTCGCTTGAAATTGACAAAAAATGCAAAGATATACGCCGTAAAAAAATGGGGTATTATCTTGCCGAAGAGGAGCTTTTCAGGAAAATCACCGAAAAAACAGGCGTCGGCGACTGCCGCTATCCGCTGACATATATCCTTGAAAGCGCAGACGATATTGCTTACAAGACCGCCGATCTGGAGGACGCAGCAGTAAAAGACCTGCTGACGTACAATTCTCTTCTGGAAGAGCTGAAATCGGAAAAATTCCGTGACAAGTGCCGCACCGAGGAAGAGGCAAACGAGCTTGAAAATTCTGCGGAAGAGCTTTGCAAATCAAAAATATCTGCAGATAAATACGGAATGAAAGACAGCGGAAAAAGAGCAGTTTCACGGTGGATATTAAAAATGCAGAACAAGCTTATTTATGCGGTAACAGACGCTTTTATCGACAATTACGAGAAGATTATGGACGGAGAATTTAAAGAAGAACTTCTTGCTGCGTCAAATGTACGGGTGCTTGCAGACGCTTTTTCGGATATAGCTTACCGATATGCTTTCCGTTCGTCCGGAATAATCAGAGACGAACTGTCCGAAGATGCCGCTATGAGTTTTCTTTTAGGCAAAATCACACGTGCCGCTCTTTCTTTCGGCGAAGAAAACGAACGGGGCTATGACAGAGATCTGATCGAAATATTATCGGAAAATTATTTTGAAATATGCAAAAAATCCTGCGAGGGAAAAAGCGACTCTGAACAATGCTATCGACGGCTGCTCTTTGCAACCGACTGCGTCTGCGGAATGACCGACGGCTATGCAAAGGATTTTTACCGCACATTGAGGGGTTAATCGACATTTAATTGAAAAGAATTTCCAAAACTGTTGACTTTTTTCTTGGAATATGTTATCATTGTAAGTATAAAATACACTAATCAATTAGTTATTTTGTGCATTTTTACCAAAACGTTGTAGAAAGAAGGATTTCTATGATTATTGAAAAAAAGCTCGGAATGGCTCGTACCGTCAGAGGAAGAATTCTTATTATGAGTCTTTTGATGACGCTTGCCATGATTATAAGCGTCGTGTTCAGCGTCGTTATTCAGTATAATCAGACCTGCAAAAGCATCGAAAGCGCCCTTAGGGATAATTTGTCGAGTACGGTAGGTCTGGTTCAGAACAGCATAGACAGCCTCAAAATCCTTGTAAACGATCACGCTTATGATTACGAATTTGTTTCGGGAACAGATGAGCAAAAGGAACAACACGCAAAGGCTGTCGCTGCGTTTGACGAGGACGTCGCCGAAATAGTTTATATGGACAGCAGCGGAAAATGCTACGGCGGAGATATTCCGAACGAAGTAAAAACGGCGCTTGCCTCAAACTCGCTTGTAATAACTTCTCCCGAAAGCAGCGACGGATATTTCTACATAGCAGTTAAAACAAGCGACGGAAACGCTCTTTGCTCGCATATGAGCGCAAAAAAGCTTTCAAAGGTGCTTTCCGACAGCGCAAAGGACGCTTTTTTGCTTGCGGCGGACGGAAGAGTTATTGCCTCTTCGGGACTTTCGGAGAGTTTGGATTTTTCGGCTTATGTTCAGACCTCGACAAAGGGAAAACTGTACTCAAGCATTTTTGACGAGAACAATAAATGCTACGCTGCGGCTTTGCTTGAAAACGGCGATGGCTGGACGCTTCTGGTAATAAACGACGTCAGTTACTCCTATATGGGAATTGTTATGATTTTCTGGATAAGCGTCGTAATGGTGATTATTGCGGCGGGAGTGGTTATTTCCGCAAACTTCTACTTCAAGAAAACCGTCACAAGACCTCTCGGAAAGATACGCGAAAAAATTCTTGATATGTCGAAGGGCATTATTTCGGGTCCTCCCGTTGATCATAACGCAAACGACGAGTTGGGCTTGCTCTCGAACGCTGTAAACAGAATGTCGGTTTACAACAACAGCATAATCTCCGACATCAAGCATACCGCCGAGGAAATCGCTGCCGAAAATCTTTGCGTTAAGCCGAACGGACAGTACAGCGGCGACTACATACCCGTAAAAGAGGCTTTGGAGAAAATCGTAAGCTCTATCAGAAATATTGTTGAAAATATCGAAGAGGCAGGAAGTCAGGTAAGCAGCGGCTCAGAGGAAATGTCACGCAACTCGTCGGTTCTTTCGTCGATCGCCGAGGAAGAGGCTGTGACTGTTACTCAGGTAAACGACAAGCTCAACGCTGTTTATGACGAGATAAGCAATAATGCAAAGGTTTCCTGCGTTCAGGCAAACAACACCTCCAGAGAGTGCCTGGAACTCGTTACGGAGGGTAACGAAAAAATGGGCGATATGCTTTCCGCTATGAATGAGATAAACGGTGCGTCCTCAAAAATCGCCAATATCATCAAAACTATTCAGGATATTTCCGAACAGACGAATATTCTGTCGATAAATGCGTCAATTGAGGCAGCAAGAGTAGGCGCCGCAGGAAAGGGATTTGCCGTTGTAGCGGGAGATGTAGGAAAGCTCGCAGATAAAACAGCGCAAGCGGCAAAATCAACCACAGCGCTTATCAAAACCGCTATCCAGTCGGTAAGAAACGGTACTGTTATCGCTAACGAAACCGCTGAAACGCTTGGAAAAATCGTTGAAAAGACAGAGGCTACCTCAAAGGTAGTTGAAAATATCGCAGAGGCGTCAACTAAGCAGGCTGAAAGCGTCAAGGACGTTCTTGAAGGAATGGACAACATTTCAACGGTGGTAAATCAGATAAACGTGTCTGCAAAACAGTGTGCGGACAGCTCCGAAGAGCTTGCTAAACAGTCTGTTATGCTGCACGACACGGTAAACAGGTTTGTTCTCGAAGAAAAAGCGCCGAAGAGTACCCATTCTGCTCCCATCGCTCAGGTTAAACCGGACGCTCCGAAAGCGGCTGCACCCGTAAAAGCCGAGAAAAAACCGGCGGAAAAA
>CANQKW010000008.1 GCA_947624555.1 uncultured Clostridia bacterium
TATGCAGCTTTAGCTCAGTTGGTAGAGCAACTGACTCTTAATCAGTGGGTCCAGGGTTCGAGTCCCTGAAGCTGTACCAAATCGTAAGGAATAGGACGCCCTATTCCTTACCTTTATATGGCCCGTTGGTCAAGCGGTTAAGACAGCGGCCTCTCACGCCGTTAACATCGGTTCGATTCCGGTACGGGTCACCATTTAAATTTAATAAGCTGCGCCGAACATTTTTAATGTTCTCGATTATGCGCCAATAGCTCAGTTGGTCAGAGCAACCGGCTCATAACCGGTCGGTCCGGGGTTCGAGTCCCTGTTGGCGCACCACTCAGCGCTGAATTTTAATTCGGCGTTTTTTAATAGGGGTATAGTTCAGTTGGTAGAACGACGGTCTCCAAAACCGTATGTCGAGGGTTCGAGTCCTTCTGCCCCTGCCAGCTTAGAAAAATGAAGATAAAAAGACAGAGGTCGGAATTTTTGGTTCTGACCTCTGTCTTTTACTTTTGAATGCAAATTTTACAGATTTAATGCGCATTTTGCGGTGCGTCTTTTTGGATCTTTGATGAGTTTTTTCTGCCGCCCAACTCACGATACGTTTTTACGATAAGGACTGTCGTTATCGCAAAGGTCAGAATATCTGATACGGGCATCGAATACAACACTCCGTCAAGTCCGAAGAATATCGGCAGCAGAATGGCAAAGCCTACTCCGAAAACTACCTCCCGGATCACCGAAAGCAACGTTGACGACGCAGCTTTTCCCAATGCCTGTAAAAATATGAAACAAGATTTGTTTATGCAGGCGAAAATTACCATACACAGGTAGATCCTGAATGATTTTAATGCAAATTCGGTGTAATAGGCGCTTTCGTTTGCTGCACCGAAAATATTTATGAGAGCTTGAGGGAAAAATTCTGCGATTATCAAAGCGACTGCGCCTACGATAGCCTCTGCCGCAAGCAAGCGTGTAAACAGGCTGCGCACGCGGTTTTTTAAGCACGCACCCATATTAAATCCTGCGATTGGTATGCAGCCTGCCGATAATCCTACTACAATTGAAATGACTATCTGGAAAAATTTCATTACAATTCCTATGACAGCCATTGGTATTTGCGCATACTCTTCCTGTCCGAAAACGGGGTCTGACGCGCCGTATTTCCGTATCATATTGTTGATTGCCGCCATTGCTGCCACAAGAGATATTTGCGATAAAAAGCTTGTCATACCGAGCGTCGGTGTTCTTCTTAAAATATGAATATCAATGCGAAAATCTTTTTTCGAGGGTTTTACGGTTTTCATACGGAAAAGATAAAAAACCGCCAAAGCGGCTGTTATTACCTGACCGATAACGGTGGCAAGCGCTGCGCCTTTCATTCCCCATTTTAATGAAAATATAAAAATCGGGTCGAGAATTATGTTTATAACAGCGCCTGCCAAAGTAGATACCATAGCGAATTTCGGCGAGCCGTCTGCTCTGATTATGGGGTTAAGCGCCTGACCGAACATATAAAACGGTATTCCTAAAGTTATCCAAAAAAAATATTCTTTGGAATAACTAAAGGTTTCCGAATTGACCGTTCCGCCGAAAAGGGTAATTATGGGGTCTGCGAAAATAAGGTAAATTGCGCAAAGCACAACACTGCCTGCGATAACGGCTGTTACAGAATTTCCTACGCTTTTACGGGCGTCTGACAGCTCTTTTTTCCCTAAACTGAGGCTTACAAACGCACAGCAGCCGTCTCCTATCATTACCGCAACAGCTAAAGCTATGACCGTAAGCGGAAAAACGACCGTGTTTGCCGCATTTCCGAATGAGCCGAGGTAATCTGCGTTGGCAATAAAAATCTGGTCGACGACGTTATAGAGCGCTCCTACAAGCAGCGAGATAATGCAGGGCACAGCGTATTTGCCCATAAGTATGCCGATTTTTTCCTCGGCAAGATATGAAGTTTTTTGTTCCATCTGATTTCCTCCTTAAAATAAAAAAGGCGTAAATCCTAAGTCGGACTTACGCCTTTTGAGCTACGCACTAACGTTATTATATCAGATTTTTACATAAAATTCAAAGGGAATTTTTCACAAAAAGTTACACCTTACATTTTGGTAAAAACGACGAATTTATACCTTGGGCAGCTTTGAAAGCGACTCGGCGATTTCTGCGTCTGTAGGGATATAGTCGGACATTTTTCCGTCGTTGAATGCCTGATATGCGTACATATCAAAATATCCCGTTCCCGTAAGTCCGAAGAAGATGTTTTTCGCCTCGCCTGTTTCTTTGCATTTGAGAGCCTCGTCAATAGCTACTTTTATCGCATGGCTGCTTTCGGGAGCAGGAAGTATGCCCTCGACTCTTGCGAATTTCTGTGCGGCTGCGAATACAGCCGTTTGCTCGACGGAAACAGCCTCGATATACTTATCTTCGTAAAGCTGTGACAAAATTGAGCTCATTCCGTGATAACGAAGTCCGCCTGCGTGGTTTGCAGAGGGTATAAATCCGCTTCCTAAGGTGTACATTTTTGCAAGCGGACATACCATTCCCGTGTCGCAGAAGTCATATGCGTATTTTCCTCTTGTAAGGCTGGGACAGGAGGCAGGTTCTACGGCGATAATGCGGTAATTTGCCTCTTTGCGGAGCATTTCTCCCATAAACGGGGAAATAAGTCCTCCCAAATTTGAGCCGCCGCCCGCACAGCCGATTATTATATCGGGTTTTTCGCCGATTTTTTCAAATGCTGTTTTGGATTCAAGTCCTATCACTGTCTGATGAAGAAGTACCTGCGACAGCACAGAGCCTAATACATATCTGTAACCTTCGGTCGAAACGGCTGCCTCTACTGCCTCGGAAATCGCACAGCCTAAACTGCCGGTCGTGTTGGGGTGCTCGGCTAAAATTTTTCTGCCGACATTTGTCGTATCGGAGGGAGAGGGCGTTACCGAGGCGCCGTATGTGCGCATAACCTCTCTTCTGAAGGGTTTTTGCTCGTAGGAGCATTTTACCATATAAACACGGCAGTCAAGTCCGAAATACGAACAAGCCATTGCGAGAGCTGTTCCCCACTGTCCTGCGCCTGTTTCGGTAGTTACGCCTTTAAGACCCTGTTTCTTTGCGTAATATGCCTGAGCTATTGCGCTGTTGAGCTTATGACTTCCCGAAGTATTGTTGCCCTCGAATTTATAGTAAATATGAGCAGGCGTATCGAGCGCTTTTTCAAGGCAATATGCTCTTACCAAAGGCGAGGGGCGGTACATCTTGTAAAACTCTATTATCTCCTCGGGAATGTCAAAAAACGGCGTGGTGTCGTCGATTTCCTGCTTTACAAGCTCATCGCAGAAAACAACGGAAAGCTCTTTTGCGGTCATAGGCTTGTGCGTTTCGGGATTGAGCAAGGGAGCAGGCTTGTTTTTCATATCTGCTCTTACGTTATACCACTGCTTGGGAAGTTCTGACTCTTCAAGGTATGTTTTGTACGGGATATTTTTGCTCATTTTTCTTTTTCCTTTCAAGTGATTTTTTATTTGGTGCAGGTTGAAATTATTGCTTATTTTACGGGGCGAATTTTCTGTGCATTTCTTCCTGCCTGCCGCAGCACATCTTTCCCTCGGGACACTTGCCGTAAACATAACAGCTTGGTCCGTAAAGTCCGAATAATTCGGGGAAATCCTCTCGGAGGAGCGAAAGCATTTTCTCGGCTATGCCGCGGACCTCCCACTGTGCGCGGGAACAACTTCTCAGTCTTATGAACAGGAGAAGTTCTCTTGCGTTCATTGTGGTCATAATGTCAAGAAGATTTCCGCTCAATGCAAAATAATGGATATGCTGTTTCAACTCATCATTTTTGAGTACTTCGGACAGCATTTTATCAAATTTATCAACGGTTTCCGTGTAGATTTTCAATGCCTGTGCATTGTCTTTGACGGTTTTCGGGAGAACGTATCTTCTGTGTGACGGTGCGCTTTCGACAGGCGGCACAATCACCGACTGCATTCTGTGACGGACAATGTGCGTTATTCCGGCAAGCGTCACATCTTTTATCAGAAATGTGTAGGAAAGCTGCTCCAGCGCTCTCGGACGTCTGTCTGAAATCAGCTCTTTGAAGGATTTTTCGCTTTCGCCAAATGTCATCGAGGCATATTTCAGCAGCTTTTCAGGCTCTTTCGGAGAGTCGGCAAGCTCTGCTGAGCCGATGTCTTTTTCCTCTAAAAGTATTCCGTGCTCTTCCCCAATTATGCTGTACGGGGAAGTATGATTTTCCGCAGGATAAAACTCCTCCGAAATGCAGGGAAAAATGTCCGAAAGCTGATTTATAAGCTGTTCGGCGATATTTTGCAGCTCTGCGATATGACTTCCTCTGCCGTTTCTGATAGAATTGATGAGCGTGATAAGCTCTCTTGCGTTTATGGTGCAGTAGAAATTGCTGAAAAACGAATAGGGAAGAAGAAATCTTGCGTCCTCTTTGGGAATATCAAGCTCGATTAGCTTTCCGTAAGCGCTGAAAGCCTCGTCCATACAGCTCCTGTAGAGCTTTAAGTTTTCTTCTTTGAGAGAGGGCGGCTCGTAATAGCCTGCTCCGCTGAAATCTACATATCGGCGTGATTTTACGGTAAAAGAGGCAAGTCTGCTTTCGATGAAAAACTGCTCGACATAGACAGAAACGTTTTTCAGGGCAATTGTGAAAACAGCGTGCTCTATCACCGAACGGTGTCCCGACGCAAGCACTTTTTTGATAAGTCCGTTATTTTTGTCGTTGTTTCTGGACTTTTCAAATATCACGGAAGAATTTCCCTCAGTAGTGGATATTCTTGCGGACGCAGCGCACACGGCGTCATTGTCTGTATTAAAGCTGATGATTTCAGCCGTTGAAGTTTCGTTCATATAAGATTTCCTTTTGTGTTACTGCTTTATTTGCCGAAATATCGCAAAAGAGCGGTTTTTTCTTCCTCGGAGAGCGTTTTGCTCCACGGGACTCTGCCTTGGGGCTTTTCGCCGTACTCGGCAAATCTTGCGGTTTTATCACGGTCGGTGTCGTTCCACTTATCAAAGCCTTCAGCCGAAATGTGCGAGCCGTATTTGCAATTTATATAAGAGCATTTTCCGTAATCTCTCCAGGGACGGGCAAGGAAAATCGAATTGTCTGCGACCGTTTCTTCCGCAGTGAAATTGCACTCGCTGAATACAAAGCCTATCTCCTGCGAAAGACCGTGAGCGGGTGCCGCCGTATATCCGTGACCTCTTACGTCAAAAAGCGACTTTATCTCGCAATTATCGAACAGCGTATCTCCGCAGCCGAAGATAAAATCAACGTTGCCCGAAATAAAGCAATTTATGAATATCTGTTTCTGAAAATCGGGAGTGCGAAGTTCGTCTTTTAAAAATCCGTCATATCTTTCGATAAGGTCCGGCGGAAGAGGTCCGCAGAAAATCGTGTCCTGCGTCGATACAAATGAGCAATTTTCTGCGAGAAATTCGTCTGCGTAAACCGTCAGAGCGACTTCCTGACCTTTGATCTCGGGATTTTTGGCGTCGTTTTCTATACAGAGATCTTTCATTGTCACTCTCGGCGCAAGCACTGCCGCCGAATATGTGCGGAACGTGACATATTCTAGACCGTTTTCGTCGATTTTCTTTGCGTAATCGTCGTATATTATCCGTGTTTTATCTGCGCCCTGTCCGATTATCTCCGTATCGGGCACGTTTATCTCGATTTTTTCTCGGAAATCGCCTTCGGAAAGAACTATTCTCGTATGCGCAGCAGTGCCTTTAAGCGCTTTGTTTATGCTGTCTTTCGGCGTCAAATAAAGCTCGGTCATTATTATTTCTCCATTATGATAAATTTTAAAAGCATTTCGGAAAAATCTGTTTTTTCCTTTTTCTGCTTACTATATAATAATAAACTTTTTCCGCCCCTTTTTCAAGTACTTAATTATCTTTTGTGAAAACTGCACAAAATTTGCTCTCATTTTTTAGCACGTCCCCAAAAACCCCGTTGTTATGCGGATGTAAACGGTGTAACGAAAATTTTGATAAATTTCGCCGAATGTATTTATTAGCAATCTCTATTGACTTTTTGAAATTTTTGTGTTAGAATAATAACAATCAGTTGAAAACGATTTCTGCGCATTTTTTTTAAAAAGTCGACGCAGGTACTGAAAGTAATCGTTTACAAGTCTGAGAGCATTTTTGAGCCTGAAACGGCTTTATGAGAGTAGAGTTCTGAATGGATAAGTCTTTTATCCGCTATAAGGCTATTGATTTGGCATTTTTGGCGGTTATTCTTGCGGTGTTTGAGGCGATAGCCTCGGTTGCCGCAAAACAATGGTTCCCGTTACAGCTTTTTTCGCTGTCACCGACGATCACGGTGGTGTGCATTGTGATGATGAGGTGGGGCGGCTGGGCGGCAATACACGCAGTTGTCGGCGGTCTTTCGTACTGCATAGCGACGGGCGGCGAGCCGAAACAATTTCTGGTGTACTGTGCGGGGAACTGTCTGGCGCTTGTTGCGCTTGTGTTTTTCAAGTTTTACGGCAAGGAGCGTGTGAGAGGGTCGTTTCTTATGACGGCGGCGTTTGCACTTACCGCTTTTTTCGGCGCAATAGTCGGAAGGTGGCTTATAAGCCTTTGCTTTGATTTTGATTTGCTTTCTATAGTCGATTTTTTCGTCGCTGACTCTTTGACGCTTTTGTTCACTGTGGTCGTGGTATTGATTTCGAGAAAGCCCGACGGTCTTTTTGAGGACCAGAAAGCATATCTTATAAGAACGGAAGATGAACGAAAAAGGCGCTCGGAAGACGAGCTTGACTGATTTTATACTTTGATTTACGGCTTTATTTTGATATAAATTTCTTTTAGGAGGTTTGAAAGATGCAAGCAGTTTGCAGCGACTACCTGATTTTCGACGAAGAAAACGGCGTCTACGTCGAAAACCCCGAACAGGTCGTTCGGGATGATGTTGAAAAGCATCACTGGCTGAATGTCTTCAGAGCGGTGGTGAAGGACTGGCGTCTATACCTGATGCTGGTTCCGATGATTTTGGTGTTCCTTTTCTGGCGTTATTTCCCGATGTACGAGCTGTTGGGATGCTTTAAGGTTACCGATGTGGTAAAGCCTGTTTCTGACCAGTTCTATTCGGGTTTCTCGTACTTTAACACCTTGATTTTCGGCGAAGGCAATCCCGGTATCTCGGCAGATTTCTGGAGAGCTTTCAGAAACACCTTCCTGCTGAGCTTTTACGGACTGTGTTTCGGTTTCCCTATGCCGATTATCATTGCGCTGTTCTTCAATGAAGTGCGTTCAAACGTAATGAGAAGTATCTATCAGGTAATTACTTACCTCCCCAAGTTCATGTCAACAGTCGTTATGACTTCGCTGGTTATGATGCTTGTTAAGCAGGGTTCTACCACGTCCGGTATGGGTATTCTTTCTCAGTTCCTCGTTGCTATCGGTGCGGTTGACCAGCAGACGGCATTCGGAGGACTGCTGAACGACCCGACGTTCTTCAGAGGAATTTACCAGATAAGCGGTATCTGGGAAACGGCCGGTTACGACAGTATCGTGTTCTTCGCAGCGATAATCGCTATTGCGCCGACTCGTTATGAGGCTGCACAGATAGACGGCGCAGGAAAGATGGCTCAGATGAGATATGTCGTTCTTCCGAGCATACTTTCCACGATCATCATTATGCTTATCACAAAAATCGGTACTTTGCTGAACATCGGATACGAAAAAGTCTTGCTTTTGTACAACCCCAAAACATATATGACCGCCGATGTCGTTTCAACATTCTCACAGAGAAACGGTATTGCGGGTACAATGCAGGGAATGGCGTCCGCAGCAGAAATGATGAATAACGTTATAGGAATGCTGTTGGTTATCGGTGCAAATACGATAGCGCGCAAGGCGTCCAACACTTCTCTATATTAAAGAGGTTAATGTATGAAAAGAAGACTTGAAATTTCAGAGCTTATCTTTAAGATAATAAGCTATACTTTGCTTACGGTGTTTGCAATCTGCTGTCTGTATCCGTTTATTTACACGATTTCCGCATCAATGAGCGGACGTCACGCAGTAGAATATAACGACCTGGTTCTTCTTCCGAAGGATATTCAGTTCGACGCATTCTCCGAAATGTTTAACAGCAATATGTTTTGGAACTCCTATGCGAACACGCTCTTCCTTACGTTCTACGGAACGATCTGGGAAGTCGGCTTGTCAATTCTCGGCGCTTACGCTCTTTCCAAAAAGCGTTTGCTCTTCCGCAAGGGTTTCAACTTCTTCCTCGTTTTCACAATGTGGTTCAGCGCAGGTATGGTTCCTCAGTATCTGAACTATATCGAAACGAAAAAGGTATTCAATGCGATAGGAATTATGGACGACAAGTGGCTCGTTGTTATCGCAATGGGTATGGCGGCTATGAACATAATCCTCTTGAGAAACTCGTTTGAGGGCGTTCCCAGCGAGATCGAAGAGGCGGCAATAGTCGACGGCGCAACGGAAATGCAGGTACTTACCAAAGTGTATGTTCCGATGAGCAAGTCCATTATCGCAACGGTTTCACTGTTCTTCGGTATTTCGCGTTGGAACGGTTACTTCTGGGCAAGACAGATGATTTCCAACGGTCACGAGCATCCGCTGATGGTTTATATCCGTCTGAGGCTTGAGGATTACACTAACCCCGAAGTTATGGCGGGCTGGAACAAGACTTATGCGACGGACTCGGCTATTTACGCAATGATCATTTGCTCGATAGTTCCTATCCTCGTAATCTATCCTTTTATTCAGAAGTACTTCGCTAAGGGCGTAAACGCAGGCGGCGTAAAGGGATAAAATCGTTGTCAATACGCATATTATGTGCGGTTGATATATAAAAAACGGACATATGTCCGAAGGTATTTTAACAGATATTCCTAAAAGGAGGAAAACAATGAAAACATCTAAGATTGCTGCTTCGGTTATGGCAGCAGTACTCGCGAGTGCAACACTTCTTACAGGTTGTAGTACTCCGGGTGAGACCAGCAACGACTCCGGCAACACATCAAGCTCCGGCGATACAAGCACTTCAAGCGGAAGCGGCGAAAGCAGCTCTGCTGAGGTAGAGGCACCTAAGCTCGAATATGCTGACGGTACAACTCTTCGCATGGCTACAGGTTACAACAACCCCAACACAGGTATTTCTTTCGACGCTGAAACAGCAGGAAGCGGAATTACTCTTGCTGACGGAAACACCTACCACACAGGCGAGCTTAAGCCTACCTGGAAAGAGCTTGAGAACGTTCTCAAGGTTTCTTTTGAAGACAAGTTCACAGGTGCAGGCAGCTCTTCCAAGGAGTGGGCTTACTGGAAGGAAAGACTTAACGAAATCGACATGGTTTCCGTTCCCGCAAGCACAGCTAACGAGGCAGGTTCCGCAGGTCAGCTCGTAAACATCGCTGAGTACCTCGACAGCATGCCTAACTTCAAGAAGTACCTTGAAGAGAACCCCATCGTTCGTCTTTCAATCACAGGTTCTACTTCCGGTTCAACAAAGGGCGCTATCTACTTCTCGCCTTACTTCGACGGCGTAAACGATATCGAGCGTATGCCTTTGATGAGAGTTGACTGGGTACAGAAGCTCCTCGACGGCGAGGGCGAATTTACTGCTGACGCAGCAGGCACAACAAAGACACCCGTTTATACTCCTTATATGCCTACTTCGGGCAAGGTTACTGTTGATGTAGTTAAGCTTGATGGCTCAGGCACTGAGACTGTTACTAAGGACTACGATACAGCAGGAAACATCGTTCAGAAGATGAACGACGCAGGCGCTATGGGCGGCGTTGAGGCTGTTAATATGCTCCGTAAGTATATCGATGAAGCTTACGGCGGATACTACGGAACAAATCGTTCTAACCTCTTCATTGGTCAGAACGCTGCTTGGGACGTTGATGAGCTTGTTGCTCTCGTTCGCTGCGTAATTTCTAACGCACCGACACTTAACGGCACTAACAGCATTCAGGGTATCTTCTCTCGTGAGGACTCTAACAACCAGCGCCGTGTTGATATGTTCCGTTTCGCAGGAACTCTCTTCGGTGTTCGCGGTCTTGAGTCCCGCCAGGATTACCTCTATTTAGGCACTGACGGCAAGCTCCACGATGCTCGTATGGAGGCTGATACCTATGCAGCTCTCGCAAAGATGCACGAGATGGCTCAGGAAGGTCTTATTGCAGAGTCCTTCATCAACTCTTCCGGTGAGAACTCCGGTACAATGCTTGAAAACGACATCGGTTTCATGCACTATGACTACAACCAGACACAGACCATTCTTAACAAGACTAAGCTCCAGGAAGGCGAAAAGTATATGGCAGTAATGGTTCCTGTTGCTAAGTGGGACGACGGCGATTCTTCGACTCCCGATTACTTCAGATTCACCGAGTCTTGGCGTTCTGTTAAGACTGATGGTTGGGCACTTTCTAAGGCAGGTATCGGCGATGATACCAACAAGCTCAATGCTTGTCTTGCTCTCATCGACTATGCATACAGCCCTGAGGGTCAGATTCTTATGTCTTACGGTCCTGACGCATTCATCAAGCATGATGCAAGCGGCAACATCGTAACCTTCAACTTCAACGGCGAGCAGTGGCCTGAGATCTCTGATGCAACTGAAGCAGAGCTTTGGGACAAGGCAAGCGGTAACTACACCAACTATGCACGTTTCTACCTCGGTTCTACTCTGAGCTTTGTAAAGAGCCAGTCCTTCGAGTATGAGTGCACACACGAAGTTGGTAGAGAAGGTGCAGGATATATCTCTACAGCAATCGGTCTTGGTACTATCAAGCACCCTGAGCTTGCTATCACAGAGAATCCTTGGTACACCTCTATTCCTACCGTTCTTCCTACAACAAAGGTTGAGAACGATAAGATCGCAGAGTTCGCAGAGCTCGGCAACAGCGGTAAGTTCGGTTCCGGTAAGGATCAGGAGAACCTCTTCTGCGATATCATCGTAGGCGGCTTTAGCGGTGAGGGCACATCTTCTGCAGCTGAAACTGTTGAAACTGTAAAGACTGCATGGCACTGCGACCAGTATCTCCAGCTCAAGCAGGGCGCATGGGATAAGCTTGTTGTATTCTATAATGAGATTAACAGCTAATCAGACTTAAAGGCAAACCAATCGAATGCGACGCGGCGCAGAAGTCCGCGAAATACGGATAATGCGCAGTGACGCAAGAATCCACATTATGTTGTTGCGAAGGGGAGGAATCCCTCCCCTTCCATCAATATAAAAAGGAAGGTCTTTATGTATAAAAATCAAATGAAATTTCAGAAGATAATATGCTATCTTATGCTTTTGGCATCGGCTATCGTATTTCTTTATTCTTTAGGTTTTGTAACCGATATGTATGACAGCCTTTATCTCACAATGACCGATCCTGAGGATTTGTCTGTTACAAGCGTTGAAGGCTCTCAGATTTACTATGAAGTTCAGGGTTATGACCCTGCAACAAATGACTTTACAAACCCAAACTTTAATGCCATGCTTACTATGGCGGGAATTGGTTTGATCGTCGTTAATTTGGTTTTGTTTATTACCTGCACCCACTCTCGCAGAAAATACTATATAGGTAATTTCGTGGCAGTGGCTTTGTCTACGGCAAGCAGTGTTGTGGTCTCTGCCTGGGGAATTATGAACGTTTCAGCGTTTAAGGAAAAATTCCTTCAGATCGATTTCGAGGCGCTTAAGGCTCATTCTGAAATGTGGGACACCGCTTACATCGACTCAACCTTCTGGTTTGACGCCGCTTATTTCGTATTCGGTTTCCTTATGCTTATTACGGTTTTGCTTGTCGTCAATTTGGTTTTGAAATTAATCGTGATGAAGAAAGAGAAGAGTCTTATCGGCAGCAGAAAGGATGTTACAGCATGACAACCACAAATAATATTGCCGTAATTAAAAAAGATCGCCTGCGTTATTCCAAAAATAAGCTTTCATCGGGACTTGCTTTGCTTGCTATAGTGTTTAACGCTCTCTACTTCGTCAGTATATATAGGTCCGATGTAGGAACGTATTACTACACCTGGCAGATTGGACTTTCGGTCCTTTATAACCTTGTCTACATGCTGGCAACGTTCCTTTCTTCTGAGGGCGTTAAAAACTACAAGATCGGCTATTCCTACGTTTTAATGATTGTGGGACTTCTTCAGATTGTACGTGTGTTCTATATCCCACTTTCGGCAAGGAATACAACTGACCCCACGCTTACTGCTGATGTAATCGCAGATTTGACTGCAAAAGGCTCCAGTGTGCCTACCGTTATGGACAATTTGCAGTTCCTGCTGTGTGCAGGCTTCCTTGTTGCGTCTGCTGCTCTTATGATTTTTGCGGGCGTGATTGCGTTTATAAAAACCACGACTCTTACTAAATATCAGGCAGAGCTCGATAAAAAATCAAGAGGGAGTAAGTCATGAGTGATCTTAAATTACAGCATCTTGAAAAAATTTATGATAACAAGGTACAGGCTGTTTACGACTTCAATCTGAATGTTAAAAACGGTGAGCTTATTGTACTTGTTGGACCTTCGGGCTGCGGTAAGTCCACAACTCTTCGTATGGTTGCAGGTTTGGAGGACATTACTTCTGGTAATCTTATAATCGACGGCAAGGACGTTACCAAAATGCCGCCTAAAGACCGCGATATTGCGATGGTTTTCCAGGATTATGCCCTGTACAGCCATATGACTATTTACGAGAATATGGCGTTCTCGCTTATGCTCCGTAAGGAAAATAAGAATGAGATACATCAGAAGGTTCTCGCTGCGGCTGAAATTCTCGGTCTTACAGACCAGCTTAACAAAAAGCCCGACCAGCTTTCGGGCGGTCAGCGTCAGAGAGTTGCAATGGGACGTGCAATCGTTCGTACGCCTAAGGTATTCCTCTTCGACGAGCCGCTTTCAAACCTCGACGCTAAGCTCAGAGGCGCAACGAGAAGAGAAATTCTCCTCCTGCATAAGCGCCTGAGAGCTACGATGCTTTACGTTACGCACGACCAGACAGAGGCTTTGACGCTTGCAGACAGAATTGTATGTATGTCTATGGGCTATGTTCAGCAGATCGGTACACCTCTTGAGCTGTACGATTCTCCCGCAAATATCTTCGTTGCAACGTTTATCGGTTTGCCGCCGATGAATTTGTTTGATGTGACGGTTCAGGACGGAAAACTTTACTGCGACGATTTCAGCATCGACCTTGACAACGAAGAAAAACAGCTGCTGGCTAAGTATGAAGGCAAGCAGATCGTTCTTGGCGTTCGTCCTGAGAATGTTGAGAAGGGCGGAAATGTCACTGTTTCCATATTCTCAAATGAAAACCTCGGTCAGACTACTCTTGTAAACGGTGTTATCGGTAAGCACAAGATTACCTGTAAGTTCCGTGAATGGAGCACCTTTAAGCCTGGCGATACGGTAAATGTTTCCTTTACAAGAAAGCATTTCTTTGATAAAGAAAGTACCGAAGCTATTAGTTTTTGATAAGGAGAAGTCAGATGGGACAAAATAAAGTATCCGCTGCACCGAGGCGGGGTTTTAAGGAACATTTTCGTAAGTTCCTTGTATCTCTAAAGCGTAAGCCGCAGAATATCGCTCTGATTATTCTCGCTGTCGGATTTGTGTATTTCTCGCTTAATCTTACAGCAATTTCGGATACGACTGCGCTTATTAACACGGACAATATGGGTCAGTGCGAATTCGGTATGATGCTGTTTTCGATTCTGTCCTTTGTAATCTTCCTAAGAACGTTTCCAAAGCGTCAGAAAGTAAAAATTCCTGCGCTTATTCTTACGTTTGTGTTCCTGCTGCTCGTAATATTCTTGGATGTAGTTTATCTGATGAGAATTAACGAGGCTCTTACGAAAGAGGGCAGCAACATCAGTATTACGAATTCGACAATGTATATTTCATCGGCTTGGACAACTTTGAATGTGTATTTGGTTTTCCTTTGTGTAGTTGTTGTTTTGCTTGCTACACTTCCGATTTATTCTAAGCTCCTCAAGAAAATCAACACTTCAATTGATATCGAAGGCAATGAAAATATGGCAGCAATCGATATTTCGGGCGAGGACTAATTTAAACTTTTCTGAAAGCAGCATCAGCCGCACAAGGGTGTTGCTGCTTTCATTGTAAAATAGGGCTTTTTTGGTCCTTGGTTATGGTTATGTTAAATCAGGTGTTTTATGGCTGAAAAAAAAGAACTTGACAGAGATGACGAGCAGCTTAGGGATTACTATAATCTTAAAACCGACGCGGTCGACAGACTTCTGAATGCTAAAAATGCGCCCGAAGTTTCCGTCAAGGAAATCAATATGTACAAGGGAAAGGCAGGCAAGCGCGTTTTTCCTACATGGTTAAAAATTCTCGGAGTTAAATTTTGGTTCGGAGGAGCAATCTGCTACTTCTTCCTGTGGGGTCTGGGGCTGTATCTTGCAAATCTCGACCTTCTGGTGGCTCTTGCAATAGGTCTGGGTCTTTGTACGGACCTTTTGGTGAACAATCTGCTAAAGTACTTTGAGCCCGAAAAGCGTATCTACGACAAGTGGATGATGGTGACAGTAAGAAAATGGTGGTCGATTTTCCTCAATATTATTTATTCGGGAGTGCTGCTGTTCTTTATTGTGCAGTTCTACGAGGTCGTTAACGGACTGATCACGGGTCAAAGTGCGGAAAATGCACAGAGCGTGCCTGTTCCTGTTGAGCCTTTACTGTTCGGCTTGCTTTATATGGGCTTTGATATGCTGTTTATATTCATCAAGAATATGGTGGTCAAGGCGTTTCGTGACGCCGAGGCAAAAGTTTCTAATTCAAGAAGATAACGGGTGATTGACCCGAAGGAGATACAGATGGTCAACGTATTATATGTCGGCACGGTTTCCGCCTGCTTTGAGCTGGAAAACAACCTGCCTTACTACAGCGAAAAAGAATATACCGTAATTTTGGACGGCGTTGAGGTTATGAAAGCAAATACCAACGTCTTTTCGATGTTTTCGCTTAAACCCGGAAGAGAGTATGAGCTTGCTGTCACGGGAAACGAGCCTGTTAAGTTTACAACGAAAAAGGAAACCTGCGCTTTGAATGTAAAGGATTTCGGCGCTGTAGGCGACGGCGCTCACGATGATACAATGAATATCCAGACAGCGATAAACTGTTTGCCTGCGGGAGGCAGACTGTACTTCCCGGAGGGAATTTACAGCGTTGCTCCTCTTAATCTGAAAAGTCACATAACGCTTGATCTTTCGGAGGGTGCGGTTCTTCTCGGTACGACCGAGGAAAATAAGTATCCGATTATTCCCGGTGAGCTTAAAGATATTGAAACAGGCGAGGAAGTGCCGCTCGGCTGCGTTGAAGGTAATGCGGTTCCTATGAACCAGAGCGTTATTTTTGCAGAGTATGCGGAGGATATAACCATTACCGGCAAGGGCGTGATCGACGGAAACGCACAGAATGGTCAGTGGTGGGTAAACGTAAAGGAACGTGTTATCGGCAGACCTAATTTGCTGTTTATGAACCGCTGCAAGGACATTGTGGTTCACGGAATTACAGGCCAGAATGCCGCTATGTGGCAGCTGCACCCGTATTTCTGCGATAATGTGAGGTTCCTTGACCTTGCAATCAATGCTCCGAAGGACAGCCCGAATACGGACGCCTGCGACCCCGAAGCTTGCGACAATGTCGATATAATCGGCTGCAGATTCAGCGTCGGCGACGACTGTATCGCTATAAAATCGGGCAAAATTGAAATAGGCAGGAAGTACAAGACTCCTGCAAATCACCACACGATAAGAAACTGCATTATGCAGTTCGGTCACGGAGCTATCACTCTCGGAAGTGAAATGGCAGGCGGAGTTAAAAATCTCACCGTAAACCGCTGCATTTTCAATCACACAGACAGAGGACTTCGCATAAAAACTCGCCGAGGAAGAGGCAAGGACGCTGTTATTGACGGTGTTTTGTTTGAAAATATCAAAATGGACGGGGTTCTTACTCCTATTGTTATCAATATGTGGTACAATTGCTGCGATCCCGACAGGTTCTCCGAGTACAACACTACCCGTGAGAAACTTCCTGTTGACGACAGGACGCCGTATCTCGGAAAGTTCTGCTTTAAGGATATGGTTTGCGAGAATTGTCACGTTGCAGCCTGCTATTGCGACGGACTTCCGGAAATGCCTATCGACGAGATAACCGTGGAGAATTTGAAGTTTACCTATGACCCGAACGCTGAACCGAATTTCCCTGCAATGAGAAACAACAATGAAAAAATGTGCAGGGCAGGTATGTATTTTGACAATGTAAACAAGCTCACCGTGAAGAATGTGGAAATGACAGGAAACGACGGAGAGCAGCTTATAGTGAAAAACGTAGGCTCTTTGAACAAGGAGTAACAATGTACGAGAAGATTGACAGATATATTGACAAATTGCTGGAAGGCTCAACGCCCGACGCACCTCTCTGGAATATCGAGAGCATAAGACAGGGCAAAAAGCCGAGCTGGAACTATATTGACGGCTGTATGATCACTGCGCTTTTGTGCGCAAGCGAAATTACGGGCGAGAAGAAATATTTCGATTTCGCAGAAAATTTCATTGATTACTATGTTTCCGAGGACGGTTCTATTCTCGGATACGAAAAGGAAAAGTTTAACCTTGATGACGTAAACGAGGGCAAGGTGCTTTTTGAGCTGTACGAGAAAACAGGCAAGGAGAAGTACAAAAAGGCGATTTTCCTGCTTGAAAGTCAGCTTGAGGACCAACCCAGGACGGTTACGGGAAATTTCTGGCATAAGAAGATCTATCCAAATCAGATTTGGCTTGACGGTCTTTATATGGGACAGGTTTTTTCCGCTCTCTTCAAGAAATATTTCGGCGATAAGAATTATTCCGATGTGGTAGAACAGTTCAAGAACGTGAGAAAGCTGATGTTCGATGAGGACAAGAAACTGTATTATCACGGCTGCGACTGCTCGAAGAAGGCTTTTTGGGCAGATAAGGAAACAGGACGCTCGAAAAATTTCTGGCTGAGAGCTATCGGTTGGTTCTGTATTTCGCTTATTGATAATATTGATTATATCGACGACGAAAAAGCTAAGGCAGAGCTTTCGGCTATCTTCAAGGAGGCTGTCGAGGGTATTTCGCAGTACGCCGACCCCGAAACCTCAATGTATTATCAGGTAGTCGACAGGGGCGGCGAAGAGGGCAACTACCTCGAAACAAGCGGCAGCTCGATGATAGCTTATGCCATGATGAAGGGCGCAAGACTCGGAGTTCTCGATAAGAAGTACGCCGAATTCGGCAGAAAAACTTTTGACGGAATTTGCAATAAATATCTCTCCATAAGCGAGGACGGCGAGCTTAATCTCGGCGGCATATGCCTTGTTGCGGGTCTTGGTCCCGAGGACAACAAGCGCCGCGACGGCTCTTATGAGTATTACATTTCAGAACCTGTTGTGGAAAATGACGCAAAGGGCGTTGCACCGTTTGTACTGTGCTACACCGAAGTCAAGAGAATGGGCTGATATTTAAGAGAAAACAGCGCAGAATAAGGGGCAATATGTTATGATGAAAATTAAGATAGCATATATCGGCGGAGGTTCAAAGGCCTGGGCAAGAGTTTTTATGAACGACCTTGCGTTGGCAGAGGGACTTTGCGGAGAAATTGCGCTGTATGATATTGATATTCCTGCAGCTGAAAGAAACCGCAGAATAGGCGAAAAAATCAACGAAAACCCGAATGCTGTTTCAAAGTGGGATTATAAGGTCTATGCAGAGCTTGGAGAGGCGCTTGACGGCGCTGATTTCGTGGCTTGCTCGATTTTGCCGGGTACGTTTGACGAAATGGAGGCTGACGTACATCTTCCCGAAAAATACGGCGTGTATCAGTCGGTCGGCGATACGGTAGGTCCGGGCGGAGTGCTTAGGGCAATGAGGACCGTGCCGATTTACGAGGGATTTGCCAAGGCTATCAAGGAGCACTGCCCCGACGCATGGGTCATCAATCTTACAAATCCGATGTCGGCTTGCACTAAAACTCTTTATGACGTTTTTCCCGAAGTAAAGGCTTTCGGCTGCTGCCACGAGGTTTTCCACGCACAGGAGTTTCTCTGCTGCGCTGCGGCGGAGCTTTTCGGAGTGCCTAAGCCCACACGTCACGACATAAAAATAGACGCCTGCGGTGTGAACCACTTTACATGGATCACCGAGGCTGATTTTGAGGGCAGGGATATGCTTAAAGCGCTGCCCGAATTTATCGAAAAATTCTACGAGGAAGGCTATTGCGAGCAGATAGGCTTTAAACCGCAGGATTTCAGAGGAGATAATCCTTTCCTCTACGGAAACAAGGTCAAAATGGATTTGTTTATGCGATACGGCGTGCTTGCCGCAGCAGGCGACAGACATCTCGTTGAGTTTATGAACAATTCGTGGTATCTTGACAATGAAAACGACCCCGATAAGTGGCTGTATCATCTTACGAAGGTGAGCTACCGCAAGAAAGATCAGGCTGAAAAAATTGCTCAGTCGGAGAGAATTGCAAACGGCGAGGAGAAAATCGAGGTCAAAAAGAGCGACGAGGAAGTCGTTGAACTGATGAAGGCAATTCTCGGCATTATACCGCCTATCGTTTCAAACGCAAATATGCCGAATGTCGGACAGATGAGGGATATGCCGCTCGGCGCTGTCGTTGAAACCAACTGTGTGTTCTCAAGAAACAGCGTAAAGCCGATTACCGCAAAGCCGCTGCCGGCTAATGTAAGCGCACTTGTCCTCAGAAACTGTCTTAATATCGAAAATATGTATTACGGTATCAAGCACCGTGATTTCAAGGAAATTCTGGGTGCGTTTCTTAATCAGCCGCTTTGCTCAAAGCTGAATATGCGTGACGCATCGAGGCTGTTTATAGAAATGATCAATGCTACGGGTGACTACCTTAAAGAGTATTTCCCGCCGATAGAGTTGGAAATATGACTGACGCTTTTGTATTTGCCGCTAATGCGGTACTTCCGATCGTGCTTACGATAGCGCTCGGATATATCTTAAAGAGAATAGGTTTCCTTAAAAAGGAATTTTTTGATTCGGGAAACAAGCTGACTTTCAGAGTTTTGCTGCCTGCAATGCTGTTCTACAATGTTTACAACATTGAAAGTCTTAATGATGTAAACATTTATTTCGTTTTGTACGGACTGCTTGCGGTTATCGTGATATTTTTTGCTGCGATAGGCGTTGTTTGTGCGTTTACTAAAAATTCGGGCAAACGGGGTGCGCTTATTCAGGCGGTTTTCCGCTCAAATTATGCGATAATAGGGCTGCCGCTTGCCGAGTCGCTCTTCGGGAGCGCAGGAGCTGCCGCCGCAGGAGTTATGAGCGCTTTTTGCGTTCCGCTGTTTAATATTCTAGGCGTTATTGCGCTTTCGATTTTCAACAATAACAACGAAAAGGGCAAGATAGACGTTAAGAAAATCCTGCTCGGAATTGTAAAAAATCCGCTTATCGTCGGTACTCTGGCAGGTCTTGCGGTTCTCGGCATAAGAGAGCTTTTCACAATGTGGAACTGGTCTTTCAGAATATCCGATATTACGTTTTTATATAAGACGCTGGAGAGCGTGAAATCAATCTGCACGCCGTTTGCGCTGCTTGTGCTCGGAGGAAGATTTGAGTTTTCGGCAGTCAAAAGACTTCGCCGTGAAATCGTTTTCGGCACTGTCGTGAGAACGGTCGCTGTTCCTGTGCTGGGTCTTGGCGGTGCGCTGCTGCTCAGAATGACGGTTATGCCGGAGCTTTCGGGAGAGCATTTTGCAACGTATGTAGGCGTTTTTGCTACGCCCGTTGCCGTGGCAAGCGCAATTATGGCTAAAGAAATGAATGCAGACGACGAGCTTGCAGGTCAGCTTGTCGTTTGGACAAGTTTGGTAAGCACGGTGACGATTTTCGCCTATGTGACCGTACTGCGGTCTATCGGTATTTTTTAGTTAAAATGGGATTTTTCCCTTTATTAAATTTTAATGTTGTTATGGAGGTAACTAACTATGATTCTTGACAAATTCAGCCTGAAGGGCAAGGTTGCTATTGTAACAGGAAGTGATACGGGTCTCGGACAGGGATTTTCCAAGGCTTTCGTAGAGGCAGGAGCAAAGGTTCTCGGCGTATCCAATATGCCCAGTAATGCAACTCAGGAAATGCTCGGCGCAGATAACTTTCAGTTTATTCAGGCAGATCTCTCCACTCTTGACCCGATTGATAATATCATCAATACCTGCCTTGAAAAATTCGGCAGAATTGATATCCTTGTAAACAACGCAGGCGTTATCAAGCGTGAAGATACGATAGATTTCAGTGTTGAGAGCTGGGACCTCGTTATGAACGTAAACTGCCGCACCCTTTTCTTCCTTTCACAGGCTGTTGCAAAGCAGTTTATGAAACAGGAGAGAATTGAGGGCAGAAGCCGCGGCAAAATCATCTCCGTTGCGTCTATGCTTTCTTATCAGGGCGGTATCCGTGTTCCCTCCTATACTGCGTCAAAGTCCGCTGTTAAGGGCTTTACAATGACTATGGCTAACGAATGGGCAGCTGAAGGAATAAACATAAACTGCATAGCTCCCGGTTATATGGCTACAAACAACACAAAGGCTCTCCGTGCAGACGCTGACAGAAGCGAGGCAATTCTTGAGAGAATACCCGCAGGTCGTTGGGGTACTCCCGATGATATTATGGGCGCAGCTGTTTTCCTTGCATCCGAGGCATCGGATTATGTAAACGGATTTACAATCGCTGTTGACGGCGGTTGGCTCGGAAGATAAAAAGCGGTTTTTCGGCTTAAAAGATAAAGCGATTTTTAAAGAGGGTCTGTTTTCGGTGAAAGCCGAAAAAGACCGCTCTTGATAAATTCTAAATCATTCAGTTTGGAGGAGATTTGAAAATGGCTATTGATATGAAAGCATTCCAGGATCAGCTCGAATTTACGGGCATTATCCCCGTAATTAAGCTGGAAGATACATCTAAGGCTGTGGAGCTTGCCAAGGCGCTCCGTGACGGCGGAATTAACGCCGCTGAGGTCACATTCCGTGCAGCAGGTGCGGATAAGGTTATTTCCGATATGACAAAGGCGTTCCCCGATATGCTTGTAGGCGCAGGTACTGTTACTACCATTGAACAGTGCGACGCTGCTATCGCAGCAGGCGCAAAGTTTTGCGTAGCTCCCGGTCTTAATTCTAAGGTCGTTAAGCACTGCCTCGATAAGGGCGTGCCTTTCGCTCCCGGCGTTGCAAACAGCTCTCAGATAGAAGAGGCTATGGAGCTTGGACTTGACTTCGTTAAGTTCTTCCCGGCAGAGCAGGCAGGCGGTCTGGCTTACATCAAGTCTATTTCCGCTCCGTATTCAAATATGAAGTTTATGCCCACAGGCGGTGTAAACGAAAAGAACCTCAACACCTACCTCGGATTTAAGAAGATCATCTGCTGCGGCGGTTCGTGGATAGTTCCCGGCGACCTCGTTAAGGCAGGAGACTGGGCAGGTATCACGGCTCTTTGCCGCACCGCTGTAAATAAGATGCTCGACTTCCAGATCGTTCACGTCGGCATAAACTGCGCAAACGAGGACGAGGCTAAGGACACTACCGCAAAGTTTGCAAAGATGTTCGGCTGGGATCAGAAGGTCGGCAACAGCAGCGTGTTCGCAGGAACGGCTGTTGAGTGTATGAAGTCCCCGTTCAAGGGCAAGAACGGTCATATCGCAGTGGTTACAAACAGCCTGCGCAGAGCTGTTTATCAGCTTAACGCTATGGGCATTGAAACCGAAAAGAAGGCTGCTGAAATAGATGCCGATACAAAGGCAGTTTATCTCAAGGACGAGTTCAGCGGATTTGCTGTTCATCTCGTTGAGAGAAAGTAATCCCGATTATGGGCAATAATAATTTACGACATAAATTTTAAGGAGATTGATTGATATGGCTAAGGTTATTACAATGGGCGAGATTATGCTCCGCCTTTCTACTCCCAACAACGAAAAATTTATTCAGGCTGACGAGTTCGACGTTTGCTACGGCGGCGGCGAGGCTAATGTCGCTGTTTCTCTCGCAAACTACGGTCACGACGCCGAGTTTGTAACTGCTGTTCCCGACAACGAGATAGGCGAGTGCGCTGTTGCAGCTCTCCGTAAGTACGGCGTTGAGACTAAGCATATCGCAAGATGCGGCGAAAGACTCGGTATCTACTTCCTCGAAAGCGGTTCTTCGATGAGACCCTCAAAGGTTGTTTACGACAGAGCTCATTCTTCAATTTCCACTGCTACTGCTGCTGATTTCGATTTCGACGCTATCTTCAAGGGCGCAGACTGGTTCCACTTCACGGGAATTACTCCCGCTGTTTCCGACGCTGCCGCTGCCCTCACCGAAGAGGCTCTTAAAGCTGCCAAGAAGAACGGCGTTAAGGTTTCTGTTGACCTTAACTTCCGTAAGAAACTCTGGAGCAGCGAAAAGGCTCAGAAGGTAATGAAAAACCTTATGCAGTATGTCGATGTCTGCATAGGAAACGAAGAGGACGCAGAGCTCGTTCTCGGATATAAGCCCGGAAATACCGACGTTACTCAGGGTGACCTTGAGCTTGCAGGTTACAAGTCGATTTTTGAGCAGATGGTTGCAGATTATAACTTTGAATATTGCGTTTCTTCGCTGCGTGTTTCTCATTCTGCATCAGATAACGGCTGGTCCGCTTGCATTTACAGCAGAGATAAGAAGGAATTTTATCACTCTAAGGAATATTCCATTCACCCGATCGTTGACCGTGTAGGCGGCGGCGACTCTTTCGCAGGCGGCGTTATCTGCGGTCTGCTTGACGGTAAGGATTTCAAGGCTGCTCTGGAATACGGTGTGGCTGCCTCCGCTCTGAAACATACTATCCCCGGCGACTTCAACCTCGTTTCACGCAAGGAAGTTGAAACTCTCGCAGGCGGCGATGCCTCCGGACGTGTTCAGAGATAATGAAACTGTTCATTCGTGCCCATGATTTGGGCGTTAAAGGCGAGGATAATATCGTAAATCGCCTTGATGAGCTGGGTCTTTCGGGAGTTCAGCTCGTGGCTTACAAATGCCTTGACGACGTTGCCTATACGCCCGGCGCTGTTACAAAAGAACGCGCCGAGGCGTTCGGCAGAACGTTTCAGAAGGCAGGTAAGACTATTCCGCTTATCGGAGCATATTTCAACCCCGTTCACCCGAACGAGGAGAAGATAAAAAACGGTATTGCGGTTTTCAAGGATTATCTTTCGCACTGTCACGAGTTCGGCTGCGATATTGTCGGCTCGGAAACAGGTTCGTTCAACGGCGATAGGTGGACCTATCATCCGCAGAACCGCACCGAAGAGGCGCTGAAACGTGTTATTGACACGTTTTCGGAGCTTGCGGACTACGCAAAGAGCCAAAATGCCTTTATCGGTATGGAGGGCGCTTTCGGTCACGTCTGCTGGAATGTGAAAACTCTTGAAAGGGCGGTCAGGGCTGTCGGAAGAGATAATATCGGCATTATTTTCGACCTGTACAACTATCTGGACGGTTCAAATGTCGATACGATGTACGATATTCTTCACGAGGGACTGGAAACATTCGGCGACAGAATTGTCGTGTTCCACATAAAGGACTGCGTGATAAACAGCGACGGTTCGCTTAAACAGGTGGGCGTCGGACAGGGTATTTTTGACTATTCGAGAATTATACCCGAAATACGCAAGGTTTGCCCCGACGCAAATCTCGTTTTTGAGGGAACAACAGGCGACGACATTCCCCATGCAGTCGCTCATCTGAAACAATTTATTTAAGAGCTCTTAGCTCGTTAGGAGAAAAATATGACTTTAGATATCAGATATGCTAATCATCCGGAGGATTCAAAGCATTACGATACGGAAACTCTTCGTAAACATTATCTTATTGATAAGATTTTCGTTGAGAACGAAATTGCACTCACATATTCTCATCAGGACAGAATGATTGCAGGCGGAGCAATGCCTGTAGGCAAGGAACTTGTACTTGGCAGCACAAAAGAGCTTGGTACAGATTATTTCCTTGAAAGACGCGAAATGGGTATCATCAACGTAGGCGGCAAGGGTACGGTAAAGCTTGACGGCAAGGAATACGCCCTGAATTATAAGGACGGACTTTATATCGGTATGGGAACAAAGGAAATTGTGTTTACCTCCGATGACAAGAACGCTCCGGCTAAGTTTTACATCAATTCCTGCCCCGCACACAAGGCTTATCCCACAGTTTATATCACTAAGGACAAGGCTGTTCATCGCCCTCTCGGCACAGACGAGAATATGAACAAGCGTGTCGTTAATCAGTATGTAAATCCTGCGGTATGCGAAAGCTGCCAGCTTGCTATGGGTATGACAGAGCTTGCCCCCGGAAACAGCTGGAATACAATGCCTTCTCATACTCACGAGAGAAGAATGGAAGTTTATTTCTACTTCGAGCTTGAAAACGACAATGTGGTTTTCCATATGATGGGTCAGCCTCAGGAAACCCGACATATCATTCTTCATAACGAGCAGGCTGTTATCTCGCCTTCGTGGTCTATTCACAGCGGCACGGCGACCTCCAACTACACCTTTATCTGGGGTATGTGCGGAGAAAATCAGACATACGATGATATGGACAATATTGGCAACCTCGACCTTAAATAATTGAGCAATCAATTATTGGAAATATTTTTTGAAAGTGGAGTACCGTTATGTCATTTTTAACATTAAGAGGAATCAACAAAATTTACCCGAACGGCTTTCACGCCGTACACGATTTCAATCTGGAGATTGAAAAAGGTGAGTTCATCGTATTCGTAGGCTCTTCGGGCTGTGGAAAATCAACCACTCTGCGTATGATTGCCGGTCTTGAAAACATCAGCAACGGCGATTTCCTGATCAACGGCGAGAGAGTAAACGAAAAGGGTCCCCGTGAGAGAGGCGTTGCAATGGTTTTCCAGAGCTATGCGCTTTATCCCCATATGACCGTTTATGATAACCTTGCTTTCGGTCTTACTCTTCAGGGCGTTGACGACGACGTTATCGAGGAAAAGGTCTATGCAACGGCTAAAATCCTCGGTCTTACCGATTATCTCGACAGATTCCCCCGTGCGCTTTCGGGCGGTCAAAGACAGAGAGTTGCAGTCGGACGTGCCATTATCCGTAAGGTTGACATATTCCTTATGGACGAACCGCTCTCTAACCTTGACGCAAAGCAGAGAGTTACCATGCGTGCGGAAATCACACAAATTCACCGTCAGACGGGCGCCACTACGATTTATGTAACTCACGACCAGACTGAGGCTATGACAATGGCTGACAGAATAGTCGTTATGAAAGAGGGTTACATTCAGCAGGTCGGTACACCGTATGATTTGTACTTCAATCCTGTTAATATGTTCGTTGCAGGATTTATCGGCGAGCCTCCGATGAACTTTATCGAGTCCAAAGTCAAGGACGGAAAGCTCAATATCAGCGGAAACATTATCGACCTTCACGCTATTGCCGCTAAAGATGTAATTGATAAGTACGAGGGCGAGGAACTGGTTCTCGGTTTCCGTCCCGAGGCAATTAAGCTCGCAAACAGCGGCGATGTCCGCAGAGCATTCACTATTAAGTGCGCTGTCGAGCTTACTGAGCTGCTCGGCGATAATACCAACGTTTATGTTGATATTCAGGGCGTTAAAACTATCCTTAAAGTCGATCCGCATGATTCTCCCGCAATAAACGAGGAACTTCTGTTCGCTATTCCTTTCGAGAACGTTTACCTCTTCGATAAGGCAACAGAAAAGCGTATTAAATTCGATTTGATTGCGGCTGAGTAAAAATAGCAAAAAATGTCAAATTCAATTGTAAGCGAAAAGGACCGTAAGCGAAGAGAGTTTATTCTGACCGGCAACCCTATGGCTGTCGTGCTGCATATCTCCCTTCCGCTTATGGCTCTTGGCGCATTTTCTTATATCAGCAGCATTATTGATACGATCGTTGTATCTACCACGGATAACCAGGCGCTTTCCAGCGTTGTTATGATCTCTCAGATAAAGGCGCTTATCTCGGCGCTGGGCGGAGGTTTTGCAACAGGAAGCTCGATTATCGTTTCCCGACTGATAGGGCGCGGCGAATACGACAAGGCGAAGAAAGCGGCAAATACCACGATTATGCTTTTCTTCATCGTAGCGGTAGTGCTTATTGGACTTTTACAGGTGTTTGCAGTAGAGATACTCAGGGTCGGCAGGCTTGACGATGATATGATAGCTATGGGCTTGGGTTATTTCCGTGTGCAGATTTTCTCACTCGGCGTGGGAATGTTCAACTCGGTGTTTATGGGACTTGAAAAATCCAGAGGCGCTATGGTGAACATTACCGTTATAAATATCACGTCAATGGTGCTGAAACTGGCATTTACCGTTATATTTGTAAATATAATGGGCTTGGGTACAACTTGGGTCGCAGCAGGAACGCTTTGCGCCGATTTGTCGGTTACAACGTATGCTGTGGTCAATTTGTTCCGCAAAAAGTATCTGTTTAAGTTCAACGCAAGGGAAACAATGTTCACAAGGGAGTTTTTCAAGCCGCTTTGCTCAATGTCCATTCCCGTGAGCCTCGGAAAGTTCGTATTTTCTATGGGTAAGGTCATTGTAAACGGTCTGGCAAAGGACTATTACGGCGGAGATGCGCCCGGCGCTCTCGGCGTTTCCAACCAGATAAGCGGTGCGGTTACTCACCTGACGACATACAGCGAGGACGCAGAAAGCTCTATCATAAGCTATAATCTGTCCAACAAGTATTATTCGCGTATGATAAAGGTTTTTTTCTGCACTCTGTCGGTGAACCTTATAATTACATCAATCGGATTTTTACTGCTGACGATATTTAAAGCGCCGCTTTCGATGTTTTTTGCGGACGGAAATCCCGAAAAAGCAGAGCTTATCGCAAAAATCTTCGGATTTGAGAGCATCGGCATTATCGCTCTCGGCGTCAATTCGGCAGTAAACGGTCTGATTTACGGATTGGGATATACAAAGCTTTCAATGGTGGTCAATCTGTCCCGCCTTTTTGTGTTCCGAATTCCTTCAATGCTGATAATGATAAACTGTTTCCCCGAAATCGGCGCAGAGAGCCTCGGTATCGCAATGCTCATTTCAAACGTCGGTATCGGACTTATGTCGGTGGTTATAGGCATTGTTTGCCTGTTGAATATCAAAAACCATAAAACTAAAGATAATGTGAAATTATGAGGTAATTATTATGAAAGACCTTAACAGAAGTAATTTTAAAAATGCCGTTGACAGACCCGTGAAAATCCTTCAGTTCGGCGAAGGAAACTTTCTCCGTGCGTTTGTTGACTGGATCTTACAGAATTTGAACGACGCAGGCGTTATAAACGCAGGCGTTGCTGTTGTTCAGCCTATGCCTATGGGCAGAGTTGCCGACCTCGAAAAGCAGGACGGACTTTACACTCTTTGCCTTGAGGGCATCGACAAGGGCAAAAAGGTTCAGGATAAGAAGATAATTGATGTTCTTGAAGATTTTATCAATCCGTTTGAGCAGTATGACAAGTTTCTCGGATATGCGAAGAGCGAGGAGCTGGAAGTCGTTATTTCCAACACGACTGAGGCAGGTATCGCTCTCGATAAAACAGATACAGACTTCTCAAAATGCCCGAAGAGTTTCCCCGGAAAGCTGCTTGCTTTCCTTGAGGCAAGATACAACCACTTCAACGGCGATATGAGCAAGGGTCTGGCTATCGTTCCCTGCGAGCTTATCGACCACAACGGCGACGAGCTTAAAAAATGTATGCTGGAGCTTGCCAAAATCAAGGGTATGGACGATAAGTTCATAAACTGGCTGACAAACGCCTGCCACTATACTTCTACGCTTGTTGACAGAATAGTTCCCGGCTATCCCAGAGATAATGCGGCTCAGATTTGTGAGGAAACAGGCTATCAGGATAATAATATCGTTAAGGGCGAAATTTTCCATCTGTGGGTCCTTCAGAAAGAGCCGTTCGTTCAGGAGAAACTTCCTGCCGACAAGTCGGGTCTTAACGTTATCTTTGCAGACGACATTACTCCCTATAAGCAGAGAAAGGTAAAGATACTCAACGGTACTCATACGGGAATTGTGCCCGTGGCTTATCTTTCGGGAATTGATACTGTACGTGAGTCTGTCGAGGACGCAGATGTCGGAAAATTTGCCTCTGAGCTTATCAATGACGAGATAAAGCCAACGATAGACCTCCCCAAAGACCAGATGGACGCTTTCGCAGACAGCGTTGTTGAGCGCTTTAAAAATCCGTTTATCCGCCATGAGCTTATGAGCATCGCTCTTAACTCTACCACAAAATTCAGAACTCGTCTGCTCCCCACATACAACGACTACCGCAAAAAATTCGGCAAGAGCCCGAAACACATTCTGTTCTCGCTGGCGTCGCTTGCTGTTTTCTACAGAGGAAAGCGCGGAGAAGAGGATATTAAGCTGGCGGACGACCAGAAATTCCTCGATTTCTGGAAAGAGGTCTGGACGATCTCCGATTACAGCTCAATGGCTAAGAAAATACTCGGTGCGGCTGATGTCTGGGAGCAAAATCTTGATGAAGACGACAATGCAGCGCTCGTTGCAGGCTATATCGAAAATATCGTAAAGAACGGCGAAAGAGCAGCCCTCAAGGCTTTTCTGGGAGAATAATATGAAGAACACTATTGTAATTTCCCCGCTCGACTCCGTGGCAGTCGCTCTCGTTCCTCTGAAAAAAGGGGAAGAGCACGAGGGCGTAACTCTTCTGGAGGATATCGAAAAGGGTCATAAGTTTGCTTTAAAGCCCATTAAAAAAGGCGAAAAGGTCATTAAGTACGGCGAAGTTATCGGCAGAGCTACTAAGGATATTTCTGTCGGAGAGCATATCCACAGCCACAATATGATGACAAATCTTGAAGGAACGCTTGAATATTCCTTTAACAAGAAGGAAATTTCGCCTATCGAGAGCAAAAAAGCGCCTAAGATTATGGTTTATGAGCGCAAAAACGGCGACATAGGCATCAGAAACGAGCTTTGGGTAATTCCTACTGTCGGCTGCGTAAACGCTCAGGCTAAGGTCATCGTTGAGCAGTTCAACAAAAAGCACCCCGACGCCGAGGGCATCGACGGAGTTTTCACTTATACGCACCCCTATGGCTGCTCGCAGATAGGAGAGGACCACGAGCGCACCCGTATGATTCTCCAGAGAATGGTTAAACACCCCAACGCAGGAGGCGTGCTGGTTCTCGGTCTGGGCTGTGAGAACAACAGAATGGACGTTTTCAAGGAAACGCTCGGAGATTATAACGCAGATCGCACAGAATTCCTTATCGCACAGGATGTCGAGGACGAGATAGCGTGCGGCGTAGCTCTCCTTGAAAAGCTCTATGAAAAGGCTAAGAACGACAAGCGTGTCGAAAAGGACATGAGCTGCCTTAAGGTAGGATTGAAGTGCGGCGGTTCGGACGGTCTGTCGGGAATTACCGCAAATCCGCTTGTAGGTCGTTTTTCCGACTTTATGTCGGCTATCGGCGGCACATCGGTACTGACGGAAGTGCCCGAAATGTTCGGCGCAGAACAGCTCCTTATGGACAGAGCGCAGGACGAGGCTACCTTTGACAAGATAGTTAAACTCGTCAACGGATTTAAGGAGTATTATCAGAAACACGACCAGCCCGTGTATGAAAATCCTTCGCCCGGAAATAAAGCCGGCGGAATTACCACTCTTGAGGATAAGTCGCTCGGCTGCACGCAGAAATCGGGCAGCAGTGCGGTTCGTGACGTGCTTTTTGACGGCGATAAGCTTACCGCTCACGGTCTTAATCTCCTGAACGGTCCCGGAAACGATATGGTCGCCGTTACTAACCTTGCGTCGGCAGGCTGTCATATTGTACTGTTTACCACGGGACGAGGTACTCCGTTCGGAGGATTTGTTCCTACGATCAAAATTTCGACCAACAGCGACCTTGCAGACCGCAAGAAAAACTGGATCGACTTCAATGCAGGCTCTATCGTAACAGGCGACACCTTTGAGCAAAAGCTTGAAGAGCTTGTTCAGCTTGTAGCAGATACCGCAAGCGGCAAAAAGACCGTCAACGAGCGTTATAATTCGCGTGAAATTGCGATTTTCAAGACAGGCGTTACACTGTAATTTGCCGTTTATGGCTGTCGGATTTTAGTTGACAGCGAAAATTCCCATTGTTTTGGGAAAATTTAAAATAAGGAGTGTATACAAAATGAAGAATTTTATGGATAAGGATTTCGTCCTCAAGACGGAAACCGCAAAGACTCTTTATCACAATTATGCGGAGGAAATGCCGATTTTCGACTTCCACTGCCACCTCCCCGTGCAGGAAATTTACGAAGACAGAAAGTTCGCCAACATAACCGAGTGCTGGCTCGGCGGCGACCACTACAAGTGGCGTCTTATGCGTGAAATGGGCGTTGATGAGAGCTACATCACAGGCAATAAAGACCCCTATGAGAAATTCCTTAAATACGCAGAGGCTATGCCTTATGCAATCGGAAATCCCATTTTCCATTGGACTCACCTTGAGCTTCAGAGATATTTCGGCATTAACGATATTCTTTCGCCTAAAACCGCAAAGGAAATCTTCGATAAGTGCAACGAAAAACTGAAAACTCTTACCGCTCGTCAGCTTATCAAGATGAGTAATGTCAAGAAGATTTTCACGACCGATGACCCGATCGATGATTTGCACTTCCATAAGCTTCTTAAAGAGGATAAGAGCTTTGATGTGGAGGTTTATCCTGCTTTCCGTCCCGATAAAGCTATCAACATCGAGCTGCCCACATATGTTCCGTATATCGCAAAGCTTGCTGATGCGGCTAATGTGAAAATCGACGGTATCGACAGCCTTTGCGACGCACTTACAAAGAGGATCGAGTTCTTCGACAGCGTAGGATGTGTTTGCTCTGACCACGCTCTTGATGTCGTTATGTTCGTTCCAGCAACGAAAGAACAGGTCGACAAAATCGTTAAGAAGGCTCTTGGCGGAGACGACCTTACACAGCAGGAAATTGAGCAGTACAAGGGCTATATTCTCGTTCATCTCGGCAAGCAGTACGCAAGACTGCACTGGGTGCAGCAGTACCATATCGGCGCTCTCAGAAACAACTCCGCTCGCTATATGAGAGAGCTTGGTCCCGACACGGGCTTTGACGCTATCGAGGACCAGACATTTGCAAAGAAACTTTCTATGCTTATGGACACTCTCGACAGCACAAACGAGCTGCCTAAAACTATTCTGTATTGCCTTAATCCCAGAGATAACGAAGTCCTTGCCACTATCAGAAACTGTTTCCAGCAGGCAGGTACTGTCGGAAAGATACAGTTCGGCTCGGCTTGGTGGTTCAATGACCAGAAGGACGGTATGGAAAAGCAGCTCACAGCGCTTTCTCAGCTCGGTCTTGTCAGCAAGTTTGTAGGTATGCTGACCGACAGCCGCAGTTTCCTCTCGTACACTCGCCACGAGTATTTCAGAAGAATTGTCTGCAATATGTTCGGCACTCTTATCGAAGAGGGCGAGTATCCCAACGATATTGAAACGGTTGGTGCAATCGTTAAGGATATTTGCTACAACAACGCTATAAATTACTTTACAAAGTAATAAAAGCTATACAACGCACCCTCGCTTGCGGCGGGGGTGCTGTTTTTTGTCTTTTGCAAAAAATGTACGTAATAGCTGCAGAAAACAATATTCCCGGCAGAGCGACTCCGCCGGGAAAAGGGTGCAGGGCATTGCCCTAGTGACTTTTGAAAAAAATGTACATAATAATCACAGAAAACAACATCCCGGCAGAGCGACTCCGCCGGGAAAAAAGGTCAAGGGCATTGCCCTTGTGGTGCACCTGACAGGGGTCGAACCTGCACGCCTTACGGCAATAGAACCTAAATCTATCGCGTATGCCAATTTCGCCACAGGTGCATATCACAGTTTAATTATATCAGATAATTTTCGTTTTGTCAATAGCAGTGTCGGTCCGAATAATTTTAAGTTTTTTTCAAAACCTATTGACAAAAAGAGAGAAATACTATATAATTAGTGTATGCCGCATTTTGCGTACAATATATTGTGCTAAGGAGAACTTGCTGATATGTCAATGATTACGAGGATCAAGAAACGTGACGGAAGAGAAGCGCCGTTTAATATCGAGAAAATCGCTCGTGCTATATACAAAGCCGCAGAGGCAGTCGGCGGAAATGATTACAACGAGGCGATGGCTTTGGCGGAAAAGGTTTGCCAGAAACTCAGCGAGAGTATAATCGGCAGAAATCCCTCCGTTGAAGAGGTCCAGGATATGGTAGAGCGTGTGCTTATCGACAGCGGACACGCAAAGACGGCAAAGGCGTATATTCTCTATCGTGCCGAACGTACAAGAGCACGCGAGATGAATACTACGCTGATGAAAATCTACGAGGATCTGACCTTTAAATCGGCAGGCGAGTATGACCTGAAACGTGAAAATGCAAATATTGACGGCGATACCGCAATGGGTACGATGCTCAAATACGGCAGCGAGGGCGCAAAACAGTTCAATGAGCTGTATGTGCTTGACCCGGTGCATTCAAATGCACATATAAACGGCGATATTCATATCCACGACCTTGATTTTCTGACGCTTACCACGACTTGCTGCCAGATAGACCTGCTAAAGCTGTTTCACAACGGATTTTCCACGGGACACGGCTTTTTGAGAGAACCCAACGACATTTCAAGCTATGCGGCTCTTGCGTGTATAGCTATTCAGTCTAACCAGAACGACCAGCACGGCGGTCAGTCTGTGCCGAATTTCGATTATGCTATGGCAGAGGGCGTTAAAAAGACGTTCAAGCGGCTCTATACCAAAAATCTTGCAAAGGCGGTACTATTTACCTACGAGAGCAAGGATTACAAGGAAATAGAGGACAAGCTCTGCGCTGTCGCTGAAAAAATCGAGGAAGAATACGGTCTTTGCCCGAAACTTATGGATAATGACGATTATAAGTCCAAAGAGTGGGATATTCTTGCAAGGGAGTTCGGGGACAAGTTTTCAGAACTTCAGGACGAGGCTGAAAGGCTCGCCGAGGCGGAAACCGACCGTGCGACCTATCAGGCAATGGAGGCGCTTATTCATAATCTTAATACTATGAATTCCAGAGCAGGCGCACAAAACCCGTTCTCTTCGATAAATTACGGCACGGATACTTCTCCTGAGGGAAGAATGGTTATCAGAAACGTTATGTGCGCCGAAGAGGCAGGTCTTGGCAGCGGTGAAACTCCGATTTTCCCCATTCACATCTTCAAGGTAAAGGAAGGCGTGAATTACAACGAGGGCGACCCGAACTATGACTTGTTCAAGCTGGCAATGAAAGTTTCCGCAAAGAGAATGTTCCCGAATTTCAGCTTTATTGACGCTCCGTTCAATATTCAGTATTATAAACCCGGCGATTATCACACGGAGATAGCTTATATGGGCTGCCGTACCCGTGTTATCGGCAATAATTACGACAAATCCCGTGAAATAGTTACGGGAAGAGGAAATCTTTCCTTTACAACGATAAATCTTCCCCGTTTGGGAATTGAGGCTCACGGGGATATTGAAAAATTCTATCAGAGCCTTGACAAAACAATGGATATTGTTTTCGATCAGCTTTATCAAAGACTTCTCATCCAGTCCAGAAAGCACGTGCGCAACTATCCGTTCCTTATGGGACAGGGCGTGTGGATAGACAGCGAAAAGCTCTCTGAAAATGACAGCGTGGGCGAAATATTAAAGCACGGAAGTCTTTCCACGGGATTTATCGGTCTTGCAGAAACGCTTGTAGCTCTCACGGGTAAACACCACGGGGAGAGCGAGGAGTCGCAGAAACTGGGAATTGAAATAATCACCCATATGCGTGAAAGAGCCGACGCTAAAAGCCGTGAAACAGGTCTTAATTTCACCTTGCTTGCAACCCCTGCCGAGGGACTTTCGGGACGATTTATCGCTATTGACAAGAAACGCTACGGAGAAATAGCCGGAATTACCGACAAGGATTATTATACGAATTCATTCCACGTTCCGGTTTACTATAATATCAGCGCATTCAGGAAAATCAAGCTGGAGGCGCCGTATCACGCTCTTACAAACGGAGGTCATATAAGTTACGTAGAGCTTGACGGCGATCCGCTGAAAAATCTTGACGCTTTTGAGAAGATCGTTCGTTATATGAAGGAGCAGGGAATCGGCTACGGCGCAATAAATCACCCTATCGACCGTGACCCGTGCTGCGGATTTACGGGAATTATCGACGATGAATGTCCGAACTGTCACCGTCACGAGGGCGAAACGGTCGAGGACAGAATTGAGCGTCCAAAGCGTTTTACATCGGGCGAATGATAATACTATGAAAATAAGAATTGCAGGAACCGTCAGCGAGTCTATCGTTGACGGTCCGGGTTTGAGATATGTTGTTTTCGTGCAGGGCTGTCCGCATAACTGCGAGGGCTGCCATAATCCCGAAACTCACAGTTTTTCGGGAGGAAAAATCGTTGACACCGACGAACTTTTTGCAGAGTGTATGGAGGACCCTTTGCAGGACGGAGTGACCTTTTCGGGCGGAGAACCGTTTTGTCAGGCAGAGGCGCTGTATGCTCTGGGAAAGCGTTTCAAGGAGAGCGGACTTCATCTGATGTGTTACAGCGGCTGGACATACGAACAGCTTTTGGAAAAGTCCGAAAAAGAAGAGTTTGTCGGCAAATTGCTGTCGATAACCGATGTTCTTGCGGACGGAAAATTTGTTTTGGAAAAGCGTTCGCTTGCGCTGAAATTCAGGGGAAGTACAAATCAGCGTCTGATTGATGTGCAGAAAAGTTTGAAAGAAAACCGAACAATATTAGCAGAATTATAATATGATGAAGAATAAAATTTTACGAATAATTGCAGTATTTTTAGTGATAATTTGCCTTGCAGGCTGTTCTGACGACGGACTGGACAAGGTTCTGAAATATGATATTTCGGGAAATCCGCAGACCCTCGACCCACAGCAGTCGGGAGAGCCGAACTCCGATCTGATCATTTCAAACGTGTTTTGCGGATTGTTTAAAAAAGGAGAGGACGGCTCTCTTAGAAACGGCGTCTGCGAGGATTTTTCCGTTTCCGAGGACGGACTTGAATATAATTTTAAGCTCAGGGAGGATATTTTCTGGCTGGGCGATGATTTTGAAGAGCCGTGTACCGCCGAAGATTTTGTTTTCGGGTTTGAGCGGCTGTTTTTGCCCGAAACCAACGCTCCTCACGCAGAGGATTATTTCTGCATAAAAAATTCCAAGCGCATAAATGAGGGTTCTGAAAAGGATATTTCAAAGCTGGGGGTAAAGGCAAAGGGCGATTTTGAGCTTGAAATTACGCTTGATTACCCAAATCCGAGATTTCTTGATATGCTTTGCGATCCGCCTGCGATGCCATGCTGCGAGAAGTTTTTCAATAATTCTCACGGAAAGTACGGCTTGTGTGCAGAATGTACCCCCTCGAACGGAGCGTTTTGCGTGGTGAGCTGGACTTATTCTCCTTATGCGATAACCGATATAAACAACCTTATCCTTACAAGAAATTCAAAAAATGCAGAGGCTTACGGAGTATGCCCGTCCACATTGAATTTCTTTATAGAGGACGAGGAGGATTTTGTTTCGGATTTTTTGAGCGAGGAAGTGACTTGCTTAGCCGTTTCCAACGAGAATAAGCCTCTTATCAAGGGCGATTATCCCTGCGACGAATACCCCTGTATAACGTGCGGACTGATTTTTAACAAGGATTACGAGCTTTTTCAGAACAGGGATTTCAGAAAAGCTCTTGCTCTTCTTGTTGACCGTGACGAGATTATTTCGGGAATATCGGGCTACGAAAAAGCAGACGGAGTTGTCGCAAAGCAGGTCACAATAAACGGAACAAGCTATCGTGAACTTGCAGGCGGTGCAGGAAATCTTGTGTTTGACAGCGAAAAATCGGCAGAGCTGCTCAAAAAAGCCAAACCTTCGCTTGACACTGCGCTTTTTACGGGGGCAAGAATAATCGTTCCCGATGAGATTTCCGAAACTGCCGTTTCTTATATTATGCAGGAGTGGCAGCACGAACTGGGATTTTACTGCAAACTTCAAAGGCTTTCTGCAAGCGAATATGCGGCTCGTCTTGAAAGCGGAGATTACGATATAGCTATGCTGAAATTAAGCGGAAAATACGACAGTCCTGCGGCATATCTTGAGAAATTTTCAGGCGATGACAGCTTTTATTATAACGCTTATTTTGAAATTCTGCTGAACAGAGCAGAGAAGGCAATTGACTCGTCGGAGAGCGTAAAAATTTATCTTGAGGCGGAGAAAACGCTTATTGACGACGCAGGTTTTTTGCCGATTTATTACGAGGACACTTACTTTTTCAGGCAGAAAGACACCGAGGACATTTTTTATGACCCGTTTACTAAAACGATTGATTTTACTCAGGGAAAAAGAAAGTAATATTGTCGAATAATGCCCAAGCGCACCGCCATAAACTAAAAGAAAAACTCTTTTAGCGAGGTGCGTTATGGATTTGCTTTTGATAAAGCTTGCTTTGCAAAATCTGCTCTTTTTCGGACTGCATTTTGAGGGGAAGAATAATTTTCCTGCACAGCTTTCACGAAAAGAAGAAGAGGAATGTCTGAAAAAAATCGCCGAGGGCGACACCGAGGCAAGAGATAAGCTTATCGTCCACAATTTGCGGCTTGTGGCTTATATTGTAAACAAAAAATACCCCGACTGCAAGGACGCCGATGACCTTGTTTCTATCGGGACGATAGGACTTATACGGGCTGCGGAAACATTTGACAGCTCACAGAACAACAGATTTTCCACTTACGCCTCACGGTGCATAGATAATCAAATCAAAATGTACTTTAGAAAGATAAAGCACAAACAGACCGAACTTTACATAAGCGAGCCGCTTGAAAGCGACGCAGAGGGCAATTCTTTGACGATAGAGGATATTATTTCCAGCGATATAAACGTTGAAAAAACAGCAGAATTGAAAATTGAGTCGGAAAAGCTGTACAAATTCATTCTCGAAGAGCTTGACGACAGGGAACGTGAAATTATCTGCAAAAGATACGGGATAGCAAACGTTGACGGTTCGGTGTGCAAGCCGATGACTCAACGGGAGATAGCAAGCAATTTGGGCATTTCTCGCTCTTATATTTCAAGGATAGAGAAAAAGGCTCTTGAAAAGCTGCGTGCGGGATTTGAAAAGAAATAGAAAAACCGAGGCGGTTTTCCGCCTCGGTTTCGTTTTATGCGACATAAGCTCCCGTGTAGTAAAATTCAAGTATCTGTCGGTAATCCCAGCCCCAGTATCTTGCGAGATTATTTGCGCCGTTCTGGCTTAATCCTACTCCGTGACCGTAGCCGTATGTAACTATCGTAAATTCATCGCTTGAAGGGTCGTATGATATATCAAAAGCGTTTGAACGTATATCGAAATTCATTATTTTTTCTCTGAACACCCGACCCGTGATATTTATTGTGTTTCCGTCGCTGACATAATTGTGATTGCCGCAAATGCTCATTGAACTTACATATTTTCCGTCAACATAGCCGTCAATAACAAGCCAGTCCGCAGGATTTCCGTCGGGAGAAATGCCTGTTGCGTTATATATTCTTGACTTCATATCGCTTGAAGAAAACGTAGTCGTTCTGCCGTAATTCGGGTCGTATTGAGCGTCAAGCTCGCAGTAAACGCTTTGAAGATAAGGAAGATTTGTTCCCCATACGTTTACGCTTGACGCCGTATGACCTGCCGAAGAGGCAGAATAAACCGCCTGTATCAATTCTCCGTCATAATAGACCGCCTCGCCCAGAACAGAATTTACAAGCACTCTTACAGAGTCGGGGACATCGTCTTTCAAAATAACGCTGGGCGTCTGACCGTGTTCATTGAAATATTTTACATAGGTATAAGCCGCAACAGCCTGCGCTTTTATCGCCTCAGGGGCGAAAGAACCGCCGATCTCATTTGCAACAATGCCCGAAATTATATCGAGAGAATTGCCCGAAACTACCGTTCCGTAGTCATTTACCGTGAGAATTTCGTCGTCTGAGTTATCGGGAATATCTATCGCCGAAGAACTTGAAGAACTTGATGAACTTGATGAACTTGAAGAACTCGATGAGCTCGATGAGCTTGAAGAGCTTGATGAACTAGATGTTTCGGGGGGAACGTAATCGTCTATGATTTCAATTATGCCTTTATCTCGTATGTCGGTGTCGTCCTGCTCTTCGGGGTCGTCGTCATCAGGCATATTCTGAACCAGCTCGCTGGGCTGATAAATCGCATAAACAGGCGAATTGCTCATAGACGGCGTGCCGAACGAAAGCGTTTCGATTTTAACAGCGGCAGTCGTCGTATCGACGGTATTGTCGGAGGTAATAAAATCCTGCGTGCCTGTTCCTTGCGGTTCATCGGCAGGTGAGCTGACATTTTCTTCCGTTTGGGCAGTTTCGCTGACTGTTCCCACAACGTTAAAGACAAATATGTATACGTTGATAACAGCAAGTGCTGTAAAAAGTTTGACCAGAGATAAGTGTTTCATAATCTTCCTCAATAATTTTCGGGCGAATCCTCCAACCCGTTTTCCTTTATATATGCGTCAAGTCCCTTAACGAGAGAGGTATCCCACGTTCTTCCGTGCCACAGATATTGCTTGCCGCCGTAAATGTCATAATAGCCGTCAAAGTATTTAACGCTGTCCTTTCTGACTATCTTAGAAGTATCGACCTTAGGATTTTCGTTGGGTCTGACCTTTCTTGCAACGACCACGAGCCGCAAATCCATATATGTAGACTTGTCGCAGGTCGAAAGCGTCAGAAATTCATCGCCGTACTCAACGTCAACGCCTGTTTCGTAAAGACTTCTGTCCATACATTCAAGCACAAAATCGAAAAATTCCGCTTGATTGCTGAAATAAGTCGTGCTGTTGTACTTAAAGACCTCGCCGTCCTGCGGCAGCCAGTTTACAAGGAAAACCGAAATTATTTTGTACTGTGCGTTGTTATAAAGCGTGTTAAAGTCGATAACGGGCGACATTTTCATAAAATCTATGTTTGTCTTGTAGTTCGTAAGAGCAGAAAACTGATATTTCAGCAGCATATTATGCCCGTAAATGACCGTGTTGTGGGGATTTCCCTCTGAGGTGACAGGTCCCCGATAATCCGCAAAAAGCGTACCCTCGAAAATTTCCTGCTTGTCAAAATTTCGGTGGAGGTAAAAATCGTTATCAGTTGTCTGCACAACGGGGTAGTCAATGTTTGTTCCGGGAATGTTGAGCCAACCGATAAAATCATTGTTCTTGGCGTAAAGCGCAGCGTACTCCTCGTTTATCGTGCCTGTGGGGAGCTGTTCTATCTCCTGCGTGGTAGGAATTCGGTTTTTCAGCTCCACAAGATGCGATGGCGTCGCAGTGACATTTCCGTCCTTGTCAACATAGTCGCTGTGTCCGCCGTAGTTGTCTGCGAGCCATTTCACAATGAAAATCACAGCCGCTGTCAGGACAATTACAGCCGCCAGAAATACGATTTTCCGCACGTTTTCGGCAAGGCTGTCATTTTTGCTTGGGATAAGAGCGATTTTCAGCCTTTTCCAAAAGCTTTGTTTTTTGTTGTTTTTGTTGTGTTTCTTCTTATTGGGGAACAGCCCCATATCCATTTCTTCCATATGGAGAACCTTTCGTCAGAAAAATCACCGCAGAATTTGATCAGTGCCTTTAATTGTCGTAGCCTTTGATAATATTTTCCTTCCAGCCTCTTCCTTCCCATTTTCCTCCTCTTGTCTGGTAGTACAGGTCGTAGAATTTCGGACTGGGATTTGAATAAGCCTTTGAAACGTCAACTGTTTCGTCTTCTCCTTCACGGACTTCTCTTGCAAAAAGCACCCAACGCAGATCGGTAGCTCCGTAGGTCGTACCCAGCATACAGGTCGAAAGCGTAATCAGATTATCTCCGTATTGCAGGTCGACATCGGGCGTAATAAACGTCGAACGGTCGAGGACCTCTGCGCAGAAATTGTCAAATTCCGACTTATTTGCAAAATCGTGTACATTGTGATAGTAGAAAACCTCTCCTGCCTCGGGCTGCGTGTTGGTGAGTATACCGGCGAAAATCTTATAGGTCGAGGTCTTGTACAGCGTGCTGAATGTTAAAGTAGGGTGTCTTTTGTAGAAATCAATGTTATTCGGGTCGCCTAAGGAAACCGCATAGTTGAAATAATTGGTGATTTGTGCAAAATACTCGCCCGACGCCATATTATGACCGTAGAGCACCAGATTTGCCGACTGTCCGTCCTCGCCAACGTGATTGCGGAAGTCCATATACAAAGCGCCCGAACGGCTAGGCTCGCCGTAAAAATTATGACTGAGATAGTATTTGTTGTCCGTATACTGCAAAACAGGATAATCAATAAACGGATACCTGTTGGAAATAGTTATCCAGCCCACAATATCGTCATTTATCTCAAGCAATGGCAGGAATTTATCCTGGATTTCGGGAGTTTCGCTGTCGCTGCTTTCTTCTTCATCATTATGCTCAACGTTTATTTCCACCTTTGAGGCGTCCGTGCCGGTGTAGTCGCTTGTCTGTGCGCCGTGATAAAGGTCCGAAAGCTCTTTGTTTTTGTTGTTGTCGTTAACTCTTTCGATCTGAGCGGTAATAAGAATTGTCAGAGTCACAATAAGCGTAATGACAGCGGCAAGAAAAATTATCTTTCTGATAATTTCAGCAGGCTTGTCGCCCTTCTGCGGAAAAATATACCTGAATATCCTGAGAAAAATATTTCCCTTTTCCGATGTTTTTTCCATAATAATCACCTCAGTATAAATGTTGTTTTGCAAGCTGAATGTTGTGCCTTGTTTTTAAACAGTATTTTGCGTTATTTCCGAAATCCGTATCAGTAGCTGAGGAGCTTTGACTTATCCCATACGCTTCCTGTCCACGAACCGCCTATAACGTCATAGTAGTAGTCAAACAATTTCGCCTGATAGTTTCTGTAAGCTTTTGAAGTATCGACTTCCTCGCTCTCTCCGGGACGAACTTTTCTTGCGAAGAGCACCCAGCGCGTGTCTATATCTCTTCCGAGAGGCCACCAGCAGGTCGCAAGCGTAAGCAGCTCATCGCCGTATGTGAGGTCTACGTCTGTAAAGAACCAGCTCCTGTCCATAACGTCGATAATGAACTGATTAAATTCATCTTTATCTGCAAATTTTGTTTTATTTACAAAATCAAACACTTCGCCGTAATTCGGGTCGGTATTTACAACAATTCCCGCAAAAATCTTATAGGTCTGACTTCCGCCGTCGGGTGTGGACATCATAACCGTCGGGTGTACCTTATAAAAAGCAATAGGTTCACGGGACGAGTCATAAGGAACATAATGATTAATATATGCGAAAAATTCACCCGTATGCATATTGTGACCGAAGAGAATGGTGTTATCGTCTGTACCGTCCCATGTATTCTTGTAACTTGAAAAAATCGTGCCCGAAATTGACTCTTCCTTGTTGAAATCGTGGGAAAGGTAGTACTCGTTGTCAGGACCTATGACGATGGGGTTATTTATAAGCGTGCCTGTAATTTTTATCCAGCCTCTTACGTCGGGATTGATTTTACTAAGCTCGTCAAAATTTATGTTGAGAGGAGTATTTACAACCGGCGTAAGGTCGATAATTTCAGGCTCTTCGTCGCCTGCGGAGGTGACTGTTGTCATCATCGGATTTTCGATCTGCTGCGGCACGGTATATGACTGCTGAAGGCCCTCGTCGACAGACTCTCCCGCAACGTTGATTATCTTATTATTTGTGCTTGTGCCCTTTTTAAGACTTAAAAGCTGCCAGCCGAGGAATATCAGCGAGCCGATAAGCGCCGCTACCGCAAACAGCAAAAATGCTTTTCTTGCCTTTTCCGCCGTGCTGTCGGCTGCCTGCGGAAAAGCCGCCACAGCAAATCTTGTAAAGGCATTTCCGCTTTTTCTGCCTTTTATCTTGTCGTTTGAGCCTCGTTTTTGGCGGCTTGCGGCAGAATTTGACGTCTTTGCCGAGGCACTTTGCCTTTTTCTTTCATTACTGTCAAAATCGTCTATATTAGCCATTATATTTTCCCTCCTGTGTTTCGCTAATGTTTCTTTTTATTGTGGAAACAAGCATTTCCAGAGCGGTTTTACACGCATCTGCCCTTACTTGTTCTCTGTCGCCTTTAAATAAAAATCTCCCGGAAGAAACGGTTTTTTCTCCGTTTACCGTTATGAAAACCTCTCCTACGGGATGTTCGGGACTGCCGCCCGAAGGACCTGCCACTCCCGTTGTGGAAACGGCATAATCCGCACCCGAAAGCCGTTTTACGCCGAGCGCCATTTCCTCGGAGCATTTTTGGCTGTATTCGGAAAAGACCGCAAGCGTTTCCTTTGATACGCCGAGGACTTCGCTTTTTATCCTGTTGGAATAGGAGCAGACCCCAAGCTCGATTACAGCCGAGCTGCCCGAAACGCTTGTTATCGCCGAAGAAATCATTCCTCCCGTGCAGCTTTCCGCCGACGAGATTTTTTTGCCGTTCTCAGAGCAGAGCTTTACAATCTCCTGCGCAAGAGCGTCAATTTCGCTGTAAATTTTATTCTCCATAATCAACACCGTTTATCAGCCGAAAAAGTTGCCGTTTTAATCAATAAAAACCGTTTTTTCTCCATATCTGAAACGCTTGACTTCGGTTTTTTCAATCGCCTCGTCAACCATTTTGTCAAAATCGAAAGAGCTTTCCGCTTTAAGTATTTCCTCAAGAGAGGGTCTTGTTTTCGGGTGTTTGGGGGAAAATACCGTACAGCAGTCCTCGTATGGGAGAATTGACGTTTCATACGTGTCAATTTTACGTGCAATTTCGGTTATTTCGATTTTATCCATACCGATAACAGGTCTGAAAACGGGATATTCCGCAGCCGCATTTGTGCATTTCAGAGCCTGCAGCGTCTGAGAGGCAACCTGAGCCAGACTTTCACCCGTGATTATCCCCCCGTAGCCGTATCGGTCGCAGATTTTATTTGCAATTTTGACCATAAGTCTGCGCATAATGACGGTAAAATACTCTTCGGGGCAGTTGTCCCGTATCGCCTCCTGTATCTCGGTAAACGGCACGCAGTAGAAAATGGTATTTCCGCAAAATTCCGTCATTTTTTCGCAGAGAGCCTCTACCTTCATACGTGCTCTGTCGGAAGTGTAAGGCGGACTGACATAATGTATGCAGTCGACGACAAGTCCGCGTTTTGCCATCATATATCCTGCAACGGGACTGTCTATTCCTCCCGAAAGCATAAGCAGAGCTTTTCCGCTTGAACCGACAGGCAGACCGCCTGCGCCGATAATTCTTTCTGCGGAGAGATAAGCGCCGTTATCACGAATTTCCAGACGAACGGTAACTTCGGGATTATGCACGTCCACGCCGAGGTGCGGAAAATTATCCAGAACGACATCTCCCAGTTTTTGCTGAATATCGGGCGATTTCAGCGGAAAAGACTTATCCGAACGCTTTGCCTCGACTTTGAACGTTTTTGCACTTGAAAGCGCAGGTCTTAGATATTCTCCGGCATTTTGCGCTACGGTATCGAAATTTTTTTCAAAGACCGCACACCGCTGTATCGCCCCGATACCGAAAACGCTTTTCAGGCATTTTACAGCCGTGTCTATATCGACATCTTCAAGAGGCTCGATATAAATTGTGCTTTGCCTTCTCGAATATTCAAACCTGCCGATTTTTTTAAGGCGGCGTTTGATGTTTTTTACGAGCATATCCTCAAAGGAGTTTCTGTTGTCGCCTTTCAGAGCGATTTCTCCGTATTTTGCGAGAATTATTTCTTTCATAAATTATCTTCTTATCCTTTTAACTGTTTCGGTTATTTTTTCGCATAAGAAAGCGATTTCTTCCTCGTTATTATTATGGCAGAGCGAAACTCTTACTGCGCTGTCTGCGTCCTTGTCCGAAACGCCGAATGCCGCAAGAACTTTGCTCGTTTTTCCCTTAGAGCAGGCAGAACCGCTTGACACGCAGATATCATACTGTTCCAGCGAGTGCAGCATATTCTCTGAGCGTACGCCCCGAACGCTGAAATTCACGATATTCGGCAGGCATTTTTCTCCGGAATTTATTGATATATCCTTTATTTTTACAAGCTCTGCCAGAAGTTTTTCCTTAAGAGCCGAAAAATACTCATAATCGTACCTGTAAGCGTTTATTGCCGCCTCAAATCCTGCGATAAGCTCTACTGCCTCTGTTCCCGAACGAAGATTTTTCTGCTGACCTCCGCCGAAAAGCAAGGGAGAAACTGTCACGCCCTTTTTTATGTACAGTGCGCCTATACCTTTTGACGCATGAATTTTATGCCCCGAAACGCTGATTAAATCTCCGTCGAGCGGAATTTTCAGAAAGCCTTGTACTGCGTCAATATGTACGAGCGTCCTCGGATTTTTCACTTTAACGCCTTTGTACAGCCGTTTTACATCTACTGCGAAACCTGTTTCGTTGTTTACCGCCATACAGCTTACCAGAGAGGTTTTTTCGTCAACGCTGTCGATCAATGCGCCCTCAAAATCACTATAATTCTTTGGCGCAAGCCGAACGACCTCGCTGCCCTTTTCTTCGAGCTTATCAATGACCCGTGCGACAGACGGGTGTTCCATAGCCGTTGTGACGATTTTTCCTTTTCGGAGATTTGCCCCGAAGAGAGCGGTATTATTGCTTTCCGTTGCGCCCGAAGTAAAAATTACCTCTCCCTCAAGCGGCGGATTTCCAAGCGCAAGTCCTTTAAGGACCGCCTGTTTTGCCCTGCTTATCAGATTTATTGAAACCGTGCCCATTTTATGAAGAGAGCTTGCGTTTCCGTAGCAGTCGTTCATTGCCGCCGACACAGCCTCGACACATTCACGGCAGGGTTTTGTCGTGGCGGCATTATCAAGATAAATCACTTTATACAACCTCTTGTTTATTTATTAACTCACTGTTAATTATAACACATTACTTTGCTTTTGAACAGGCTTTTTTTAAATTTTTCACGATATTTTCATAAGAAAAAGCTCTAAAAGTTACAATTCGGTTACAAAACAGCGAATAAAGGTTACAGTTTTGTCATATATATTGACTTTTTGATTTGATGTGTTAAAATATAAGTAGAGGTAATGATATAATATTCCTTCATAATTTGAAAGACCGACTTCTTATGCCCCAAGAAGTCGGTCTTGCCTTTGCGTGAATTTTGCTATGTATTGTTTGCGGAGCAATACGGCATAAAAAGGCTTTTCGGCATTATCGCACGAACGGGGATCTGATTTTTGTAACCAAATTTATTCAGCGGCATATTATATACCAAGAAACGCAAAGCTCCGACGGGGAGCGGCGGGTTTCAAATACTATCAAGGAGGACATTATTATGTCATGTTTTAACAACGGCAACGGCTGCTGGATCATCATTCTTATTCTCTTGCTCTGCAACTGCGGATGCGGCGGCAACGGCACCGCTTACAGCTCCAACAACGACTGCGGCTGCGGCTGCGGCGGCAACAATAACGGCTGCGGATGCGGCTGCTGATTTCACCGCACAAATTCGTTCGGCTGTACCATAACACAAGCCGCTGCTCCTGAGGGCAGCGGCTGTCTTATTGTGTAATATCTGCAAACTTTCCTTTGCAGGCTTTAAGCAGATCATCAGGAGAAATTTCCAGCTGAAGTCCGAGCCTGCCGCCGCTTACGAAGATTTTTTCGTAATTTTCTGCCGTTTCGTGTACAAAAGTAGGAAACTGCTTTTTCATTCCGATAGGGGAAACTCCTCCCCGTATATATCCCGTAAGTGCATTTATATCTTTTACGTGAACAGGCTCAACGGATTTTTCACCTGCCGCTTTTGCACATTTTTTCAGGTCAAGCTCCCTGTCGACAGGCAATACAAAAACGTAGTTTTTTCCGCTTTTTGCCGCCGTAACTATCGTTTTGAAGGTGATTTCTGCAGGCTGACCCAACATATCCGCAACATGAACCCCGTCAATAAACTCTCCGCATTCGTAGGTATGGGGAATATAATCTATCCCGTCCCTGTCAAGCATACGCAGAGCGTTTGTTTTGGTTTCCTTAGACATCAGATATCCTCGTCGAAATCGTCGTAATCATCATCGAAATTGAAACCGTCGTCTTTAAGCAGATTTGTCTTGCCGAGCAGGAAATACGCAACAGCCGCTGCCGCTGCCGCAGCGGTAACGATTATCCCGATTATCATAACAAGCTTTTTTGTCATAATGAACCCCCTCAGTATCACTGAAATCTTGCGGCGATCTCCGCAATTCCGTTATCGTTGGTCGGCTCGCCTATCGCACCGAACTTCCATTCGTTATTGTAGCGGTACACTTCGCCGAATATCATAGCGGTCTTGCCGTCGTAATTTTCGGAAAGATTGTACCTGCAAAGCTCTGCGCCCGTATCTGCGTCAACAATTCTGATAAAAGCGTTTCTTATCATACCGAACTGCTGTTTGCGTTCTCTTGCCTGGTAAATAGTTACCACGAACACAATTTTCGAGTATTCGGCAGGAACTTTGTTAAGCTCGATAATGACCTGTTCGTCGTCGCCGTCGCCTGCGCCCGTGAGATTATCTCCGCAGTGACGCACAGCGCCGCTCCTGTGCATAAGCTGACCGTAATAAACGACGTCGGCAGGTCCTGTCAGCTTTCCGCTCTGACCGTTTATCAGAATGGCAGATGCGTCGCAGTCAATGTCTTCTGCTCTTGAAAACAGCGAGAATTTTTTGGGAGCCTCATCCCATCCCAGACCTACAACGACTGTTTTTAATCCCGTGTTGCCTTTGGTAAGGTCGACCTTTTGACCCTTTTGAAGATTTACAGACATAGCAAAACCGTCCTTTCCCGATTTATATGACTTATTATACTACATTTTCTGGTAAAATTCAAGTAGATTTATGCAATTTTTTTAATTTTCCCCGTAAACCTTTCCTGCAATATCAACAGTTTCCTTTGCGTCCTTTGCGTAATAGTCTGCGCCGATTTTTTTCGCATATTCGGGAGTAAGCACAGCGCCGCCGACTACGATTTTGCAGGGGATATTCCGCTCGTGTATAAGCTTTATCGTACCCTCCATACTTTTAAGAGTGGTAGTCATAAGCGCAGATAAGCCCACAAGCTTTGCCGAATACTTATCCGCTGCGTCTGCGACAGCCTCGTAATCCACATCTTTTCCGAGGTCTATTACCTCGTATCCGTAATTTTCAAGCAGGGTTTTGACTATATTCTTTCCTATATCGTGAATATCTCCCTTGACCGTTGCAAGAACGACTTTGCCTCGGCTTTCGGTTTTGCCGCCTCTTTGCGAGATAGCTTTTTTCACCTCGTCAAAAGCCGCCTGAGCCGCACCTGCCGCACCGATTAGCTGAGGCAGGAACATTTTTCCCTTTTCAAAGCGTTCTCCTGCCTCGTCAAGCGCAGGTATAAGTCTGTCGTTAATGATAGACATAGGCTCTTCGCCGCTTTCGAGCAGCTTTGCGGTGATTTCTCCGCATTCTGCTTTAAGACCGTTCAGCACTGCATGGAGAATATCGCCTTCGCTTGTCTTTTCATCGGTTTTTTCAGCCGTTTTTTTCGTTTGAGCAGTCTGTGTCAAATTCGGGACAGAAACCGCTCCCATACGTTCAATGTAATCCGCACCGCCCCTGTCGTATCCCGAAAGCAGCCTGTAAGCGCAGACTGCTCCCGTCATAGCTATGCTGTTGGGGTTCATAATCGGCAGGTCAAGACCGCACTGCATTGCCGCTGTGAGAAATGTGGAGTTTACGATCTCCCTGTTCGGCAGACCGAAAGAAATATTTGATACGCCGAGGACATTTTTCAGTCCCAGCCTCTCCTTGACCATTTTTATTGCTTTCAGCGTTTCAACAGCGCCGTCCTGTTCCGCTGACGCAGTAAGCGTAAGGCAGTCGATGTACACGTCGCGTTTCGGTATTCCGTAATATTCGGCGCGTTTAAGGATTTTTTCAGCAATCTCAAAGCGTTTTTCGGCGGTTTTTGGGATACCGTCCTTATCGAGCGTAAGTCCAATGACAGCCGCACCGAATTTTTTCACCAGAGGCAGCACCGTGTCGAGCTTTTCGTCCTCTCCGTTCACGGAATTTACGATAGGCTTTCCCGAAACTATCCTGAGAGCTGCCTCCAGAACCTCTGTTTCGGTCGTATCTATCTGAAGAGGAGCGTCCGAAACCGATTGGATTGCGTCTACTGCTGCGATCATCATTTCCTTTTCGTCGATGTCGGGCAAGCCTACGTTTACGTCAAGGATTTCTGCTCCGCCCTCGCACTGTTCGACTGCCTGTTTCATAATGTAGTCGATGTCGTGCCGCTTTAGAGCCTCCTTGAAGAGCTTTTTGCCCGTGGGGTTTATGCGTTCGCCGATAATTCTCACGGTATTGATTTCAACCACTTTGGAAGAGGAACAGACCGCCGCAGGAATCTCGGCAGTTTTCCTGATGAATTTTCTGCCTTTAAGACGATCGGATATTTCCCTTATATATTCGGGAGAAGTGCCGCAGCAGCCGCCCAGCAGTTTTACGCCCATATCAGCCGCTTTTTCGAGGATTTCTGCAAACTCTTCGGGAGCGACATTGTACTCGTTCGTTACAGGGTCGGGCAGACCTGCGTTCGGACGAACGCAAACGGGCACTTGTGCCCATTTCATAATTTCTTCGATGATAGGCAGAGCCTCTTTCGGACCGAGCGAGCAGTTCATACCCACGGCGTCTGCGCCTGCGCCCTGCAAAGTCATTACCGCAGAGGCTGCCGTACACCCTGTGAAGGTACGCCGATTTTCCTCAAATGACATTGTGCATATAACGGGGAGATTTGTGTTTTCTTTTGCGGCAAGAAGTGCGGTTTTTGCCTCGATAAGGTCGGTCATGGTTTCGATTGCGATAAAATCCGCACCTGCGGTTTCTCCTGCCCTCATCACCTCCGAAAACATCTCGTAAGCCTCTGAAACGGGCATATCTCCCGCAGGTCTGAGCAGTCTTCCGAGCGAACCCACGTCAAGCGCCACAAGAACGTCTGTGCCTTCGGCGGCTTTTTTTGCGATTTCAAACGCCTTTGCGACGGTTTCCTCAACGGAATATCTGCTGTGTTTGAGCTTGTTCGGGTTTGCCCCGAACGTATTCGCATAAACGACCTGCGCTCCGGCATTGATATATTGCCTGTGAATATCCTCGATAAGCTCGGGATTTGTAAAATTCAGCTCTTCGGGCAAACCGCCGAGTTTCAGCCCCGATTTTTGGAGCATAGTGCCCATAGCTCCGTCAAGAATTATAAATTTATCATTTGAAAGCAGTTCTCTGAAGGTCATTTTTACTCTCCTTTACATTTTTGCAAAACGTCCTCTTTGGGCAGCTTTCGCAGCGTGACAGCAACGATTATGATTATCAGTACAGCGCAGGAAGTCCATATTATAGGTTCTGAAATAATTACCCCGAAATAGCCGCCGACCTGTTCCACCGTTTCACCGACTGTTCCCGTGTGACCGCCGAAAAGCGGTATCATCAAAACTACCGTTATGATTTTCCACAGCAGCTCTATTATACTGCAAATTATGGGAACTGCGCTCTTGCCAAGTCCCTGAAGTGCGGCTCTTAAGCCGAGCAGCGCCGCAAGAGGATAATAAAACGGCACGCTCCATTTAAGATACAGGACAGCAGTCGAGATTATTTCCGCACTTTTTGCCTCTTCCGAAGAAACCAACATTCCCACAAAAAATCTTCCTGCGAAAAACACCAGTCCGAGCGTGACCGTCGCCCACGAAAAATTGATAAGAAGTCCGTCCCTTATTCCGGTTTTTATACGCGAGTATTTTCCTGCTCCTCTGTTCTGAGAACAGTACGTCACCATTGTTGCGCTTATTGCGGAAAACGGCATTATAAGCAGACCGAAAATCTTCCTTGCCGCCGTATGCGCCGTGATTATCTCTTCGCCAAAGCCGTTTATTCCGTTTTGCAGGACAATCGAACCCATATCGACTATCGAGTACATAAGCGCCATTCCGAAACCTGCGCCGAGCAGCTCTGCCGTCGTTTCCTTTGTGAATTTGAAATCCTGTTTCCTGACCAGCAGGAACGGTCTTTTCTTTACGAGATAAACAAGACAGACAATCGCCGAAATAAGCTGTGCGGCAACCGTTGCAAGAGCGGCTCCCGTAACGCCTGTATCGAATACGCACACAAGCAGCAGATCCAGCAGAATATTTAATGCGGTGGATATTATCAGAATAATCAGCGGTACAACGCTGTCCCCGACGGCTCTGAGTATAGCCGCCTCAAAGTTGTACAAAAGCGTCACGACCAGTCCCAAAGTCACAATAAACAGATAATCTCTTGCCTGAGCAAAAATTCCTTCGGGAGTATTAAGCGCTCTAAGCAAAGGTTCTATAAAAATTGTGGTAGCGCAGATGATAATTCCCGTTGTTGCAGACGAAAAAACCAACATTCGTGCGATGGTTTTTCGCATTTCGTCCTGATTTTCCGCACCAAAATTCTTTGAAACCACAATAGCAAATCCCGTCACAAGACCGTTTATAAGACTGAACATCAGCGAAACCACCGACGCTGTTGACCCGACGGCTGCAATAGCGCTGTTTCCCAGCTGTTTTCCGATTATGACCGTATCGGTCAGACTGTAGACCTGCTGAAAAAGATTTCCGAGCAGGATAGGCAAGGCAAATCCTATTATCAGCTTAAAAGGCTTGCCGTTTGTCAGATCTTTCATAATTGTCCTTTTCTTTCTAATAAATTTATCAGACTTTATTTTATCACATTACAGACGATATTTCAAGAGGAAAATTGGTTTTTTTGTACTTGACAAAGTGATTTTTTTATAGTATAATCAAAGTGGTGCAGCCACAGGGTTCGGGTGCGGTAAAAATCGGGGTGTGGCCCAGTTGGTAGGGCGCGGCATTTGGGATGCTGAGGTCGCGTGTTCGAATCACGTCACTCCGACCAGCAGCTTACCGCAATACATCATAATTCGGGAGAAACTGTATGAAAAAATTAGGTTTTGGTTTAATGAGACTGCCTCAGCTTGACGGCAGCGCATCGAATATTGATGTTGAACAGGTCAAGAAAATGGTGGATATGTTCATCGAAAGGGGTTTCACCTATTTTGATACGGCGTGGATGTATTGCGGTTTTACAAGCGAAAACGTTGCAAAAACCGCTTTGGTTGACCGCTATCCGAGAGATAAATTTACTTTGGCAACAAAGCTCCACGCAGGATTTTTCAATTCCCTTGAGGACAGGGATAAGGTGTTTGACGCTCAGCTTGAAAAGACAGGCGCAGGATATTTTGACTATTATCTCCTGCACGGTGTCGAGGCTGATATGTATCCCAAATACGAGAAATTCGACTGCTTTAACTGGCTGCTCGACAAGAAGGCAAAAGGGCTTGTAAAGCACGCAGGATTTTCTTTTCACGATACGCCCGAATTGCTTGACGAAATTCTCACAAAACATTCGGAAATGGAGTTTGTACAGCTGCAGATAAATTATCTCGATTGGGAGAGCGAGTGGGTACATTCCCGTGCCTGCTATGAAGTCGCAAGAAAACACGGTACGCCGATTATTGTAATGGAGCCTGTCAAGGGAGGAACGCTTGCAAATGTCCCCGAATCGGCGGAAAAGCTTTTCAAGGCACATTCTCCCGAAATGAGCGTTTCAAGTTGGGCGATACGTTTTGCGGCAAGTCTTGACGGCGTTATGACGGTTCTTTCGGGAATGTCAAATTTAGCGCAGATGGAGGACAATCTTTCCTATATGGAGGATTTCAAGCCGCTTTCCGAAGAGGAAAAAGCGCTTTGTTTCAAGGCGGCTGACATTATCAATTCAAAAATCGCAATTTCCTGCACGGGCTGCTCCTACTGTACAGAGGGCTGTCCGCAGCATATTGCTATACCGCAGTATTTCTCGCTTTATAATGAGGATATGCGTGAGCGGCTTGATGAAAAAGGCTGGACTGTCAACTATTCCAACTACGACATTTTAAACGCAAAATTCGGCAAAGCGTCCGACTGTATTGCCTGCGGACAGTGCGAGAGCGTTTGTCCTCAGCACCTGCCGATAATAGATAATTTGAAAAAGGTTTCGGAGCATTACGGAAAATAAAGCTCGCAGTTATCCTGATTTAAACGGGGGAAATCCAGACGGTTTCCCCTGTGTTAGTATCCTGCATACTTGAAAACGCAGGGCAGAAATATTGGAATAATAACAGTATATGTTATTTATCAGATATCAAACGGAGGAAACATAATATATGAAATCCGATGTTCAGAAAGGCAATAATAAACAGCTCATTATTGACATTATAGTGATTGCGGTGCTTATCGGACTTGTTGTGGCGGCGATTTTCTCGTTTGCAAGAACAAACAGCAAAAGAGTGCTTGAGCAGACAGACAGCTTTATTGAAAGTGCTGCGATACAGACTGCCGACAGATTGAACGATATGATTTACACCGCACAGCAAAGCGTAAATCTGCTAAGTCTGTTGTACAGCGCAAACGATGAAGGACCGACGGTAGACGACACAATGCTCAAGAGGATGATAGAGCGTTCGACTTTTGACTATGTTGAATTTATTGATAAGTACGGACAGGATCATACCGTCGGCGGTCTGACCGCAGATTTGTCTGACAGAGAGCATTTCAGGGACGGTATGAAGGGCAATTCCGGAACAGCGGTTGTCCGCAATTCCCGTATCACAAACGAAACTCTTATCGTATTTTATGCCCCTGCGATGTATAACGGGGAAATCACGGGCGTTTTCACGGGAATGATGAAAGCCGACCTGCTTAAAGAACGTCTTTCTGCGGATTATTTCGGAATTCAGGGAAATATTTATCTTATCGAACGCAACGGAGATGTCATATTATCAACGGATAAAGAGGAAACTCCGAATAATCTTATAGCCGCTTTTGAAAAAAGCGGACGCTTTCCGGAAACCGAAATGGATAAGCTCAGGGATACATTAAAGCGCAACGATAAGAATTTCAGCCTGTTCAACTATCAAGGCTCAAACAGTATGGTCAGCGGATATGTCAAAATACTTGAAAATGACGATTGGGCTATAGTAATGACATTTCCGTCCGCTGTTACGCAGGAAATGACCAAAAGCGCAAACGAGGCGGGAGCGCAGCTGCAGATACATCTCGCCGTAATTTTTATCTCATATGTGGTATATCTAATCTGCAAGAACAGTATACAAAAGCACCGTCTTGTCGCCGAAAAACAAGAAATGTCCAATATCGTGGACGCTACTACACAGCTTTTCAAGCGTTTTGCTCTTGTCGATTATGAAACGGATACATACGAATATCTCGCAGATAAATTCGGCGACGCACAGCTTAGCGGAAAATATTCCGATCTTGTCCGGTATATGGATAAAAAGTATGTAAACGAGGTCGGCGATATCGAAAAAATGAGCGTTAAAATATCCCGTGATTATGTCTGCGAGCATCTTACCGAAGATAAACCGTATCTCCAGTTTGAATACCAGATAGAAAGCGGCGGCAGAAAATGGGAAAATCTTTCGATAATCTGCCTGAAACGCAAAGACGGCGTTCCCGTAAACGTTTTGTACGCAATACAGGACGTCACCGCTCTGAAAGAGCACGAAACCGAAATACGCCTTGCGCTTAAAAATGCCACGGAGGCGGCGGAGGCGGCAAATCACGCAAAATCCGATTTCCTTGCACGTATGTCGCACGATATACGCACGCCTATGAACGCTATTATGGGTATGACGGCGGTAGCGGCTATGCATATTGACGATAAAGAGCGCCTTACCGACTGTTTCAACAAAATAACCGTATCGAGCCGACATCTGCTTGCGCTTATAAACGATGTGCTTGATATGTCGAAGATAGAGAGCGGAAAAATAACGCTTTCGGAAGAACCTTTCGTAATAGCCGATCTTGTGGACAGCGTTGTGACGATTATTCGTATGCAGAGCAGAAACAAGCACCAGAAATTCAACGTTCAAATATCGGATATAACTCACGAAAACGTTATCGGCGATACTCTGCGCCTGAGGCAGATATTCGTGAATATTTTGGGAAATGCCGTAAAGTTTACCCCGTCGGGCGGTACGATCGACTTTTCTATATGCGAGCTTAACTCTCTGGTAGGCGGAATGGCGTGCTATGAGTTTGTCTGCAAGGATACGGGAATAGGTATGGACGAGGAGTTCATCAAGACCATTTTTGATCCGTTCAGCCGTTCCAAACAGTCCGATCAGAAGAAAATTGAGGGCACGGGACTGGGAATGTCCATTACGAGAAATATCGTCCGTATGATGGACGGCGACATCACGGTAGAAAGCAAGCCGGGCGTCGGCTCAACGTTCACCGTACAGCTTTACCTCAAAACGCAGAGCAATCAGGAAGAAAATGATATTAAAGAGCTTGCCGATTTGCACGTTCTTGTGGCGGACGATGAGGAAAGCTCCTGCATTGCCGCCTGCGAGGCGCTTGAAAGCATAGGAATGAAGGCTGAGTGGGTATTAAACGGCGACGACGCCGTAAACCGCACGCTTATTGCCCACGAAAACGGCGAGGATTTCTCTGCGGTGATACTGGACTGGAAAATGCCCGGTAAGGACGGCATTGATACCGCACGGGAAATAAGGCAGAAAATCGGCGACCACGTACCGATAATCATTCTTTCGGCATACGACTGGTCGGATATCGAGAATGAGGCTCGTGAGGCAGGAATACAGGCGTTTATCGGAAAGCCGCTTTTCCGTTCAAAGCTTGTCTATGCGTTAAAATCCGTGCTGTTCCCCGAAAACACGCAAAGCGCAATCAACACCGAACAGCTTTCCGAGAAAGATTACAGCAGCAAGCGCATACTTCTCGTAGAGGATAATGAGCTTAACCGCGAGATAGCAGTGGAACTTCTTTCAATGACAGGAGTAAATGTAGAGCAGGCGGAGGACGGAAGTCAGGCTGTGCAGATGGTTTCCGCCCACCCCGAGGGATATTACGACCTTATCTTTATGGATATACAAATGCCTGTTATGAACGGATACGAGGCTGCACGCAGGATAAGAGACCTCGGACACAGTCATTACATTCCCATAATAGCGATGACGGCAAATGCGTTTTCGGACGACATTCGTGAGGCTCGTGAGGCAGGAATGAACGACCATATGTCAAAGCCTGTTGAGATACCCAAGCTCCTGGAGGTTATGAATAAGTGGCTGTATTGAGATAATCGGGATTAAAATATTTGAAAATGCTCCTTAGGAGATGATTTTTTGATGATAAAGAAAGTATGCGGCGTGCTGATTGCATTAGTTACTGCTGCGGTGCTGTCTGTCGGCGTATCGGCAGAGATCGAGGATATTCCGGATTTTACTGCAAAAGAACAGGAGTACATATCCTCACACAGTACGCTTAAAGTAGGATTTGTTCCTGACAGAATACCCGTGAGCTTTTCAAAAAACGGAGAATTTGCGGGAATATCCCGTTACATACTTGACCGTGTAAGCGAGATTTCGGGAATTAAGTTTGAGTATTCCGCCCTGCCTACCAAAGACGTTACCTATGATTACCTTTCGGGCAACAGATTTGACCTTGTGACAAGCGTTGAATATAACGAGGAAAACAAGCACGCAAGGGGAATACTCATAAGCACCCCATATCTTTCAAGCAGAAAAGTTGTTGTTGCAAGGGAAAAATTCGAGTTCAGATTTGACGGAGATTTTACCGTTGCGGTATCGACAGGCTCTCAGACGCTTAAAAAGGTTCTTGAAAGAGCTTTCCCGAATTTTAAGATAAGAGATTACGATACTATATCCGATTGCCTTGACGCCGTAAACAACGGACAGGCTGACCTGATGATACAAAACCAGTATGTCGTTGAATATTGGCTCTCCAAGCCGATTTATGAAGGGCTCAAGGTAATTCCGATCAACGGACTTGACGACGAGCTTTGCTTTTCGGCGGTAGTTCCTATCGGCGATAATTCCGATATTTTGCGCAAGGACGGCGAAACGCTTATCGGCATTCTCGATAAGTCTATTGCCTGCCTGTCGGAGGACGAGGTTTTAAATTACATCATTCAGGGCGTAATGGAAAATCAGTACAGCTATGACATCGGCGACTTTTTCAGCCGATACAAATATTCGGTCTTTCTTTTCAGCATTTTCTTTGTGATGATAGTCGTTCTGGGACTTATACTGGTTCGTCTGAGAATACGTATTGCAGAAAGCCGTGCCAATGCAAAAGCCAAAAGTGAGTTTCTGTCAACGATGAACCACGAGCTGTGCACCCCGTTAAACGGTATGATAGGTCTTAACAGGCTGATGTCCCAGAACATTGACGCTCCCAAAAAGCTCGAAGAATATCTGAAACAGTCAACCGTAACGGCAAAATATCTGCTTGCGCTTGTAAACGATCTTCTTGACTCGTCAATGCTGCAAACGGATACGTTCAAAACGGACTGTATTCCGGTCGACTTAGTGCTGCTTACGGAAACCGTGATAACTACGGCACGAAACGCAATGACGGAAAGAGGAATTGAGTTTATGCCCTCCGTAGAGATTATCGAGCCGTATATTTTTGGCGACAGCGTAAGAATACAGCAGGTACTGTTCAATCTTCTGGATAACGCAAGAAAATTCACGCTGTCGGGCGGCTCTGTAAGGTTTACGCTGAAACAGGAAAAAAGCGGCGATGATGTGCTTAATATATTCACCGTGGCAGACAACGGCAGAGGAATGAGCGAGGAATTTGTCGCAAATGCGTTTGACACATTTTCACAGGAGCTTGAAACGGTGTCAAACGGCAATCAGGGCACAGGACTTGGTCTTTCAATAAGCCACAGACTTGCTCATCTTATGAACGGAGATATTACCTGCGAGAGCAAACGGGGAATGGGAAGTACATTCACCTTCAGCTTTACTGCTGCGGTTTCGGGAGCGCCTGAGCCTGTTGAGCACACCGGACACAAAATAAAGCCTCGCATACTTATCGCAGAGGATAACGAGCTTAACGCCGAAATACTCACGGAACTTCTTCGCAGCGAAGGCATTGAATCTGATGTCGCCGAAAACGGCAAAAAAGCGCTTGAAATGTTTAAGGACTCCGGGGTCGGCAGTTACGGCGTTATTTTAATGGACCTGCTTATGCCCGAACTTGACGGTTTTGAGACCGCCAAAGCGATACGTGCGCTCGAACGTCCCGACGCAAAAACCGTGCGGATAATCGCCTGCACCGCAAACTCTTACAACAATGAATACGAGAAATCAATCAAAGCAGGAATGAACGATTTTGTCACTAAGCCCGTGGATATTGATGTTCTTTTCGAAAAAATTTATCAGTAAAGCCTGTTTTAGCGCTGTATCAGTAAAATATTTCATCTTGACAAAAAATGCGGGATTTGTTATAATAAATCATAGTTTTGTTATAAATGCAAACTTCGGTGTATGTATACAAACAGTTGGTAAAGGAGAGACGTTATGTTGAAAAAAATCATCCGTAAAGGAAAGCGGTTCAACAAAAGCCTTTTTCCGACAGTGCTTATGATAGTTACTATTATTGTCAGTCTTTTGGTTGCGTACTTTATGATAGTAGACGTTTTGCGCCAACGTGCCATAGGAAGAATGGAAGAGGGCGTTTCGACGGTCATAAGCGAAGTGACCTCTAAATTCAAGCGTGACAGCAAGAATTTAAATGCGACCGCCGATATGCTTTCAAGGGCGGAAAAATTTGATACAAAATCCGCACAGGCTATTATGTCTGCAAACTTTTCGCTTTTTGAAGTGATGCAGATAAGCATACTTATGCCCGATGAAACAATCATAATGCCCAACGGAAGTATCTTAGACGTAGCGAATTACGACGATATTTCATTTGCCGAGGAGTCGGCTCTGGGAGAGCACGTTTCAAAACGTGTTTACAGCATTTCGAGCAAACAGCCTGTTTTGCGCCATTTTGTCCCGATAGTGCGTGACGGAAAAGTTGCAGGTATGCTTTACGGACTTACCGAGCTTGATAAGCTTGAGGCAAGCCTTAATATCGACAATATTTATAACGCCTCTGCGGACGTGTATATCTTTGATTCCGAAACGGGAGATTTCATTCTTGATACATATCATGACGAGCTATTAAACCTCAGCGACTATTCGGGCGAGGATCAAGGACGAGTTACAAAGGGCGAAATGACCTGGGAAGAGTACACCCAAAATATGCTTGCTCTTAAAAGCGGATATGTCGTTTTCAAAACTCCCAGGACAGACGGTTGGCAGTATATGTACTATGCCCCGGCAGGCATCAACAAGTGGGTCATAGCCGTGCAGGTGCCTGAAAGCGAGGCGTTTTCAAGCGTCACTGCCGTACAGAGAATTTGGTTCGTTATAGGACTTGTGCTCCTTGCGGCAATGGTGATTTACTATCTGTGGGTCACGAGAAATTACAAGGAATATACAAAGCAGGCTGTTGAGCAGGCTGTCCTCACCGAAAAGCTCAAAAAAGCAGAGGCTGCCGACAAGGCGAAAAGTATGTTCCTGTCGAATATGTCGCACGACATAAGAACTCCTATGAATGCAATTATCGGCTACACGACGCTTGTCCAGACGAACCTTGACAACCGTGAAAAAACCGAAGAATATCTCAAAAAGATACTTTCTTCAAGCAACCATATGCTCAGCCTCATAAACGATATTCTCGATATGAGCAGAATAGAGTCGGGCAAGCTGAATATCGAGGAAAAAGAATGCTCAATTTCCGACATTTTCCGTGATATGCGCAATATAATCCAGACCCAGATGAAATCCAAACAGCTCAATTTCTATATGGATACCATTGACGTTATTGACGAGGATATTTATTGCGACAAGCTCCACACAAATCAGGTAATATTAAATCTTCTGTCCAATGCGATAAAATTTACCCCCGCAGGAGGCACAGTCGGACTTACCATAAGCCAGAAACCTAACGCCCCCGTCGGCTTTGGCGCATATGAAATACGCGTCAAGGATACGGGAATAGGTATGAACGAGGATTTCATCAAGCACATTTTCGAGCCGTTCGAGCGTGAAAAAAATTCAACGATAAGCGGTATCCAGGGAACAGGCTTAGGAATGGCGATAACCAAAAACATCGTTGACGCAATGGGCGGCAAAATTGAGGTACACTCCGAAAAGGGCAAGGGAACAGAGTTTATCATAAACCTGGAATTCAGACTTCAGTCCGAAACGAAAAAGCCCGTTGCAGTACACAATCTTGAAGGATTGCGTGCGCTTATTGCCGACGACAACTTTTCCACCTGCGACAGCATCTCAAAAATGCTTTATCAGATAGGAATGCGCCCCGATTGGGTACTTCACGGAAAAGAGGCTGTTCTTCACGCAAAGCAGGCATATGAGTTGGGCGACGAGTATAAAGCTTACATAATCGACTGGCTGCTGCCCGACCTTAACGGAATTGAGGTCGTAAGGCAAATTCGCACGTCAATAGGCGATTCTGCCCCGATAATCATAATCACCGCTTACGACTGGACAGACATTGAAGAAGAGGCTCGTGCGGCAGGCGTTACGGCATTTTGCAGCAAGCCCGTATTCCTCTCGGAACTTCGTGATATTCTTTCGTCGTCGGCAGGCGGAGAGCTTGAAAGCAAAGACCAATCGTCAGAGCCTGACAACGAGCTTGTCAAGGGCATAAGACTTCTTCTTGTCGAGGATAACGAGCTTAACCGTGAGATAGCCGAAGAGCTGCTCACCGAAAGAGGCTTTGTTGTGGAAAAGGCAGAGAACGGACAAATTGCCGTCGATATGGTAGCAGCGTCGTCCGACGGATATTACAAGCTCATTCTTATGGATATTCAAATGCCTGTTATGGACGGATACGGCGCTACAAAGGCTATACGCTCTCTCGAAAATCCTGCTTTAGCAGGCATACCGATAGTTGCAATGACCGCAAACGCATTCGAGGAGGATAAGAAACGGGCTATCGAAAGCGGAATGAACGCTCACGTTGCAAAGCCTATTGACGTTGAAAATCTCGTAGAAGTTGTCACGAATATCCTTTTCAGTAAAAAATAGACGTAAAGCAATAAATTTGCCGCAGAAACAAACGAGTTCTGCGGCATTTTTGCAGTATTACAGCCTGCTGCGCCGAAATCCTGCGAAGTTATACGATTTCCTCTTTTCTGCGGATAATTACTTCTCCCTTACATTCCATAACAGGATTTTCTGTAATAATTTCTCCCACGCTGTCTGCTGTAATCTTTCCCGATTTTGGATTTTTAACCGAGTCGATATGACCGCATATTTCCGCCTGAACATCAGAATATTCAAATGACAAATCGCAGTTTTCCGTTTCACAGTTTATCAGCGTAAGATTTTTACAGTAGCAAAGCGGCTGTGTGCCGATAATTTTACAGTTTATCAGGGTAAGCCCGTCTGAAAACCAGCCGAGATATTCCCCTTTTACAACGCAGTTTCGTACCGTAACATTTTTGCTGTGCCAGAAAGCGTCTTTTGTGTCAAGCACGGAATTTTCAATTTCCAACCCGTCAATATACTGGAAAGAGTATTTTCCGCTCATCTGCACACGGTCGAGTTTTATGTTTTTGCTGTCCAGAAACAGATATTCGCTTGTAACCGCAGCGTCTTTCAGGGTAATTTCCGACGATTTCCAGCCAAACTCTTCGGACAAAATTTCGGTATTTTCGATAACTATATCCGAACATTCCCGTACAGCTTTTATCCCGAAGAGCTTGCAGTCTTTGATTTTCCCGTGATGAGAGTACCATATCGCCGCTCTTGTCAGCTCATCCAGATGCGAATTTTCAAGGGTAAATCCCTCTGCGTGCCAAAGCGGATAGCGGAGCGAAAAATCACAGTGAGAAACTCTGATATTTCTCGACTCTTTAAGCACTGACTCTCCGTCGGCAGGTCCTGCGAAAATGCAGTCCGAAATTTCCGTATCCAGCGAATGATAAAGGGCACGTTCTTCGTCGAACTGCTGACCGCATATCTTTGTCATATATAAGTCCCCTTTATAAATGTTATCATCTGTTTCAGTCGATTTCCGAAAGTCCTTTCCAAAGCTCGGCATACCGTCCGCCGAGTTGTACAAGCTCTGCGTGAGTGCCCCGCTCAATTATTTTTCCGTGTTCAAGCACCATAATAGCGTTTGATTTTCGCACCGTTGAAAGCCTGTGCGCTATAACAAATGTTGTGCGCTGCTCCATAAGAGCGTCCATACCCTTCTCGATATTTTGTTCGGTTCTGGTATCTACCGAGCTTGTCGCCTCGTCGAGTATAAGTATCGGCGCTTTTGAAATAGCCGCACGTGCGATATTCAAAAGCTGGCGCTGACCCTGTGAGAGATTTGCCCCGTCATTTTCGAGAACCGTGTCATATCCGTGTTCAAGCTGTTCGATAAACGAGTGAGCCGAGGCTGTTTTTGCCGCTTGAATTACCTCGTCGTCCGTTGCGTCAAGCCTGCCGTATCGGATATTTTCACGCACTGTTCCCGTAAACAGGTGAGTATCCTGTAATACCATAGCGATATTTGACCGCAAAAATCCCCTGTCGATTTTTTCAATATCAACGCCGTCGATAGTAATTCTTCCGTCTTGAATATCATAAAATCTCGACAAAAGGTTGGTTACGGTAGTTTTTCCTGCTCCCGTAGAGCCTACAAAGGCAATTTTTTGACCTTTCTTCGCATAAAGTGAAATATCGTGAAGAACAGTAACATCGGGCGTATAGCCGAAATTGACGTGTTCGAGGACAACATTTCCCTCGATTTTGTCCATTTTCACCGTTTCCTCATCGGCAGGCTCTGACGGCGTGTCAAACACTTCAAACACACGCTCTGCACCGGCAAGCGCCGAAAATACCGTGTTTATCTGCGTTGCAACTTCATTTATCGGTCGGTTGAATTGCCTTGTATAGTTGAGCGATACGGTAAGTCCTCCTATATCGAACGAGCCTTGAGCAACTAAAATACCGCCCACACACGCAGAAATCGCATACACCATATTGCACAGCTGATGAGTAACAGGACCCATAATTCCCGAACGGAACTGTGCCTGCTCCTGAGCGGTGCGGAGTTTTTCGTTAAGATAAGAGAATTCGTCCGCCGAAATGCTCTCGTGATTGAACACTTTTACGACTTTCTGACCCGAAATGACCTCCTCGGAAAAACCGTTCAGCATTCCGAGGCTGTGCTGCTGCGCCGAATAAGCCGACCGCCCCTTTTTCATAATAATTTTCGTCAGAAACATAAGAACAGGCGTGCTGATTATCGTGATAATGCCCAGAATGGGATTTGTAACGAGCATAAGCACAATCGTACCCGTTATGGTAAGTATTCCCGAGATTATCTGTACAAGCGTTGTGTTCAGCATTTCTCCGACCGTATCCGTGTCGTTTGTAAATCTTGACATAATATCTCCTGCGGAATTTACGTCAAAATATCTTACAGGCAAAGTCTGCAGCTTGTCAAAAAGCTCTTTTCTCATTCTTACCAGCGTTTTCTGAGAGGCTTTGAGCATAAGTCTTTGCTGCGCCCATTGTGTGAAGATTGAAATTCCGTAAATCACCGCAAGGAATATCAGCCACAAGCCCAGACCTTTCAGTCTGTCCGAAAAATCGGGATTTTCAGCGTCAAAATAAATGAATTTATTGATTATCGGTCTTAGCAAATATCCTGCCGCAAGTGTAGACACAGTGTTTATTACCGAGCAGATAAGCGCCGAAATGATAAGTCTGCGCTCCTTTGAAACGTACTTTATCAGCCTTACGACTGCCGCTTTGGTATTGCGGGGCTTTCCGCCTGCCGACATCGCCTGTTCGCGTCCGACGTTTCTTCCAAGGTTTATCTCCTTTTTCCTTGCAGAGGAGTATTTCATTCTGCTGTATTTTTCTTCTATACGGGCAGCTCTTTTGTCATTCATTGCTGTTCACCTCATCGTCGTCAGTCTGCGAGAGATAGATTTCACGATATGCCTCGCACGATTTTACAAGCTCCATGTGAGTGCCTATACCCACTATCTTACCGTCATCAAGAACGATTATCGTATCTGCGTCCATCACCGAAGAAATTCTCTGTGCAATAAAGATTTTCGTTATTTCGGGGAGTTTTTCACGAAGTCCCCGTCTTATTTCAGCGTCTGTCGCCGTATCAACAGCGGAAGTCGAGTCATCGAATATCATAATTTTCGGCGATTTCAGCAGCGCTCTTGCAATACAAAGCCTTTGCCTCTGTCCTCCCGAAAGATTGACGCCGCCTTGTCCCAGATCCGTTTCATAGCCGTCCGGGAAAGAGCTTATAAAATCGTGCGCACACGCTGTCCTGCAAACGTCTTTCAATTCCTCGTCGCTTGCGTCCTCGTTGCCCCAGCGCAGATTTTCAGAGATACTTCCCGAAAACAGCGTGTTTTTTTGCAGTACGACCGACACACATTCACGCAATTCCGAAAGAGAAAGCTCCCTGACATTCACCCCGTCGACAAGCACCTCGCCCGAATCTGTGTCATAAAGCCTCGGTATCATCGAAATAAGCGTTGTTTTTCCCGAACCTGTCGAGCCTATAATTCCCACCGTTTCACCCGAATTTATCTTAAAGCTTATATTGTCAAGAACAGCCTTTTTTGCGTCCTTGAAGTACCTGAATGAAACATTTTTAAACTCCACAGCACCGCTTGATATTTTGTGTTCCTTACACAGAGCGTTTTCATCGGTAATATCGGGCATTGTATTCAGCACTTCCGAAATACGTTTGTCGGATGCGGCGGCTCTTGTGCCCTGCAAAAAAATATTAGCCATAAAATTCAGCGCCGTAAGCACCTGCGACAGGTAGGTAATAAATGCCGTCAGCGTTCCTACTTCCATATCGCCTATCATTATCTGCTTTCCTGCCGTCCAGACGACAATAAGCGTAGTAGCGTTTACGGCAAACGCTGACACAGGCTGCATAAGTATCATTACCTTGAGCGCCTTTACGCTCTTTTCCATAAGCATACGGTTGATTTTTGCGAATTTTGACTTCTCAAAATCCTCCCGTACAAACGATTTTATGACCTTAACACCCGTCACAGCCTCTCCCACGCCCGTATTAAGATTGTCGATGCGCTCCTGCATTACCGTATAGCGAGGCGAGGCAGTTTTGATGATCAAAAAAGTAGCGAGTGCCAGAAACGGCAAAACTATAAAAATCACCCACGCAATATTCGGACTTAAAACGAACGACATTACAAGCGCCCCGATAAGCATAACGGGACTTCTGAAAAATCCTCTCAGGAGAGACTGCATAAAGGTTTGTATCTGCGTAATATCGTTAGTGACGCGGGTTATAAGCGAGCCTGTCGAAAATCTGTCAATATCCGAAAAGGACAGCGTCTGTATTTTCTTAAAAACGTCCTTGCGCACGCCTGCTGCCGCACGGGCAGCTCCTCTTATCGCAAAAAACGCTCCCAATACTCCCGCAGCAAGCATACCCACAGCGACGATAAGCATTATAATGCCGTTTTGTATTATGTACGGAATATCATTGTTCGCTGCGCCGTTGTTTATGATATTTGCATTGATAAACGGCAGAAAAAACTCTCCGCTTGCCTCCAGTATCATAAACAGCGGTCCGAGAATAAAGCACGCAAGATTTTTTCTGACGTGTTCCTTGTATTTGCCCAAAATTATCCCTTCCTTGAAAATAAAAATTTGCGTTTGTACAAACATAAACGTCTTACGTTTATTATACCATAAATTCGTAGAATCTATGGTATAATTGTCCATTACCGCACGGAGCAAATCTTCGATTTGCGTATGTGCGCGGACATAAGCGTATAATAAACGCTCTGCGTTTATTATACCATATTGCGAGAAATAATTGTTAAATTTCTTGAAATTTTCACAAAAGGTTTTGCCGCAGGTTAAATATGTCCTGTGAGGCTCAGCGCTCAAACCAAAAATAATTGCCTTGATTTTCGTCATAAATCAAGGCAATTTCTGATATTTTCAAAAATAATTGTCGGACGGCTTGCTTTCGCATTTTCTTTTCCTTCGCAGAACGATTGACACTGCCGTCAAAGCTGCAGCCGATAATACCGAAATAAAACCCCCGACAAATTTCAGCGCAGTAGGTTTGTGTTCGACTGTGATTTTGCCGCTTGCCCCGTCAAGGTTTACCTGTACAAGTCCCTTGTTGGACATTGTGATTTCCAAACTGCTGCCGTTTTCGTCCTTTGCCTCGTATCCCTTATACCAAACGTAAGGGAGCTTTGCGTAACTGACGTTTTTTCCGTTCAGGTCAAATGTAAGCGTGCCGTTTTTGCGCTCACAGGGGACAATATCGCCGTTGCTGAGAACAACGTTTTCTCCCATTGAACGCAGAACGTTAAGTCCGCCGTTCCTTGCCTTTTGGGGCAGCCACTCTCCTGCACCGATATGATACGTTTCATCGGTATTGCTGTAATGATCCGTTTCAAATTTTTCTGCGTGACCCACGCCCGAAATGCCTGCGTGTACACCTGCGATTATGATTGCCGCCGCTGTTATAAGAACCATAGCCGTTTTGGGGGCTTTCGTAAATTTTGCGGTATAATAGATATAAACCGTTCCTGCAATTATAAGCAAAATCGACGCAGGGGCAAAAAATCTCCACGGAAACTGCATAAAATCAAGAAACGCAGACAGAAATTTCCACGGTACAATATTTGTTGCCATAATTGCGAAGAAAATACCGAAAATCATAAAAGTATCTGCGGCGACCAAAATATTTTTTCGCTTGTGGGATTTTTCGTCACGCAGATATTTTTTTGAAACAGGAGAATTTCGTGTCAGGAAAACCCTTGGCACGCACAGCAGAAATACGGGAAATCCCATTCCTGCAATTCCGTTGTGCATATTTTCCTTGAACAGCCCCACAAACGGTATCACATAGTCGAGGGTGTGATAAGCCGTTTTGCTCACCGACATATCGCAGGAAAAAACAAATTCGATAAGCGGCAGCCAGTAAAACGCCGTGACCGCAGCGGCGCAGCCTGCCGTGACAAGCAGTTTGGGCAGCTTTTCCCGTGTTTTGACTATCCTTTTGATGAAAATTGCCGAAATAATCACCGCAAATCCCAGAGCAATGACCGTGGAAATGGTGTGACTTAAAAGCATTCCTGCAAATCCCAGACCCAATATATGCGGTTTTTTGAAATCATCGAAAATAAAATCATACAGTCCGTAAATAATTAACGGCCAGAATACATACGCAAGAATTTCGCCCAAAGCAAAGCGAGTGATGATATTATCGATCCTGTAAGCAGACAGCACATACAAAACCGCACCCATAGTGCCGCAAATCGGACTTCCTGAAATGTTTTTCAGGAAAATAAACATAGTGCAGTAGGAAAAAACGCTGCACAAGCTCAATAAGACGCACATACTTTCGGCGATACCCGCACCGAATATTCTTAAAACGGCAGGGATATACAAAAATATTTCGGGATATGCAAATCCCGCATATCCTCCGCCGCCGAAATAGAGATAGTCGATCCCCGAAAAAAGGTTGTTGTTTTGGATATTGTATTTTATTGCCTCCACCCGAAGATAATGGTACTGAAAATCGTGACCTGTTATGGGTCGGTCAAACGGGAAAAGGATAATAAGCAGACAAAGATTTGCCGCAAAAAAGCATAAAAAGCAAAAAATTTCGGTAGAGTGATTTTGCAAAAAAGTAAACAGCCTGTTTTTTGAATTGAATTTAGAAGATACCATTTTATCCTCCTGCTTGTGTTGTGACTGATAATAAAAATATTGCGGAAAAATAATAAATAAAAAAACGCCAAACCCCAAAGGCTTCGGCGGCACGCTGCCTCATTGTCGCCAAAATGAATTTGGTATTCGTTCAAAACGAAAAAACCGCCAAACCCAAATAAAAACGGGTCAGGCGGTACACTGGTGCGAGTGACGGGACTTGAACCCACACGTCGTTTCCAACACTAGCACCTCAAGCTAGCCTGTCTGCCTATTCCAGCACACTCGCATCTATTTCAACGACTGTTATATTATATCACACAAAAAAAAATTTGTCAAGGGCTTTTTTTAAAAAAATGAAAATTTTTTTAAAGCCGAAAACGAACAAGTAGTATTTGACAAAACGCTCACAATATGGTATAATAAACGCAAAGTGTTTATTATCCGTTATTTCAATTGCCTTGTGTATACGTGAAATTTTTCAAATTTTATCCCGCACATATCGGCAAATTATGCCATAAATTCCCCAAAACTGCGGCATAATATACACATCAGCTCAGCCTTTTCCACTTTTTGGGGACAGGCTTACGGACAAAATTGTAATTGTACGGTTCGGGATTTATTGACGTCCGACCGTAAAGTTACATCAATATTTAGTATTAAATGCCTCTGCGCTTACAAAAAATTGCGAAATATTTTGAAACTTTTTGTATGGATTGCGTGACTACTGTTATGCAGGCGGGGTGTAAAGCGAGGTGAAACGTCGTTGGGCAGTCCCGAAATAGATATTTACTTCAATAACGCCTATGCGGAAACATTCAGCGCCGTTTCAAGATATGTTGCGAGACACGCCTCACGTTTTCAGGATGCAGAGGACATAATCCAGAATGTATACACACGCTTTTACAAAAGGCTGTGCGATAAGGGATATGAGGACATCGAGTCGGCAGAGGCTTTCCTTATCAATATAGCGAAGTTCGAGTGCAGGACATTTTTGTCGGGATTTATAAAACGCCGTGAAAATGTAAAAAATATGTCGGATTTCTCCGAAGAAGAGTCTGCGGCGCTTGAGGCAGAACTTTCCCGTGACGAGCCGCTGCTTGAAGAGATTATGACGAATAAAATTCTCGCAAAGCAGGTTTTCGACGATATTGTTAAAAACGACGAAACCACGGGCAGGATTTTCTATCTGTATTTTGTCTGCGATATGAAACTTGACGAGATAGCGAAAAAGTTAGGGCTCAGCCTGTCTGCTGTAAAAAATAAGCTTTATCGCACGATAGAGCGTCAAAAAAAGAAATTTGATATTTAAAATATGAAAATTTGGGGAGAAAGGAGGACGTCTTAATGAATAAACGGGATTTTTATAAACAGTTAATGGAAGAGTATGAATTTGATAAGGATAAAATTCTCGCAAACGCAAAGAAAGGCAAATTTGCGGGACGTTCGCCTATGCCCATTTATATAGGAATAACGGCTGCTGCTGCGGCTGTTATAGTCGGCGTAGGAACGGTGCTTTTCACCTCTGTCGGACATAACAGGGGCGTTGAGCTTACGGGCGGTACGCTTACGGCTCTGTCCAACAAGGAAAGAATTGAAAAGGCAATTGAAGATATTCGCAGGAACGAAAATTCCGGCGAGCTGCACGACGTTATGGTGACGTTTGTTCAGCCTCTTACTCCTGCCGAGGTCCAAATGGTCCTTACGGAAAATGCTGACAGCAGCGTCCCTGTAAAAATGCTGTATTTCAGTGACGAGTCCCGTGTTGTGGGCGCAGAGGCTGTCGGACAGGTGTTTGAGTCGGGCGAGGGTATGGTCACGGGCGCAGTTATAAATTGCGCAGGATACCTCTTGAATCAGCTTGACAGGAGCAGTGCGGTTTTCAAGGTAGAATTGATGGGTGCGGAGGACGATATTAACGTTGTTGCCCCGATAAATACAAGCGACCCCGAAATAGGCGGAACTCTGCCTGTTACGGGCGATAATACGGGAGAAACGCCGACGATCCCCGACGACCCGTATCAGGGCGAGCCGGGCGGTTTCGACAATTCGGGCGAAAGCTCCGATACGTCCTCTTCCGAAACAGATGATACGAGCGACGAAAGCTCCGATACATCGTCTTCCGAAACAGACGATACAAGCAGCGAAAGCTCCGACACATCTTCCGATAACGAATCAAGCGATACTTCCGAACCGAACGTGGAAATTATTCCCGAAAAACCCGAGGAAATCGCTCCCGAAATAGTCCTTCCCGAAAACACGGCAGGATTTTCGTATGTGACAAATGAAATAGGCGCTCAGGACGCATTCTTTATCGATGAGGATTCTTTCCTGGCAATAACAGATACGGGCATTTCCCTTTACGATTTTGACGGCTCGACAGCAAATCTTACCGTTTCCAAGGAAATGAGCGGCGTTAAGATCGAGTGGGTATCTTCCGACGGCACAGAACTTCTTGTATCTGCGGTTTCTGGCGGACAGCGCAATAAATTGTATTCGGTAAATACAAAGTTTTACTCGATAAACGAGCTGAATATCGACGGAATGGTAATGGCAGGAACTGTCACGGACATTGTGTATAACAGCGAGTGCGGTATACTTGTCCTGAATATAAACGACGGAGGAAGATATTACACCTGCTCTGCAAAATATGACGGTATATCCTTCAGTTATATGAGAATATGCTGTTACAGCCCCGATGCGGTGACTAAGATTCTTGCCGTCAACGAAAATTACGTTTATCTCTGCGTCGAGAAAGACGGCGTTTCAAGCATAGCAAAAGCGTCGGTCGACAGCTCTTCGGACCCTATCGCAATAAGCTCGGGCAGCGGTCCTGCAAGCGTATCGACGAGCTTTTCGGGTACTGCTGCGGCAGTAACTCTTCCCACAGGAACTTATATCTTTGATTGTGCGACCGAAACGCTTATCAGCGCACCTGCAAGCGGAGTTATAAAATTCGGCATATCCGAAAATTGTTTCTCCTGCGGCGGCGCATACTATCAGATAATCAACGGCTCTGTCAGCGCAGTAGGCGGACTTTCGCCCGTTGCAGAGATTGACTGGAAAAACAGCCTTTCGGGCAAATATAACGCAAAAGCGGCAGGCGGCTGCGTTGAGATAACCGAAAGCTCCTACACGGCGAAAAATGCGGATACTCATCTGATGTACGATCTTCCTGCCGAAAATGCGTCTTTTGAAATGCGCAAGGCGGTAAACGAGGCTGTCGGCATACAGAACGCATTGTCAAAATCAAGCGTTTCAGCCTGCGGAATAGGCAGCGCAGATCTGCTTTCGTCAACGATAGATGTGATTTATACCGAAACGGCTGCTGCGGAAATGAAAAATCGCTGCAATATTGCGGCAAGCGGCGAGCTTTACTACACAAACGGCGGACTTTCGGCGATAAACGTGTCCGAAACCGTGCTGTATATGCACGCAGATGACGGCTTGACTGCAACGGGAGTGCTGTACGTCAAGGCAGGAGTTTTTGACGGAAGAACAGGCTATACGGCAGTAAATGTAAAGCTTGTCAAGGTCGGAGCAAGGTGGAAACTTGACGCTCCCCTCGTCTGATCTGACAGGATAAGGCAGAAATTCCCCGTCTGAAATATGACGGGGATTTTTCATAAAAATCAGGTGCGCTTATGAACAGAAAAACGGTGGTCGGAATAGCTTTGCTGCTTGCTTTGGCGGCTTTTGGGATAATTTTGTTCGCAGTTTTGTCGAATATTACCCGCAAAAACCCGACCGCAGAGATTTACAGTAACGGTACACTTATTAAAAGAGTGCCGCTTTCGGAAAACGCAGAGTTTAAAATCGAATGTGAAAACGGCGTCAATATCGTTACAATAAAAGACGGCGCAGTCAGCGTGACTTATGCCGATTGCCCCGACAAAATATGCGTAAAGCAAGGCGCAATCAAAGGCGGAGCAGTGCCGATAGTCTGCCTTCCTCACAAGCTTGAAGTGATAGTCGTTGACGGCGAAACGGACACCGACGCATAAAAATAACCAAAAAAAATAGAATATTTTGAAAAAATCTGAATATAATAGCAGAAGAAAGTAAGATTTTGAAAAAAATAAAAAAATTCCAAAAAAACTATTGACAAAATCGGATTAAAATGATATAATATCATAGTCAACGTTAAGTTGGCAGGAATGCTGTGAAACAGAATTCCATCGCCTCTGTAGCTCAGTTGGTAGAGCAGGGGACTGAAAATCCCCGTGTCGTTGGTTCGATTCCGACCGGAGGCACCATTTGCGGATTTAGCTCATCCGGTAGAGCGCCACCTTGCCAAGGTGGAGGTAGCGAGTTCGAGCCTCGTAATCCGCTCCATAATCAAACTCCGAACGCAAATGCGGCGGAGTTTGTGTTTTGATATCGGCGCTATGGCCAAGTGGTAAGGCAAGGGTCTGCAAAACCCTTATTCCCCAGTTCAAATCTGGGTGGCGCCTCCATGATCACTTTTGTCGGAATTTGAAGTTTTTTAAATTTTTTCAAAAAACCTATTGACAAGTGAGATTAAAAGTGATATAATAATCAAGTCGCCGACAGAAAGG
>CANQKW010000009.1 GCA_947624555.1 uncultured Clostridia bacterium
AATATCCGTATGCTCATCGCTAGCGGAGAGGTACAGCAAGCCGAGCAGCTCCTCGGCGAATATGAAAAAATTATGCCGAACGACAGCGAGACGGCAGAGCTTGAAAAAGAAATTGATATAAGGCGGTAAATTTATGAATAATGTTATTGAAATAAACACAGATAAAATGGAGCGTCCCGATGAAACCGACAATCTCCTCAAGGTCCGTGAGCAGCTTGCCGCAGGCTTTGACAGATGCGAACATATTTCGGACGCCACAATCATTGTTGTTGCATTAAACAGGCTGAATAAAACCAAAGAATGCGTCGAGAGCATACTCAAATACACTAAAAATGTGGATTATGATTTGGTTTTGATTGATAACGGTTCGACAGACGGAACGTTTGAGTATATGAAATCCGTCGATTACGAAAAGTTAAGAGTAATTCGCCTGACAAAAACAGTAAGCCTTCCTGTTTCTTTATATTATCTGGATTTGAAATCCGTATCCAAAAACGTTGTTTTATTGGCAAACGATATGATCGTCAGTCAGAACTGGCTAAGCAATATGCTTTACGCTGTCAAAACCGACAGGAAAATCGGAATGATGGTGACTATGAGCAATAATACAAGCAATCTCCAGGACCCCGGAATACCGTATACCGATATAGACGACTTTCAGAGAAAAGCGGCAGAATTTAATAAGTCCGACCCCTCAAAGTGGCAGGAACGTTTAAGACTTATGACAGTCGCAGCGCTTGTCACAAAGGAATGTCTTATGTCGATTGGCTGGCCTTTTCTGGACATCGGATATGCCCACGATTTTTCCGACGACGATATAACTTTCAGGGTAAGACGTGCAGGATATAAGGCTGTTCTTGCAGGAGATGTTTTTATATGTCATAATCACGACCACAGCGTTGCCGTAAACAGAAGTTCAGAACAAATCAATAATTCGCTTATTTTCGGAAAGACAGGCTTCAGAAACAAGTTTTTCGGTGTAGACGCATGGGACGATGCGAACGGATATGTTTTCCCGTTTATCGGCAGTAAAATCTCGCCTCCGCCGGACGGCAAAAATGTCCGCATACTCGGAATTGACTGCAAAGCAGGAACGCCCATTCTTGACATTAAAAACGCAGTCAGAAAATTCGGCATTTTTGAGCCGAATGTCAGCGCTTTCACGCAGGACGGAAAATACTACACGGATTTAAAAACATTCTGCGGTGATGTTGACTGCGACCGAATTGACTATTTTAAAAATCATTACAATGAAAGCAGCTTTGATTACATAATAATCGGCGAAGATATAAATAAATATGCAGAACCGATTTCGCTTATAAAATCAGCTTATTCTCTGCTTAAGAAAAAAGGTCAGCTTTTTGTATCTTTGAAGAATGTTTTCAATGCAGGCGCAATTATGAATATGCTCGGATTTCAGGCTGACGTGGCGACAGAGGTAAAGGCATATACTGAAAAACAGTTTATAAATCTTCTTGGCAAGGCAGGAATAGCGCATATAGAAGAGGCAGTGCATCAGGCAAGACAGCTTGACCGTGATACAAATGAATTTCTAAAGCTGCTGGTGGAGTCGGCAGGTTCGCAGGATATTCCTGCGGAGCAGTTACTGACTCAGTTGATTATAGAAAAATTTTGGTTTAAAATAACAAAATAAATTTACGGAGGATTTGTTATGAATAATTATATTTTTTATCCATGCGCAATCGAAGAAATGGTGAGATATGTGTGTACGTGCATAATCGAAAGTAATTCCCCCCCCGCAGATTTGCGAAAATTTTCAACAGAAGAACTTTTAAATATGTGCGGAAATGTAGTTTTTGCTGATACAACGGTAAAATTACAGGAAAACGGATATTTCGGTCATAAGGTTATCCCGCAGGAAAAAATCGCCGAGGCGGAATTTGATAAGGTTTACTGCTTGTCTTTTATGCATCACGAGATTTTGTATGATAATCTTATAAACAAATACAATGTCCCCAAAAGTAAAATTGATAAAAGTTATCTTGATGGTATTTTTAGGGCAAGAGAAATGTTCGTTCAAAATATAGCACAAATGCAGCGCCAAAGAGGAATATTCGGAGATGTTGCAGAGGGCGGTGTATTCAGAGGAGATTTTTCAAAGGTCATAAACGCTGCTTACCCGGACAGCAAACTTTATCTTTTCGATACTTTTGAGGGCTTTGATGAACGAGATTTTGAGAGCGATGATAATTACAATAAACTGATTTGCAAAACAGGCAAGGAGAGATATTCGCATCTTGCAAACACATCGGTCGAATTAGTGCTTAATAAGCTGCCTCACCCCGAAAACGCCGTAATAAAGAAAGGATACTTTCCTCAATCAGCGCAGGATGTTGACGGTGAGTTTGTCCTGGTAAATCTGGATTTTGATTTATACGCTCCGATAAAAGCAGGACTTGAGTTCTTTTATCCCAAAATGAAAAAGGGCGGAGTTATTATGGTTCATGATTATTATACTCACTATTTTAATGCAAATAAAGCCGTTGACGAATTTTGCAATGAACATGGGCTGTTCCCGATTTCAATAGGCGATTTGTTCAGCATTGCTGTTATAGTTCAATAAAAGGTGGTTTTGATATGGGGAAACTGAAAATAACCGAATTGGAAATATGCGGACTCAAAGTCATTGAGCCGAAATACTATGAGGACTCCAGAGGCTCTTCCGCCGAAACATACTCCGTTAAAGACCTGAAAGAGTGCGGCATTGAGCAGGAGTTTGTGCTTGAATATCAGTCATATTCCGCCCATAAAAATACTCTTCGAGGCATTCATTTTCAGAACAACCCCCACTCTCAGGCAAAACTTGTAAGAGTAATATCGGGAGGTATTCTTGACGTTATTGTTGACCTGAGAAAAAGCTCTCCGACATATAAAAAATGGGTTAGTCTGACCATTTCAGCGGAAAACCGCAAGCAAATACTCATTCCGAAAGGTTTTGGGCACGCTTTTGTTGCTCTTGAGGACAATACAACGGTATTGTATAAACTGGACGATTATTATTATCCCGAAACTGCTCGTACAATTTTGTGGAACGACCCCGAACTTGCGATAAAATGGGGCGTTGAAAATCCTCTTATATCCGAAAAAGACGCCTCTGCCCCAAAATTGTGCGAAAGCGATATCAATTATTAAAGGAGAAAAAATAATGAAAAATTTATGCAGATTTTGCGGCAAAGAACTGACAACGGATTTTGCCGATCTGGGTTTATCGCCTATTTCAAACGAGTACCTTTCCGCTGAAAACAGCCGCAAAGGACAGATGTTCTATCCGCTCCACGCAAGAGTCTGCTCGGAATGTTTTTTGGTTCAGGCAGATGCTTATTCTTCTCCTGAGAAGATTTTTGATGACTATAAATATCTTAGCTCAAACTCTCAGATGTGGCTCAGACACGCTGAAAATTACGTTAATATGATTATCGGCAGATTATCTCTTGACGAAAACAGCCTTATAACTGAAATTGCCAGCAACGACGGTTATCTTTTGCAGTATTTCAATAAAAAAGGATTGAAGAATTACGGCGTAGAACCTGCCGCAAACGCTGCTGAAATCGCAAGGCAAAAGGGAATAGATGTCGTATGTGATTTCTTTGGCACGGAAACTGCAAAAAAGCTCGCAGAGGAAAGAGGAAAATCAGACCTTATTCTCGGCAACAATGTGCTTGCTCATGTCCCCGACATAAACGGATTTGTTGAAGGAATGAAAGTCCTCCTAAAAGATTCGGGCACTATTACAATGGAATTTCCGCATTTGCTCAATCTTATAAAAGAAATGCAGTTTGATACGATTTACCACGAGCATTTCTCGTATTTTTCGCTGTTTACAGTAAAGAAAATCTTCGAGAAACACGGCCTTAAAATTTATGATGTTGAGGAAATAAATACTCACGGCGGTTCATTGAGAATTTATGCCGCTCACGCTGAAAATAACGAACTGCAAATCAATGAACGTGTTGATAAACTGCTCCAAAGAGAATTGGATTTCAAAATTAACGATACGGCGACTTACATCAGCTTTCAGGAAAAAATCAAAAATATCAAGTTTAACACCGTAAAAACCTTGTCGGAGCTTGTTTTAAGCGGAAAAAAGCTGATCGCATACGGTGCTGCGGCTAAAGGAAATACTTTCCTCAATTACTGCGGTATCGGAAGAGAATACTTTGAGTGCATTGTTGATGTTACTCCCGAAAAACAAGGATTAAAGCTTCCCGGAACTCTTATTGATATCGTAGGCGAAGAGGTCATTGAAAAAATCAAGCCCGATTACATCGCAATTCTTCCGTGGAACTGGAAAACAGAGATTACAGGAAGGCTTGAATTTACAAGAAAATGGGGCTGTAAGCTTATAACCTTTATTCCCGAAATAAACATTTTCTAAAAGAAAGGGTCTGCTTATATTGAATACCGTAATAATAACAGGCGCAGGCGGATTTATAGGCGGAGCGCTCGCACGCAGGCTGCTTTCGGAAGGAAACAGCGTATGGGGCGTCGATATAAACTCCGCTTACCTCAAAGACCTTTCGGGATACGGCGACTTTCACCCCGTGACCGCTGATTTCAGTAATTATGATAAGCTCTATGAAGAGCTTCCGAACGGCGCTGATGTCTTTTATCATCTTGCCTGGGACGGAAACGCTACACGGAATTACAATGACATTGAAATCCAGCGAAAAAACTTCAATATGTCATCAGCAGCAGTAGAAACTGCAATCAAATCAAACTGTAAAAAGTTCGTTTTTGTAGGGACAAGCCACGAAAATCTGGTCGGTATAAACAGTATCGACGGCAAAGAAACAAACGGCAATATTTACGGGGTGTCAAAAAAATGCTCACGTATTTTCTGCGAGTTTATGTGCAAGGATAAAATGCGGTTTAATTCTACGGCTTTTACAAATGTTTTCGGCGTAGGCGACCGCTCAAAACGAACAACAAATACATTTATCAGGAAAATGCTTGCAAACGAGCCGCTTAATCTGGTAGTCGGCGACAATCCTTATGATTGGATATACGTTGATGACGCAGTCGAAGGGCTGATTGCCGTTGGATTTAAAGGCAAAAATGCAAAGCAGTACTATATAGGCAACCGACAGACACGCACCTTCAGAGATATTATCACACAGGTAAGAGATATTGTAAATCCTAAAGCCGAACTGCTCTTCGGTACATATACCGACAATACCTACATAGATTACAGCAAGTTTGACCTGAATGCGCTTTATGAAGACACAGGCTTTGAATGTAAGGCTGATTTCAGGGAAAGTATCCTAAAAACAGCAGAATGGGTAAAAACTCTTGAATTATAATAAGCGAGGTGAAAAAATGAAAGGTATTATTCTTGCGGGAGGACGAGGAACACGTCTTTATCCGAACACAATTGCCGTGTCAAAACAGCTCCTGCCCATTTATGACAAACCGCTGATATATTATCCTCTGTCGGTGCTTATGCTGGCAAATATACGGGAAATTCTCATTATTTCCACTCCTGAGGATACGCCAAACTATGAAAGACTTTTCAAGGACGGCTCAAGACTCGGTCTGAAAATAGATTATAAAGTACAGGAAAAACCCAGAGGTCTTGCGGACGCTTTTATTCTTGGAGCTGATTTTATCGGAAATGACAGCGTTTGTTTGGTACTCGGAGATAATGTTTTCTACGGACAGTCGTTTTCGTTCTTTTTATCGGACGCAAGAAAAAAAGCAGAAGAAGGCGGTGCCGTGATTTTCGGATATCCCGTTGCTAATCCGAAGGAGTTCGGTGTTGTCGAATTTGATGAGAATAACAAGGTGATCTCGCTTGAAGAAAAGCCTGAAAATCCAAAATCAAACTACGCTGTTCCGGGATTGTATTTCTACGACAATGAAGTAGTAAAAATAGCCGAAGAAATAAAGCCCTCTCCGAGAGGAGAAATTGAAATAACCGACATAAACCGCACCTATCTCGAAAGGGATATGCTGAATGTGACCTTAATGGGACGAGGTATGGCGTGGCTCGATACAGGCTCTCCGAGAGGAATGCTGAAAGCGTCCGAATTTGTCCAGACGGTGCAGGATATGCAGGGGTATTATATCTCCTGTATAGAAGAAATAGCCTGGCGAATGAAATATATTTCGACAGAGTCTCTTCGTGCAATAGGAGAAGAGCTTAAAATGACGGATTACGGAAAATATCTTATTTCACTTTCGGAGGAAAACAAATGACTGTTCTTATAACAGGCGGAGCAGGCTTTATCGGCACGAATTTTGTCTACTATATGCTGGAAAAGCACAAAGATTACAGGCTGATTTGCCTTGACAGCCTTACTTATGCGGGAAATTTTTCTTCTCTGAAAAATGCGTTGGAAAACCCGAATTTTACATTCTACAAAACGGATATAACGGATAAAAACGCTGTCTGCGATGTATTTGAAAAGGAAAAGCCCGATATAGTTATCAATTTTGCGGCTGAAAGTCACGTTGACCGCTCCATTGAAAATCCGGAGATATTTCTCCGAACAAATATAATCGGCACGCAGGTAATGATGGACGCTTGCCTGAAATACGGAGCAAAGCGTTTTCATCAGGTATCCACCGATGAGGTTTACGGAGATTTGCCGCTTGACAGACCCGATTTGCTCTTTACGGAAGACACGCCTATTCATACGTCAAGTCCTTATTCTGCGTCAAAAGCAAGTGCGGACCTGCTCGTAGGGGCGTACATACGAACATTCGGACTTCCTGCGACAATATCACGCTGCTCGAATAACTACGGTCCGTATCAGTTCCCTGAAAAGCTTATACCGCTGATGATAGCAAATGCGCTGGCAAATAAGCCTCTCCCCGTTTACGGGCAGGGACTGAATGTGAGGGACTGGCTGTATGTCGAGGACCACTGCCGTGCGATTGACCTTATTGTTCATAACGGCACGGTAGGCGAGATTTATAATATCGGCGGACACAATGAAATGAGAAATATTGACATTGTACGGCTGATATGCGAAAAGCTGGGAAAACCCGAAAGTCTTATCACCTACGTTACCGACCGCAAGGGACACGATATGCGTTATGCAATCGACCCTTCAAAAATTCACAGGGAGCTTGGCTGGCTTCCCGAAACACGCTTTGCTGACGGAATACAGAAAACCATTAAGTGGTATCTGGAAAACAGCGAGTGGCTGAAACAGCTTAATATGAAAGGAGTTTAAAAATGGAAGAACTGGAAAAGGCATTAGAAGGGAACAGCAAGCACGATAAACTGCTTGATTTCTGTTCCGACTACAACGAAATTTATTTGTATGGCGCAAACAAGACCGGAGGCGCAATTGCAAAATTCCTGACCTGCAAAGGATTATGCGTAAAAGGATTTCTTGAAAACGAGGAATATAAAGAAAAAGAGTACCTTGATATTCCTGTTTACAATTACTCCGATGCTGAAATTAACGCAAAATCAAGCGGAATTGTTGTCTGTATTATCCGTGAGGACGGAGAGGAAAATGAAATTAAAAGCATCTGCGAAAAACTTAGCCGGGTAGGCTACAAATCAAATGTTTATGTACAGGATATTTATAAAAAAATATCAATTCTACAGAATACAATTCAGCCTGACGCACCCGACGGCTACAAGGGATATTTCAAAGACTGCACAGAGCTTAACGAAATAGGAATGGAAACGGGAACGGACAAGGCAAATTTTCACCACAACTATCTTCGTAAATACGAACACTTTTTGTCGAAGTTTAAAAATACTGAGTTTACATTGCTTGAACTTGGAGTTTTTAAAGGCGCAAGTCTTGAAATGTGGAGCCGTTATTTCCCCAAAGCAAGAATAGTCGGAGCAGATTACGATAAAAACTGCCTGCAATATAGCGATGACAGAAAAGAGGTCATACTTGCCGACTTGTCTGATACCGAAGAAATCAAAAAATTATGTGATTTGCAGCCGACGGTAATTATCGACGATGCGTCGCATATATGGAGTCATCAGATAAAAGCTTTGTTTACATTATACGAGGCTTTGCCTCATGGGGGAGTATATATCATAGAAGATATTGAAACCTCGTTCTGGAAAGGCAGCGGCTATGAAGATTCTGCAATACGTCCGTATGATATTTGCGAACAGATTGCGGCGTATGTTACAAGCGGAGGTGCGCAAAAGCCAACAGGAGCTGTTTCCGATAAAGTGGAAAAAATTGCATCACAGACCGAAATGGTTGTGTCCTTGTGCGGAAGCTGCATACTTATCAAAAACTAATTGCGAGTTACAAAAATCCCCTCCCGGTTGGGAGGGGATAAATTTTTCAGTTAAGCTTTGTCCTGCGGCGTTTCGACTGATTTTCCTGAGCAAGCCGCATATCTTATACCGCCCTCTCAAACCTGTCGAGCAGCTCTGAAAGCGGCATTTCAAGGACAGAGGTTTCTTCTGCGCCCTTTCCCGATGCACCAACTATAAATTCTCCGCAGTCGATTGCGGCTGTGTCGGGGGATTTTTCGGGCGAGATTGTGCGAAGATCACGGGTTATCCCAATGCCCAAACGTTTCAGAAAAGCCTCCTTTTGAACCCACATTTTCAGAAAATCCTCAGAATTTTTAACGGATTTTTGCTCTTCCTCGGAAAGAACACGGGAATAAATTCCCTTACTTACACGGCGGCTTTTTCTCTCAACGTCTATGCCGACCTCTTCACCCTCTGAAAATGCGGCGGCAACAGCTCCCTCGGTATGCGAAATTGAAAAGAACAAATCAGAATTTTTAAGATACGGCTTTCCGTGAGCGCCTGTCACAAACGAGATTTTTTTGTACGGCACGGCAGTCCTTTTCTCAATTTCCGACAGCAAAAGCAGCTTTGACAAAAGAGAATTGACTTTATCGCTGTCGTTCGACTTTTTCAGAACGCTTTTTCTCCTTGCAGAGTCAAGATTTCTGAGAAAACCCTCGACATCGTTCCACGAAACCAAATCCGTTTTCAGCAGCAGAATTTCCATTTTATCACCTCAAAATCTTTTACACATATCACCGCTCTGAAATGCAATTTTTTTCAAACTCACATTTCAACAACTATCCCGTTTTCGCCTTTAAGGATTTCAGCAGGGATATGATTATCAGCCAACTTCTCGCCGTTTACCGTGACAGACTTTACTCCGTGCTGTGAACCGTTCGGATTTTTAACGGAAATATTAAGCTTTTTGCCTCTGAAGGTCTTGCTTATGGAAAATTCTTTCCACTCAGACGGAACAGACGGGTCAATCGTAAGACCGCTCACGTCGGGGATCAATCCCAAAATACCCTCAACTGTTCCTACCATAACCGTAGACGCAGTACCCGTAAGCCAATGAACGTGTGCTCTTCCTGCAAACGGGCTGTCCTTGCCCTCAACAAACTGACCGTAAGCGTAAGGCTCAAGGCAGCGTTTTTCGGCGATGTCGTTGTAAGAGGCAGGATCTGCCTCTCTCCAATATTTATAGGCATTATTTCCCCGTCCGAGCTTTGCCTCCGCCAGAATAAGCCAGCCCTGCGGCTGTGAGAAAATACCTGCGTTCTCCTTGACGCACTTATTATAACAATGCATAAGAGCGCCGTCAAAAGCGTGCTCCACATAAGGCGGATACATAACCATTGCGCCGTAAGGAGTATTAAGCTCACGATCGACAGAATCAAGAGCCTTTTCGCCCCGTTCTTTTCCCGCAAATCCCGAAATAACCGCCCAGCTCTGCGGATTTAGCCACATAGACGCCTCGGGGTCGGTATGTTTTCCGATAATTTCTCCTGTTTCACGATAGCCTCTGATAAAGCGGTCGCCGTCCCAGCAATCCTCAAGAACAGCTCTCATTTTACTGTCTGTTTCGTCAAGATACTTTACATAATCGCTGTCATTTTTAAGAACAGCATATTCTCTGAGAATTTTTATCGCATAAACAAGCTGGAACGCAACAAAAGTACTCTCGCCCTTTTTTCCCAGACGCAGGCAGTCGTTCCAGTCGGCATGAAGTCCTGCCGGCATTCCGTGAGAACCGAGATTATTCATCGAGAAATCTATCGCACGCTTTAAATGCTCATAAACCGTGCCCTTTTCGCCGTTATTTGCAAAGAAAATCTCTTCGTCAAGAAATGCTGCGTCGCCGCTTTCTCCGATGTACTTATAAACCGTCGGGAACAGCCAGAGTGCGTCGTCTGCACGATAGGACGGGTGACCCGTTTCCTTTACATAGCTTTCTTCATCGGGAGTGTCCTCGTGTCCTGCATTGTGCGTGTATTTTACAAGCGGCAGACCTGCGCCGTTGGTCACCTGTGCCGAAAGCATAAATTTTATCTGCTCTTTAGCCATTTCGGGCGCAAGATGGATAATTCCCTGAATATCCTGAACGGTATCGCGGTAGCCGAAACCGTTTCTCAAACCGCAGTAAACCAGCGACGCTGCTCTTGACCAGATAAACGTGATAAAGCAGTTATATGCGTTCCAGACGTTCACCATACTGTTGAATGCAGGATCGGGCGTTTTCACCTGAAGATTGTCCAGTTTTGTGTGCCAGAAATTTTTAAGCTCTGCAATATCCTTTTCGACAGCGTCTTTCTGCTCGTATTTTGCGATAATTTTTTCCGCCTGCTCGCTGTCCTTCTGACCCAGAACGTAAATCAGCCTTTTTGTGTCGTTCGGCTGAATGACGAAATCGCTCTGCAAAGCTCCGCAGGAATTTCCGCAGTAATTAAGGCTGTTCTTCAAGCCTTCCTCAATTCCGACAGGATTTGCATATCCCCTGTAAGAACCGACAAAAACGTCACGGTCGCCGCAGTATGCCGAAATCTCCGATCCTGCAAGTCCGAAAAAACGTTCGATATGGGGAGTTTCAAGCTCGTTCTGCTTTTGGAGCAGATATTTCCCTTTGAAATAGGTGTGGGTGATAAAAAGAGTATATTGCAGATTTACCTGATCCTGTTCGTAGTAATTTTCGTTTACAAACTCGCAAAAACCCGTTACCGAAAGATTTCTGGGCTTTGTGTCCTTATTGGTTATCTCGCAAGCCCAAACCTCGTAATCGCAGTTCTGCGGAACATAGTAGGTCGTTTTTGAAGAGATTTTTTTATACTCCGAAGAGATGATCGTATAAGCCGTACCGTGGCGGCACTCGCTTTTATATTCGGAAAGCGGCTTGCATACGGGCGCCCACGAGCCGCTCCAATAATCCGCCGTATCGTTGTCTTTGATGTAAATATATCGTCCGGGCTGGTCGCAGCTCACGCTGTTAAAACGGTAGCGGAGTATCCTGCCCTTTGCGCCGCTTTTAACAAAGGAATATCCGCCGGCATTTCCCGAAATTATTGCCCCGTATTCGGGCGAGCCGAGATAGTTTGCCCACGGAGCAGGCGTATCGGGGCGGGTTATCACATACTCTCGATTTGTGTCGTCAAAAAAGCCGTAATTCATAGCATTACCCTCCAAAAAGATAAAAAATATTACACTAATATTATTATACAACATTCACAGGAATAAACAAGGGCGGTATTTTGTACAAAATTTTCCACGAAATATTGTTTATTTTGACAGAGAGTAAAAATCCCTTGTAATTCTGTTCGATTTGTAGTATAATGACTGTATAGACATTTTTTGAAAGGAAGTACAATTATGAACATACTTATAGTAGGCGGCGGCGGCCGTGAGCACGCAATCGCCCGTGCGCTGAAAAAATCTCCTAAGGTAGAAAAGCTCTACTGCGCCCCTGGAAACGGCGGTATCTCAAAGATTGCAGAATGTTTCCCTGTCAAGGCGACCGATATTGACGGGATTGTCGCTCTTTCCGAAAAGCTGCGCCCCGACTGCGTTTTTGTTGCTCCCGATGACCCTTTGGTAATGGGACTGGTAGATAAACTTAACGAAAAAGGCTTTATGACCTTCGGACCTCGTGCAAACGCAGCAATTCTTGAGGGAAGCAAAGCGTTCTCCAAAGCGCTTATGAAAAAATACAATATTCCCACCGCCGCTTATGAAACCTTTACAGACGCTGAAAAAGCTATTGCATACATAAAAGAAAAAAATCAGTATCCCACAGTAATAAAATGCGACGGTCTTGCACTCGGCAAAGGCGTTATAATTGCACAAAATCTTGCCGAGGCAGAAAACGCCGTTAAATCTATGATGATTGACCTCAAATTCGGCAAAAGCGGTTCGGAAATCGTTATCGAGGAATTTATGGACGGCGTCGAAGTAACAGTTCTTGCGTTTACCGACGGAAAAACCGTAAAGCCTATGGTTTCTTCAATGGACCACAAGCGTGCTTACGACAACGACGAGGGTCTGAACACGGGCGGTATGGGTACAGTCGCACCAAATCCCCTGTATACAAAGGAAATTGCCGAAGAATGTATGAAAACCGTTTTTCTCCCGACTGTAAAGGCTATGCAGTCCGAAGGAAGACCTTTTAAAGGCTGTTTGTATTTCGGACTGATGCTTACAAAAGAGGGCGCAAAGGTCGTGGAATACAACTGCCGTTTCGGCGACCCCGAAACACAGGTAGTTCTTCCGCTGCTGGAAACCGACCTGGTTGATATTATCGAGGCGATTTGGAATGAAAATCTCGAAAATCTCGACATCAGGTGGAGCGATAAATCATGCGCCTGCGTTGTTATTGCAAGCGGCGGTTATCCCGAAAAATACGAAACGGGCAAGGAAATCTTCGGTCTTGACGAAAACGGTCAGACAGGCGGCGCTTATGTCTATCACGCAGGAACAAAACTCGAAAACGGCAGATTTTTCACGGCAGGCGGACGGGTACTGGGCGTAACCGCAGCAGGCGACAGCCTGAAGTCGGCTCTTGACGAGGCTTACAGCGCCGCTGAAAAAATCTCGTTCGAGAAGGCGCATTACAGAAAAGATATAGGCAGAAAAGCACTGAACGGCAATAAGATATGAGCAAATTAAGATTTTGCGCTCCCTGCCACTTCGGCACGGAGAAAACGCTTTCGTTTGAAATAAAAAAATCGGGCGGAGAGGATATTTCCGTCACAGACGGACGGGTGTGCTTTTCGGGAGACGCCGAAGTCTGCGCTAAAGCCAACATTCTTTCGAGGACGGCTGAAAGGGTCTATATCATTCTGGGAGAATTTCACGCAGAAACCTTTGACGAGCTTTTCGAGGGAATAAAAAAATTGCCGCTGTCGGACTTTATCGGCAAAAACGACGCTTTCCCGAACAACGGACACTCGCTCGGTTCAAAACTGACAAGCGTTCCAGCCTGTCAGAAAATCATCAAAAAAGCAATGTCAGTCAATCTCGGAAAGGCTTACGGTCTTAACGTTATGCCCGAAAGCGGCGCAGAGAGAAAAATCCGCTTTTCGCTTATGAAAAATGAGTTTACGCTGATGCTCGATACAAGCGGAAACGGACTTCACAAGCGAGGTTATCGACGTGAGAGCAACGCTGCGCCTATCCGAGAGACTTTAGCCGCAGGAATTGTCGATATAGCGAGAGTGCGTTCGGGCGACACCGTTTGCGACCCGTTCTGCGGTTCGGGCACTATTTTAATAGAGAGCGCAATGAAAGCTCTTAATATTGCGCCGGGACTGAACCGCCGCTTTTCGGGAGAGTATTTTCCGTTCTTTCCGAAAAGCGTCTGGAAAAATGCACGGGAAGAGGCTCGTTCTCTTATAAAAACAAATGCGGATTTTTATGCGGAAGGTTCGGATATTGACGAGGAATGTGTGAAATTGACGCTTGAAAACGCTAAGCTTGCAGGCGTCGAAAAATATGTCACGGCAAGAAAAGCAGATATAAGAGAATTCAAACTCCCCGAAAATCCCGTGAAAATCATCACAAATCCTCCCTACGGAGAAAGAATGTTGGAATTATCCGAAGCAAGAGAGCTGTACAGGATTATGGGAGAGCGTTTTTCTCCTATCGGGGAAAACAAGCTTTATGTGATAACCCCCGACGAGGAGTTTGAAAGCTGTTTCGGTCTGAAATCCGTCAAAAACCGCAAGCTGTACAACGGAATGATCAAAGCACGGCTTTATATGTATTAACTCAGGAGCATTAGAAATGAACAAAAGAGTTCGTCCTAAATATCACGGCGCAGAGATCATAACTGCGTTGATATATCTGTGCGCTATGAGCGCCTCGCTGATGTATGTGGTATGCAGGACAAGATTTATTCCCTGCACGATTATTATGACTGCGGTTTCATTCGGGATATACTGCCTTTTTTACAAAATGAGAAACAAGCGGATATACGCTGTACTTTCATTTCTTGCGGTAGTTCTGGTGACGTCCGCCGTGGTGGGTATTACTTTAAGTCAGGGCTCGCTGAAAAGCTTTGTCGAATTTATCTTCAACAACTCCGAGAGCTTTGACGCCGGTTTTGCAGGAACGGTCATTCTGCTGTTTTCAAGCATAATCGGCTTTGCAACGTGCTATTTCAGCGTTTATCTGCCCAGACCCAGCTTTCTGATGTTTCCTGCGCTGATACCTATGATACTCTCCGCAAGAACGGCAGGAGGACTTCCCGCAGAATTTGTGGTCTTTCTTGCGGCAGGATTTGCGCTTGCCGCTTTGGGTACAGCACAGCCTGTTTTTCCCGACGACGTAACCTATTTTGAAGATAAAAACTCCCGAAAAGAGCGCCTTGCCGTTGTCGGTATCTTCGGGGTGATACTGGCTCTGCTGCTTGCGGTCATTCCCAGGAACAGTGAAACGCCTATGGGGGATTATCTCGACACGGTAATAAACAGGAGAGCGTCATTTTACGGAACAAACGCTTTGACGAATTTTACTCAAAGCAGCGGAGTAAATCACGGGGCAAACGAGCTTTCAGACGACCTGCTTTTCTATGCGTCGACAAATTTCCCCGTAAACGTGAGCCGCTGGGCGTTCGACAAGTATAACGGCGAGAGCGGCTGGACGTCGCTTTCGGACTACGGAACGGGCTGGAGCAGCTGGAAAACTCAAAAACAAAGCCTCAGCGCAAACGCTCTTGCGTCAAAATTGCGTCAGGGGGCGTCAGAGGGTCTTCTTGAAGAGTATTCGTCAATGCTTTTGGGGCTGTCTGCCGTTCCCGAACAAAGATATTATACCTCTGCACGAATGACCATAAGAGTAGCCGACAACAGCAGTACAAAGGTCATTATTCACCCCAACCGGACAATAAACGTTACCATAAACGACTATGATAAATCAATATACCGCACATTAAAAGACGAGATGTTTGCGGATACGAATTTAGGTAAAAATGCCGTTTATACGCTGGAATATTATATTTCAAATCCGAATGAAAGCCTTATCAATCTGTTTGAGGAGGTCGATATGGGAGAACTCCTCACCGCCGCCGAGGAACAGGGCGTCATCACAAACACGGAAAAAACCGCTTTTCTTAGCGAACGTGAACAGGCAGAAGAGTATTACAGCAAAACTCTCGCTGATCCGATAGATCCCGAAATAGTAAAACTCGCCAAAGAAATAACATCGGGACTTACTTCAAATTACGAAAAAGCGCTCGCTATTGAAAGGTGGTTCGGAGAGGCAGGATTTATCTACGATTTGGGATATGTGCCCGAAGAAACGACCGCTGAATATTTCCTCTTTGAAAGCAAAAGAGGAATTTGCTCCGATTATGCAACGGCTGCCACTCTCCTTTTAAGAGCGGCAGGCATTCCCACGAGATATGTTGAGGGATTTGTACTGGACGAGGACTCAAGGGACGAATACGGAAGATATGCGGTAAAAGCGGCAAATGCACACGCCTATGCTATGAGCTATATTGAGGGATTAGGCTGGCTTGAAATAGACGGAACAAAATATGTCGAAGTATATGATGGAGGCGACGCTCTTTCTGTACCTGCGCTCATCATACTTATTATAATAGCGGCTGCGGCAATTGCGGCGCTGCTGTTCAGAAATCAGATTTCAGAGGCGATATTCGCTATCTCTCTTGTTTTCAGGAGCAAAAACGGCAAAATACGCTCAATTTACCTGAGGACACGAAAGCTTGTCTGCTCAATAAACGGCACAGAGCCGAAATCCGCCTCTTCGGGAGAAATAAAAGATATAGCAAGCCGCTCTCTCGGAATGGGAAAAGAAACCGAAGAAATCACAGACAGCGCAGATATACTGCTCTACGGGGATAAAAATACAAATATTTCGCCAAAAAAGCTGTATAAAAACTACCGCTTAATCAGGAAAACCAAGAGGAAAATGAAGAAATGACGCATATTTCAAGCTATATTCAGGCTCTGTTCTTTGCAGGACTGTTTCTCACATATATAAGTGCGGATATCGGTTGGGCAATGGTATACTCTATAGGCGGAATTATCCTGTTTTCCGTATTGACGCTGTTCCCGTCAAAAAAGCATTTTAAAGCGGAACTTTGCAAGCTTTCGGGTACTGCTTCGGTTGGAGAAAAAATTGATTTTGAAGTAAAGCTGGTAAGAACAGGATTTTGCTTTATCCCTTATATCGAGCTTTGTTTTTCGGCTGACCGAAAGATTTCGCTGAAAACTTCCCTGCTTTTCAGCGGAACAAAAACGCTCAGGGGCAGCTTTTCGGCGTCTCACTGCGGTATAAACCGCCTTGAGCTTAATATGATAGTGATACGGGACTTTGCCGGACTGTTCAACCTGAAAATTCCCGTAAATCAGGAGGCAAATAAGGCTGTCCTGCCCCAAATAGTCGAGTATATCGGTCCCGAAATAATACCGAGCGTTCTTCCTGCGGACGACGAAAATGCCGAAGAGGGCGTTTCGGTCGAAAAAGGCGGTCTTCCGGGCTGCGAACACAGAGAGTACACCGCAGGAGATTCCCCTAAGCGGATAAATTATAAGCTTTCCGCAAAGCGAGGCAAACTGCTTGTGCGTATGGACGAAAGCACGGGATATGCCCCGACAAACATTTTTATTGCTGAAAACGGAATGCCCGAATGCGGAGAACAGGCTTTTGCGTTGGCAAATCTGCTTATCATAAGAGGCGGCACGGTCAAAATTACCCATAAGGGCGAAACATACACCGCCTCTTCCCCAGAAACGCTCAATAAAATGCGCGAGTGGCTGGCATTTAGAAAATTCGCCGAAACCGACGAACAGACAATCGTTGCTCCGATGAAAGATACAGATGTGGTGTTTTTCGGTCACGGAAATGTTTCAAGAGAAGTGTAAAACCGATTTGCCTTGTGCAAAATTCACAAAAATCCACTGTTGAATAGTAAAACATCGCCAAATCAGTTTATATGACATAAAAAATCTTGAAAAAATTTTGATTTTAATATATAATAGGATTATACTCGTATTGTAATTTCGATACGGTGAAAGGAGATTATTATGGGATTAAAACTTGACGACAAGTACCTGAAGGGATTTGTAAAAGAACACGAGCTGCAGGAATGCGTTCCTGCAATAAAGGCTGCGCACGATACGCTCGACAGCAAAAACGGACCCGGAAACGATTTTCTGGGCTGGGTCGACCTGCCCGTAAATTACGACAAGGAAGAATTTGCAAGAATTAAAAAAGCTGCCGAAAAAATCCAAAACGACAGCCGTGTCCTTATCGTAATCGGTATAGGCGGCTCTTACCTGGGAGCAAGGGCGGCAATTGAGGCGCTTAAATCCTCGCTGTACAATTCTCTTAAAAAGAGAACGCCCGAAATTTACTTCGTAGGATGCAGTCTTTCGCCGACCTATCTCAACGAGGTAATTTCTCTCGTAGAGGGAAAGGATTTCTCCGTAAATATCATTTCAAAGAGCGGCACTACCACAGAGCCTGCTCTTGCTTTCAGAGTTTTCCGCGATCTGCTGGTTGAGCGTTACGGAGAAGAAGGTGCTCGTTCGAGAATTTACGCTACTACCGATAAGGCAAGAGGCACTCTTAAAGAGCTTTCAGACAAAATGGGATATGAAACGTTCGTTATCCCCGACGACGTCGGCGGAAGATATTCCGTGCTTACCGCTGTGGGACTTCTCCCTATCGCCTGCGCAGGCTGCGATATTGACGCTCTTATGGAGGGCGCTGCTGCCGCAAGAGAGGCATATAAGGATTTCGACATCGAAAAGAACGACTGCTGCAAATATGCTGCTCTGAGAAATATCCTTTACAGAAAAGGCAAGAGCATTGAAATGCTCATAAGCTATGAAAACTCGTTTGCTATGATGGCAGAGTGGTGGAAACAGCTCTACGGCGAAAGCGAAGGCAAGGACGGCAAGGGAATTTACCCCTCAAGCGCTGTTTTCTCGACCGATTTACATTCTATGGGACAGTTTGTTCAGGACGGCTCAAGAATTATGTTTGAAACTGTTATCCAGTTCTCCAAACCGCAGAAGGAGCTTTTCCTGAAGGACGAGCCGACCAACGTTGACGGACTTAACTTCCTGTCCAACCAGAATATGTCCATTGTAAACAGAAAGGCATTCGAGGGTACCGTTCTCGCACACACCGAAGGCGGCGTTCCGAATATAGTTTTGGAGATCCCCGAACTTAACGAGTACGAGTTGGGCTGGCTCATCTACTTCTTCGAGAAGGCTTGTGCGCTCAGCGGCTATATGCTCGGAGTAAACCCGTTCAATCAGCCCGGAGTTGAAAGCTATAAGAAGAATATGTTCGCTCTTCTCGGAAAACCGGGCTACGAGGACCAGAAAGCGATCCTTGAGAGAAAACTCGGAATTTAAAAGCAAAAATCAACATAAAACAGAAAACGGAGGAGTTTATTATGGTTAAGATCATCACAGGAAAAAGAGGTTCGGGCAAGACTAAAATTCTCATCGACGCTATCCACGCAGCAGAAAAAATGTCTAAGGGCAACGTTGTTGCGATACAGAAAGGCTCTTCGCTCAACACCGATATCACCTATAAGGTAAGACTTATAAATATCGAAGATTACGCTGTCAGCGGAGTAGACGCTTTTTACGGCTTTATCGCAGGCATACTTTCGTCCGATCACGACTGCACCGATATTTTCGTTGACGCAACTCTTAAAATAACGGGCAGAGATTACGCAAAGCTCGGCGAAATGTTTGACGCTCTTACAAAAATTTCTCCCGACACCACAATAACATTGACCGTTTCCGCCGATAACTCCGAACTTCCCGAGGGCGTTCTTAAATTTATCTCGTAAGAAAGCGGCTGTTTTGCCGTACACTAAAATTTATTTAACAAAATTTAAAAAAAACCTTGACAAAGTGGGAAAATTGTGTTATAATAGTTTTTGCTTGATTAACACGCAGCGGTTTCTCCTGTCATAGAGCCGTTTGCTTATCATTCACGATGTTGAGGGGGTGTACAGTATGGCAGTACCTAAGAGAAAAGTTTCTCGTGCAAGAAGAGATAAAAGACGTTCAAGCGTATGGAAATTGGAAACTCCGAATTTCTCACGCTGCAAAAACTGCGGCGAGTTAAAGCTCGCTCACAGAGTTTGTCCGAACTGCGGCTATTACAAGAATGTAGTTGTTGTGGCAAAGGAAGCTGAATAAGCAAAATCAACAGCCTCGGAAATATCCGAGGTTGTTTCTTTTTATAATACTGCGTTGTCTGAAATTACAAAAGTAAAAATAACTATTTTTTTTATAAAATTCGCATAAAATTTGTTAAAAAAAAGATTTTTTGTGATTTTATTTATTAAGTTTGAAAAAACCCTTGACGAAACAGTTGAATTTGTAGTAAAATAATAACAGAAAAAATTACGCAGAAGAGGAGAGATAATTATGGAGAAAAAAATCGGCGTACTTACCAGCGGCGGCGACAGCCCCGGAATGAATGCAGCAATAAGAGCCGTTACCAGGTCCGCTATCTTTAAGGGATTTAAGGTTGTCGGTATACTGAGAGGCTATAACGGCTTGCTCAACAAAGAGTTTGTCGACCTTGATGTGAGGACCGTTTCCGACATCATTCAGCGGGGAGGTACTGCAATCTATACCGCTCGCTGCCCCGAATTTAAGGAGTGGGAAAATGTCGAAAAGGCTAAGAAAATCTGCGAAGAACAGCAAATGTGCGGCGTTGTAACTATCGGCGGCGACGGTACATTCAGAGGAGCTGCCGATTTGTCAAGAGCAGGTATCCCCTGTATAGGTATTCCCGGTACTATTGATAACGATATTCAGTGCTCTGAATATACAATAGGCTACGATACCGCAATGAATACCGTGGTTGAAATGATAGATAAGCTCCGCGACACCAGCCACTCTCACGAGCGCTGCGCTGTTGTAGAGGTTATGGGACGCCATGCAGGTCATATTGCGCTCGCAACAGGTCTTGCGTGCGGCGCTACCGCAGTTCTCGTGCCCGAAATGCCCCACGATATAGACTCGATTATAAGCAGAATAAAAGAAGTCCGTTCAATGGGCAAAAAGCAGTTCATTATTGTCGTTGCAGAGGGCGTCGGCGGAACGCAGGAAATCGCAGAGCAGATCGAAAAAGCAACAGGAATTGAGTCAAGAGCGACTATTCTGGGTCATGTACAAAGAGGCGGAAGTCCTACGGTTCGTGACAGGGTTATGGCGTCGGAAATGGGTTATTATGCGGTAGAGCTGCTCGAAAAGGGCATAGGAAACCGTGTTGTCGGCTATAAGGACGGCAAAATCTACGACGTTGACATACAAGAAGCGCTCTCTATGAAGAAGCCTTTCAATGAGCGCCGCTATAAGATATGCGACGAAATAAATTTCTGAGTCAGAGGAAAATTTTTAAAACAGAGTAGGAAACTTTGCGTTAAGTGCCGCCCGAACGGAGAGTTGTCGGGCGGACGAAAAGCAGAAGATTTGATAAAGCCTCTTGCGGCGATAACGCAGTCGAGGCTTTATCGTCGGTCTGCTTGCGGTGGAGTTTTCGCATCTCGCTGTACATAACCGAATAAAAGCCGTTGCGTTTATTATTCCTTTGTGTATAACGAAAAGGAGGATAAGACAATGGCTTTTTTTCGCAAATTCGCAAAATCTGCGCTTGAATTGAAAAACATACGCTGCATTGTGGTTACAGCTTTACTTATTGCGCTTGAACTGGCATTAAAAGGACTTACTATCAATGTAGCGGAAAACCTTAAAGTATCTGTCGCATTTATCACGAAAGCGGCAATGGGAATGTTGTACGGTCCGACCGTAGCCTTTTTCGGTGGAGTAGTTTCAGATGTTATCAGCTTTATGATAAAGCCCACAGGCGCTTTTTCAATTTTGTTTACCTTGCAGGAAGGCTTTGCGGCAATGCTTTACGGATTGTTTTTATACGGGATGAAGATTACCAGGAAAGAGCTTCACGACAAGACTCTTCAAAAACAAAATGCTCTAAAAATTTTGAGAATAGTTCTTGCAAAACTGTCGGTCGTCGTTCTTATAAATCTGCTTTATACGCCTTTTGCGCTGATAGTGTCAAACTCCCTGGCTGCGGGAGAAATCGTATTCGGCTCGGTGCTTGCAGGCTATCCTGCCCGACTTATCAAAAATGCCATTCAGTTCCCGGCAGACTGTATACTGCTTATCGCATTTTTGCCGATTGTTTCTACGGCTTATAATCTGGTGTTTAAAAGAAATAATAACAATAAAAAAGGCATATCCATCGGTGTTGACTTGTAAATTTTTTGGAAAATAACGGAAAGGAACCATTATGATCAAACTCGGATTTATCGGCGTCGGAAATATGGGCGGCGCAATTATCAAGGGAATTAACGGAAAGCTGGGAAATACGGCGGTTTTCGCCTATGACAGCAACCCCGAAAAGCTCGAAAATATCCGTATCTTAGGCGCAACCGCAGCAGGCTCTGTCGATGAGATCGCAAAAAGGTGCGATTATGTACTTCTTGCGGTCAAGCCGCAGCAGCTTGATGAGGTCCTTGCCGAAATAAAAGCCGCCGGCAACGAAAGACTTGTGATAATTTCAATTTGTGCGGGAATTTCCGCAGAATATATACGGGAAAGGACTTTTGCCGACTCCAAGGTCATTACCGTAATGCCGAATACTCCGATGATGCTGGGCGAGGGCGCTTCCGCAATGAGCTGTGACGATAAGGTCTCGGAGCAGGAATTTGCGTTTGCAAGGAAAGTAATAGGCTCTTGCGGAATAACAGAGATCGTTCCTCCCGATAAAATGAAAGAGGTCATCGCAATAAACGGCAGCTCTCCTGCGTTTATTTACATTTATGCAAAGGGATTTATCAGCTATGCGGAAAAGGTCGGCATAGATAAGGACGCTGCGCTGAGACTTTTCGCTCAGTCGCTGATAGGCTCAGCAAAGATGATGACAGACAGCGGTATGACCCTCGATGAGCTTATAAAGCAGGTTTCCAGTCCCGGCGGCACAACTATCGCAGGACTTGAGGAACTTTATTCGGGAAAGGTCATAGAGAGCGCAGTGCGTGCGTGCGAGGCTTGCACCAAACGTGCGTATGAGCTTGGCGGAAAGAAATAATTTTAAGGAGAAAAAAATGGTAGTTATTGAACTCGAAAACGGCAAGAAAATCAAACTGGAGCTTTACCCCGAAAAAGCGCCTATTACCTGCGCAAACTTTGAAAAGCTGGTAAAAGAGGGTTTTTACGACGGACTGATTTTCCACAGAGTGATAAAAGGCTTTATGATACAGGGCGGCGACCCCGAAGGTACGGGAATGGGCGGCTCTAAGGAAAAAATCAAGGGCGAGTTCAGGTCAAATGGCGTAGAAAACGACCTGAAACACGCCAGAGGCGTTATTTCAATGGCAAGAACCAAAATGCCCAACTCCGCATCGAGCCAGTTTTTCATTATGCACGAGGACGCACCGCATCTTGACGGAGAGTATGCGGCTTTCGGAAAGGTAGTAGAAGGAATTGAGGCAGTCGACGAGATCGCAGAGTCCAAAACCGACTACAATGACCGACCGCTCAACGATATTAAAATGAAAAAGGTCTATATCGAGGAGTAAAATCGCAGACAGTCTGAAAATCGACTTAAGACAAACTAAAGGGGGAAATTTCCCCCTTGTTTTTTAGTGATAATTTGTCGGATTTTGCGTTTCCCTACCGCACGGCAGGAAAAAAATATGAAAAATTTTCCCTTGATTTTCTGCCCGACCTTGCTGTTTTTGTGCATAATTTACAAAAATATCTGTCTTTTTTTGTGGGGCAGACCGCTGTTTTTGTAATTTTATTGAGGATTTGTATATTGTTACTATTGACAAAATGCTTTTTTTATTGTAAAATTTAATAATAGGGGAATTATGTGCTTTTTTCAAATTATTAATTCCGGATTTGAGGTTAAAAATGCGTTTTGGCAGCGTTGAGTTTTTTAAGGTACTGATTAAAACGGTACTTGCTATACTTTTCTTTGTGCCGCTTGCTCTTTCGATAGTATTCGGAATACTCTGGTCAAGGCAGGGCGAAGAGCTCTCTGAAACAAAAAAGCAAAAAGAAGAGCTTTCCCGCATAGTCGACGTTGTTTCGGGAGAAAAAACGGGCACTATCGAGGATTTCTGCACTGTCTTTGAAAAAAGCGGTCTGTCTTACAGCGAATTCATTAAAGCGATGAATACAAATAAAAAGGTAAGCGCGGAAAATTTCTATTCCTTGCTTTCCACTGCGGGCGTTTCTGACAGAGAAATAGTAAGCATTATCATTAAGAAAAACGGTGTCAGTGCGGAGGAATTTTACAGCATTCTTTCAATAAACGGCATTTCCGACAAGGACCTTCTTGAGGCTATTGCAAAGAAAAACGGCGGTAAAGAGGCGTGGTACGGGATTTTATCCGAAACGGGGCTTTCCGATAAGGAAATTTTGGATTATATCTGCGAAAAAAACGGCTGGACATACTCTGACGGGACAAGCTCTTCCGATGAAAATTCTTATGCGCAAATCCACCCGGATATGTATGTAACGCCTCCCGAAAATTATGTCAGGGAAACAAATACGGTTTATCTCACCTTTGACGACGGTCCTTCCGATAATACTTACTCAATTCTTCAATATCTGAGGAATTACAACATAAAAGCGACATTTTTCGTAGTGCCTAACCGCAGCGAGTATTGCTACACCTTACTTAAAGCGATAGCGGCGGACGGTCATTCGATAGGCATTCACTCTGCGTCGCATAAATACGAGCAGATTTACGCCTCCGTGGAGGATTATCTTGACGATTTTTATGATGCGTGGGATATGGTTTACGAGGCAACGGGTATAAAATGCGAGATTTTCCGTTTTCCCGGCGGCAGCGTTAATGATTATAATGTCGATGTCCGTGACGATATAATAAAGGAAATGACACGCAGGGGTTTCAGACACTTCGACTGGAGCGTTGACAGCGGAGATGCCGCAGGCGCTACCTGGACGCAGATGTGGAATTCCGTTCCCGAGGATATAAGGGAAAACTACGACAAAAATTTCCGTTCGGTGGTGCTTATGCACGATTCCAACGGCACGCCGAACACTGTGCTTGTGCTTGAAGACCTTCTGCAAAAGCTGAAAAGCGCAGGAATTTATAAATTCGACAAGATAAACAACGACACACAGCCCGTACAGTTTGCAGGTCCGTTTGCTTGATGCAGCGCCGTGCAATAACGGCTTTACGAAATCAGGGGGAAATATTTTCGGAAAGGATAGATTATGAGTATTAAGGATAATTTTTCTCAGGCGGTTAAAGAGCTTTGGAAAAAAGACGGTCAGGAAGAAAAAAAGCCTGACGCCAACCTTGAAGGTCAGCCCACCGAGCTTGACAAATATCTGAGAGAACCGGAGCAGCAGACAGTTTCGGCTGATATTCCTACTGTCAATAATCCCGGAGAAGTGCCGCTTGAAACTCCGTATTACCGTGCGCCTTCTGCGGAACAGAATGCAGCTCCTGCGGCGGAGAATATCCCTGCACAGCAGCAGCAAAATACGGCTGCCGCTCAGCCTGCTGCGCCCTCGCCTGCGGCAAGTGCGGCTATGCCTCAGCAGAATGCTCCTCAGAACGAGCAGGTATCATATAATCAGAATGTCAGGAATATAAAAAGCAGTATAGGACAGAATAATCAAAATGAATATAACGGCGGCGGTTACGCTCCCTCTCAGGGCGGCTATAATCAGGGCGGATATATTCCTCCCTCACAGAGCGGTCCTATGCAGGTCCAGAACGAAACAGAGGAAGTTACCGTTATATCCAAAAACACCGTGATCGACGGAAATATACGTTCTTTGGCAAATATGCAGATTGACGGCAATATAAAGGGAAATGTCGAAACTACAAGAAATCTCGATATGAGCGGAAAAATCATAGGCGATATTGTCTGCAACAACGCAGGACTTAACTCTGCGGCATTGCAGGGAAATATGTCGCTCAAAGGTCGCCTGAGAATGGACAGAGATACCATACTTATCGGAGATTTGTCATCACAGTACGCCGATATAAACGGCAGAGTAAGAGGAAAACTCGATATTGTGGGAAAAGCCGAGCTTAAGCGCGACGCAATAGTTTTCGGCGATATAAACGCATCTACAATAGCTGTTACGGACGGAGCAATCATTCAGGGATATGTAAACACGACTTTCCTCTCTAAGGAAGACAGCAGAAACGTATTCCCCGAGGCGATTTCTCTTGACAGCAAAGAAACAAAAAGTGAATAATTTGGGGTAAAAGTAAGTTAATGAGAAAAAACAGTAACAATAAAGCACAAAATACGCCTATTATAGCAACTATCGTTGTGGCAGCACTTGCGCTGGCAGCGGTAATTGTTCTTATCGTAATTTTGAGCGGCAGCGGCAAAGAAAATACTCCCTCACAGCAGGAAGAACAGTCGGAGGTTTTTCTCCCGACAGCAGAGTTTGAGCAGGAATGCGAATATGCTGCCCACGACCTTGTAAAGGGAAATTACGAAATAGTGCGCCTGTTTGTAACACAGGGGCTCCCTCACCTTGACGAGCCTTACGGAAACGCTCCCGAAGACGGCGTCTACACCGTAAATACTGAAAAAAGCCGCGGCTACAGCTCGCTTGAAGATATTGAAAACAAGGTAAAGTCGTTTTATACGGACGAGGCTGCGGATAAGATACTCCACAACGTTGACGGAAACGGTCTGGAAGTCTACAAAAACCGCACGATCCTCGTTGACGACCCTTCTTCCGCAGAGAACGCTCCTCAATATAAGGAAGAGGTCGTTCTGGGCATAAGCGCAGACTTCAAGGCGGATACGGAATACGAAAGCCTCTGGGAAAGCTGCTCTTTGTCGGTTCTTCCGACAAGCGAAACCGAATGCAGCATCACAATTTATCTCGGTGACGCAAAACCTGATACTTCCGTGACAGGAACGGGAAAGATACTCAACACAAAAATGGTAAAAAACGGCGCAGAATGGCGCTTGACAGAATTTGTTTACTGATATGAGCAAGAAAGAAAATCCGCTTTCAGCTTACGCAAAAGCAAGTCAGTTTGCCTTTGTGATATTATCGCCGCTTTTGCTGTTTATCGGCGGTGGCTGGTTTTTATCCGAAAAGCTGGACTGGCCCGACTGGGCAATGGTAATATGCGTTATCCTCGGTATCGTGTTTATGATAGGCGGCGCTGTGTCTTACCTGTTTACGATGATCAAAAACTGCGAAAAGGACACAAAACCTGCCCCAAAGGCATTTACAAGCTCCCGAAGAGAAAACGATTACTATGACGATTATTCAAAAAAGTAGATAATATGATAAATAATGCAGTTATGAGAAAAAAAGAGCCTATTTACGAAGAAATGAGGTCGCTTGCGCCGTATTTTCTGATAATTTCGGGCGTATATTTATGTGTGGTAATTGCGTTGTTTTTCTCGATGGGCTTCGATTACACGCTTATAATCGGGGCAGTATATGGGATTTTTGTTAGTGTGCTTAACTTTTTCCTTCTGGGAAAAACCGCACAGGCTGCCGTCAGAAAAGCGACCCCGAAATCCGCACAGACTTATATGAGCGGAATGTACTGCGTGCGTTATCTCGGACTTTTTCTTCTGTTGACGCTCGGTGCGCTGGCACCGTTTATAAACCTTGTCACTTCGGTAATCCCGCTGTTTTTTGTGAGGATTTCCATTGTGATAAGAACAATTAAATCAAAGGAGGAATGATATATGCCGACTGCGCTTTTGCTTGCTTCGGAGAGCGGTATCTCTATCAACGGACCTCTCGTTGTGGCAAGCTTTGATTTATTCGGTGTAACATTCAATCTGACGGAAAGCATTATAGTCCAATGGTTCGTCATACTTATCCTGCTTGCCGTCATACTTATTCTCACGCATAATATGAAGGTCATTCCCGAAACACGCAGACAATGCGCTGCGGAGTGGCTGGTGTCGTTCTTCTCAAATACGGTTGACGACTCAATGGGCAAGAAATATGCGAAATACAAACCGTATATCGGCGCACTTTTCTGCTTTTCGATGATTTCAAGCCTTATGAGCCTTCTGGGACTGCGCAGCCCGACAGCTGACGTTTCCGTCACGGGTACGTGGGCAATCATCACGTTCTTCCTTGTACAGTATACGAAGGCAAAAACCGGCAAATTCAAGGGCTATTTCAAGAGCTTTGTAGAGCCTATGCCTTTTATGCTCCCGTTCAATATAATCGGTGAGTTTGCAAATCCGCTTTCTCTGGCGCTCCGTCACTTCGGAAACCTTGTTGCGGGTATGGTAATCGGTTCGCTTATCTACTTTGCTCTGGGCAATTTCGCAATAGGTATTCCTGCTGTGACATCGCTCTACTTCGACATTTTCTCGGCATTTATGCAGGCATATATCTTCATAATGCTTACAATGTCGTATATCTCCTCGGCAGACTGCGAGGAAGGCTGATCGGTAAAATCCCCTTGCAAAAGGGGTAAGGACAATGCCGCTGAAAACGGCGCTGTCAAAAACATATTTTTTCTATGGAGGAAATTAAAATGGACGAAATGAAAATTCTTGCGAATGCCATTGTACTCGGCGCTTCGGCTCTCGGTGCAGGTACTGCTATGATAGCAGGTCTCGGCCCCGGTATCGGCGAAGGTTACTGCGGAGGTAAAGCAGTTGAGGCAATCGGCAGACAGCCTGAGGCATCAGGTGCAATCACAAGAACTATGGTTATCGGTGACGCACTTGCAGAAACAACAGGTCTTTATGCACTGGTAATCGCACTGCTGCTCCTTTATGCAAACCCCTTGTTCGGCAATCTCACAAGTGCTATCGGCAACGTTGCAGGAGTTTAATCTGCAAGAGGAAATGTATTTGAGAGGAGTTGAGCAATAATATGCTGAATTTAATCAGCGCAGCGGCGTCCGAACAGCAGCACTTGGCGCTTGTGTCAATTGATACCGGAACCATTGTTTTTACGCTGATAAACACGCTTATTATTTTCCTCATTTTCAGAATATTCCTGTTCAAGCCTGTTTGCAAAATACTCGACCGCCGCAAGGAAATGGCTGCTGCTGAGATAGACGAGGCAAGAAAGGCAAAAGAGGCTGCTAAAAAGGCTGAAGAGGAGTATACCGCTCGTCTTGCCGACGCAAAAGCCGAGGCTTCCGAAATAATGAAGCAGGCTACGCTCAGGGCACAGAAACGCGAGGAGGAAATCGTCGGAGAGGCAAACAGAAAAGCTGCGGAAATACGTACTAAGGCGGAAGAAAGCATTGAACGGGACAAGCAGCGCACTCTTAACGAAATCAAGGACGAAATCTCCGAAATGGTCGTTTTGGCAGCGGGCAAGGTCATTGAGAAGGAAATTTCCGCCTCCGACAATGAGGAAATTATCTCAAAATTCTTAGAAGAAGTAGGCACGGCAACGGGTTCGGGGTCATAACTTCGGAAAGGAATTTTTATGAACGATAAGGCAGAAAAGATCTACGGCGAGGCTTTCTTCTCGCTTTGCAGGGAAGAGGCTCCCGATAAGCTGAAAGATATTCTCGGAGAACTGACGGAGCTTTCAAAGATATTTTCGGAAAATCCCGGATTTATAAAGCTTATGAATACGCCGACGGTTGCTCTTGATGAAAAACTTTCGCTGCTTGATGAAATGATAAAGGCAGGAAATTTGTCCGAGCTGTGCGGAAATCTGCTCTGCGTGCTCTGCGAAAAGCACAGAATGGGCTGTTTTGCACAGATAGTAAAGCATTTCAAGGAGCTGTACTACGACGAATATAAGCTTGCCGAGATCACCGTCATCACAAGCGCTCCGCTGTCCGACACACTGAAGGAGAAAATTACCGCAAAAATGTCAAAGGTAATCGGAAAAACCGTTTCTTTGAATGAAAAGGTCGATGAAAAGCTCATCGGCGGTATCGTAATTGACTACGGAAGTAAGCGTTATGACGGCAGCGTTAAGTCAAGACTTGACGCATTAAAGGGAGAACTGGGCTCGGTTATTTAATTCTCCCGCTTTCTGACAAATTTTAGAAGGAAAGGACTGTATAGAATGGATTTACGCCCCGATGAAATAACGGGTCTGATAAAAGACCGCATTAAGAACTACAATGCGAAAATCCAGCTCGGCGACGTCGGCACGGTCGTTACTGTCGGCGACGGTATCGTCCGTATCCACGGACTTGAAAACTGTATGCTTAACGAGCTGCTGGTGTTCGAGAACGGCGTTCAGTGTATGGCATTGAACCTTGAGCAGGAGTTCGTTGGTGCGGTAATGTTAGGCTCCGATTCGGGTATCAAAGAGGGCGACAGCGTAAAAAGAACGGGCAGCATTGTGTCCGTACCCGTCGGCGAAGAACTGCTCGGACGTGTCGTAAACTCTCTTGGACAGCCGCTTGACGGCAAGGGCGATATTCTCGCTAAGGAAACACGCCCGATAGAAAAAATCGCCTCGGGTATCATTACAAGAGAACCTGTAACCGTTCCTCTTCAGACAGGAATTAAGGCTATCGACAGTATGATACCGATAGGAAGAGGTCAGCGTGAGCTGATAATCGGCGACAGACAGACAGGTAAGACCGCTATTGCGATTGATACTATCATCAACCAGAAGGGCAAGGACGTTATCTGCATTTACGTTGCAATCGGTCAGAAAAACTCAACCGTTGCAGGCGTTGTGGATACTCTTGCAAGGAACGGCGCACTCGAATATACTATCGTAGTATCTTCGACAGCATCAGAGCTTGCACCTCTCCAGTACATCGCTCCTTATGCAGGCTGCTCTATGGGCGAATACTTTATGGAGCAGGGCAAGGACGTACTCATAGTTTATGATGACCTGTCCAAGCACGCAGTAGCTTACCGTGCACTCTCGCTGCTCCTCAAACGCCCGCCGGGACGCGAGGCTTATCCCGGTGACGTATTCTATCTGCATTCAAGACTGCTCGAAAGAGCTGCAAGACTTAACAAGGATTACGGCGGCGGTTCTCTTACCGCACTTCCTATTATCGAAACACAGGCAGGCGATGTTTCGGCATACATTCCGACTAACGTAATTTCCATTACCGACGGTCAGATATTCCTTGAAACAGAGCTGTTCAATTCGGGCGTTCGTCCTGCGGTAAACCCCGGTATCTCAGTATCCCGTGTCGGCGGTAACGCACAGATAAAGGCGATGAAAAAGGTCGCAGGTACGCTGAAACTCGACTACTCACAGTACCGTGAGCTGCAGTCGTTCTCACAGTTCGGTTCGGACCTTGATAAGGACACAAAGGACAGACTTGCAAAGGGCGAAAGAATAGTTGAGGTTTTAAAACAAGACCAAAATTCTCCGCTTGAGGTAGAAGAACAGGTCGTTATTATCTATGCGGTAATCAACAACTACCTCGCAGCGATACCGATTGATAAAATCAAGCAGTATCAGAAAGATTTGCTTGAAAATATCAAGTCAACAAAGCCCGAAATTCTTGACGGAATACGTACCGAAAAGGTACTCTCCCCCGAAAATGAAACGGCATTGAAAGAGCTTTTAGCAGGATTTGCCGCTTCTTACGCAGGCTAAAGGAGTTTTTTATGAAACAGGCTGCTTTTGTATTGGGTATAGTCGGCACCACGATCGCATTGTTTTCGGCAATAGCGGTTGCGTGGCTCTATATCGAAAAAAAGGTCAAGTATATTACCACAGAAGAAAATATTGATTAAAGGCTTGAAGAAATGCGGAGCAGATCGCTCTGCGGTAAGCTCCGCATTCCGATTTCTGCCTCAGGGAGGTGATTGAAATAGCAAGCGGAAATATGAAGGCGATTAAGCGGCGAATAAAGTCGGTCGGCTCTACAAAGCAGATCACAAAGGCTATGCAGCTGGTCGCCTCAAGCAAGCTCCGTAAGGCAAAGGCAAGAGCGGAGCAGGCTCGTCCTTATTTCAACGAATTGTACAAAACAATGTGCGAAATAGCCTCTGCAAACACCGATTTTTCCACGGTGTATACCTTGAAAAGAGAGGTAAAAAACAGACTGTTTATCGTGATAGCAGGTGACAGAGGTCTTGCAGGCGGATACAACTCAAACGTTCTTAAAATGGCAGTTGCCGCTCACGCAAATGACGAGAAAAAGCCGAAAATTATAGCTATCGGCAAAAAAGCAGGAGAGTTTTTCTCTAAGCGGGATTATGAAATAGTCGCCTCTTATACGAATATTGCCGAGGATATAAAGCCAAATACAGCGCAGGATATTGCAAATCTTGCTATTGATATGTTTGCTGCGGGCGAGGTCGATGAGGTCGTTGTATTTTACACGATGTTCGTTTCGTCAATGTCACAGCAGCCGCAGAATATGACTGTTCTGCCTATGGAAACCGTTCAGCTTGAGGATTACGGCGTAATGAATTACGACCCCTCTCCTGAGGCTGTTTTCAACAGGATTGTGCCGAGATTTACTGCCTCGCTGATACAGTGTGCAGTTGTCGAAAGCTATGCGTCCGAACAGGGCGCACGCCGCACAGCTATGGAAAACGCAACGGATAACGCAGACGCTATGACGGAAACACTGTCGCTGCTGTATAACCGTGCTCGTCAGTCAAGCATTACAACAGAAATTATCGACATCGTGTCGGGTGCATCGGCACAGGGATAATTCCAAGCGAAGCAGAAGCTCAGGCTTTGTGCTTTAATCTCTAAATAGGGAAGGACCAGAATATGACAAAACAGAACACAGGCACGATTGCACAGGTTATCGGCGCAGTTCTCGATATCAGGTTTGCGCCGGAAAGTCTGCCTAATCTGCTTAACGCTATTGAAATCGACAATAAGGGTCAAAAGCTTGTTGTCGAGGTGGCACAGCATATAGGCGATGACACCGTGCGCTGCATAGCAATGGGCAGCACGGACGGACTTGTCAGAGGAATGGAGGCAGTTGATACAGGTACTTCAATCAAGGTTCCCGTCGGAGAAAAAACCCTCGGACGTGTGTTCAACCTGCTTGGAGAGGCTGTCGACAACAAGCCCCAGCCCGAAACCGAAGAAAAATGGGAAATCCACCGTTCTGCTCCTACGTTTGAGGAGCAGGAGGCATCAAAAGAAGTTCTCGAAACAGGAATTAAAGTCGTTGACCTTATCGCACCTTACCTCAAGGGCGGTAAAATCGGTCTGTTCGGCGGTGCGGGAGTTGGTAAAACGGTTCTTATCCAGGAGCTTATCAACAACGTAGCAACCCAGCACGGCGGTATTTCCGTATTTACGGGCGTCGGAGAGCGTACCCGTGAGGGTAACGACCTCTACCGCGAAATGACCGAATCGGGAGTTATCAATAAAACTGCCCTGGTTTACGGTCAGATGAACGAGCCGCCGGGAGCAAGAATGAGAGTTGCACTGTCGGGACTTACAATGGCAGAATATTTCCGTGACAGAATGGGTCAGGACGTTCTCCTGTTCATAGATAATATCTTCCGTTTCACACAGGCAGGTTCTGAGGTATCCGCTCTGCTCGGACGTATGCCGTCCGCCGTTGGTTATCAGCCTACGCTGGCAACCGAAATGGGCGCTTTGCAGGAAAGAATTACTTCGACAAAGAAAGGTTCTATCACATCGGTTCAGGCTGTTTACGTTCCTGCCGATGACCTGACAGACCCTGCTCCTGCAACAACATTCGCACACCTTGACGCAACGACCGTTCTTTCTCGTGAGATTGCCTCTATGGGTATCTACCCCGCAGTAGATCCGCTTGAAAGTACGTCCAGAATACTTGCACCCGAAATAGTCGGACAGGAGCACTATGAAGTTGCTCGTGCGGTACAGTCAATTCTTCAGCGTTATAACGAGCTTCAGGATATTATAGCAATCCTCGGTATGGACGAGCTGAACGATGAGGATAAGCTGACCGTTGCAAGAGCAAGAAAAATCCAGCGTTTCCTGTCGCAGCCGTTCTCCGTTGCAGAGCAGTTTACGGGCTACGAGGGCAAGTATGTTCCTCTGAAGGAAACAATTCGCGGATTTAAGGAAATCATCGAAGGCAAGCACGACGATTTGCCCGAAAGTGCATTCCTGTTCGTTGGAACGATTGACGAGGCTGTCGAAAAGGCTAAAAAGGAAGGCTGATTGAAGGAGTGATTTTATGACCCCATTTAAGCTGCAAATCATCACGCCTGAAAAAACAGTCTTTGACGGCGAAACTGAGCAGATAATCGTCAGAACAACGGTCGGCGATGTCGGCATACTTAACGGACACGAACCGTATTGTGCTGCGCTCGGTGTAGGTCAGATGCGGATAATGATGAACGGCGAGTTCCGCAGAGCGGCAACTTCGGGCGGTATCATAAAGGTATCAAAGGAAAAAACAACGATACTCGTTCAAACCTGCGAGTGGGCGGACGAGATCGATGTGACTCGTGCGGAGGCTGCAAAAATTGCTGCCGAAGAACGCAAAAAAGCCGCAAAGAGCGACGCAGAGCTTATGCTTGCAGAGGCAAAGCTTTCCAGAGCGCTCAACCGTATAGATACGGCAAATTTCCTGAAATAAAATCTGCAAATAAAAAGGGCGGATATCCGCCCTTTATTTTTTTAAATTTCTAAGAATACAAAGCAGCTATTAAAACTCCTCTTTGACAATATAGATCGGTCGGTTTTTTACCTCAAGATAAACCTTGCTGAGGTAAAGACCCATAACGCCGATACATACGAGAATTATTCCGCCGACAAAGGCTATCGAGCTTACGATAGTTCCTCCGTCGAACACATACGTTCCGCTTACGGCGGCGCTTATTATAAAATACAGCATAAAACCAAACCCGAACAAGCAGAAAATAATGCCCAGCACCAGCGCTATCGAAAGCGGCACGGTCGAAAAAGCCATAATACCCTCGATAGAGTATTTAAAAAGTTTCCAGAACGACCATTTTGTTTCTCCTGCGGCACGCTGAATATTTTCATATTCAAGCCACTTGTTGTTGAAACCTACCCAACCGAAAATTCCTTTTGAAAAGCGATTGTATTCTTTCATAGAGAGAATGGCGTCACGAACCTGCTTTGTCATCATACGGTAGTCGCGGGCTCCGTCGACGATTTCTGTTGAGGAGATTTTCCTCATAAGTCCGTAAAATCTTCTTGCAAAAAACGAGCGTATAGGCGGCTCTCCCTTTCGGGTAACACGCCGTGTTGAAACCATATCAAAGCCTTTTTCAATATTCTCAAACATTTCGGGAAGAAGAGCCGGCGGATCCTGCAAATCTGCGTCCATTAGCACGACAAAATCGCCGTTTGCCTTTTCAAAGCCTGCATATATCGCAGATTCCTTGCCGAAATTTCTTGAAAAAGAAACCAAATGCACACGCTCGTCTTTTTCACGGAGAGCTTTTACCGCCTCAACAGTTTTGTCACGAGAACCGTCGTTTACAAAAATGAACTCAAAATCAACGTTTTTTTCGTGAAACAGGCTTTCCTGCTTTATAGTTTCTGCATAGAACAGCGGAATGCTTTCTTCTTCGTTATAACAAGGAACGATTATACTGAGAATTTTTTCAAACGTTTTCAAGATTTATACCAATCCTTTATTTAATGAATACCCATATTCGGCTGTATATCGATACAACACAAAATCGGGATTTACGAATTTTCTTCTGAAACAGCCGGCTGTACATTTTCAAGAGGCGGTACTTTGTCGATATATTCAGCGCAAAGAATTTTGGTTTCAAACGGCGTAAACACTCTTGTATAAGGCGATAAAGGATTAAGAACAGCAGGTTTTCCCTTGATAGACTTAAAGAACCGTGCCGTATTTACTCTGAGAATATCAAATTTATTATGCTCAGGCGTAACCATGGCTTTAATTCTTTCGGGACTTGTGAAAAAGGGAATTATCGACTTTCCGTCCTTCTGTATCAGCAAAACATTTACTATATCCTCGCCGACGGAGTTTTTCGCTCCCGAATCCTGTGCGACCATAAGAATATCCGTCATCATAAGTTCGGGGATAAGCTTGCTCCATTTGATAAGCGTGGTGTCTTCATTAGCCTCAAGAATACGCTCGTCAAGCTCTTTATTGAGGTCTGTCAAATCTTCAAGCCAACTATATTTCATAATGCCTCCTGTTATCTTGTCTTATCTGCAATTTCCTTGATGATTTTCTCCACAACAGCGTCAAGCGGAGAGGCGCCCAAATCGCCGTCCTTCCTTGAACGAAGTGAAACGGTCTTGTCCTCGACTTCTTTGTCGCCTATAATGAAGAAATACGGGATTTTATCAAGCTGTGCCTGACGTATTTTATAGCCTATTTTCTCGTTTCTGCCGTCAATATAAACACGGACTCCCAAATTTTCAAGACGCTCAGAGATTTCATCTGCATATTCCTTTGCACGGTCTGTAATGGGAAGTATTCTGACCTGCTCAGGACTCATCCAGAGCGGCAGCGCTCCCGCATACTTCTCAATAAGATACGCAAGCGTTCTCTCGTAGCAGCCCAGCGAGGTGCGGTGAATGATATACGGACGCTTTTTCGTACCGTCCACGTCAACATACTCCATACCGAACCTCTCCGCAAGGAGCATATCTATCTGAATAGTAACAAGGGTATCTTCCTTGCCGAACACGTTGTTGTACTGAATATCAAGCTTAGGACCGTAAAAAGCCGCCTCGTCAATGCCTATGGTGTAATCTACTCCCAAATCGTCCAGAATTTTCTTCATAGTAGCCTGTGCGGTTTCCCATTGTTCTGCAGTACCCTCGTATTTGTTCTTGGGATTTGCAGGGTCCCACTGCGAGAAACGGAAGGTGCAGTCCTCAAGCAGTCCTACGGTGTCAAGCATATACTTTGCAAGGTCTAGGCACTCCTTAAACTCCTCTTCAAGTTGTTCGGGGCGAAGAATATAATGTCCTTCCGAGATAGTAAACTGACGCACGCGTATAAGTCCGTGCATTTCGCCGCTGTCCTCGTTGCGGAAAAGCGTAGAAGTTTCGGTAAGACGCATAGGCAAATCACGGTAAGAACGCTGTCTGTTGAGGAAAACCTGATACTGGAACGGACAGGTCATAGGACGCAGAGCAAAGCACTCCTTTGTTTCATCGTCGGGGTCGCCCAAAACGAACATTCCGTCAAGATAGTGGTCCCAATGTCCCGAAATTTTATACAGCTCACGCTTTGCAAAATACGGCGTTTTTGTGAGCTGACAGCCTCGCTTTGCCTCAACGTCCTCTACCCAGCGCTGGAGTATCTGAATGACCTTTGCGCCCTTTGGAAGAAGTATTGGCAGACCCTGACCGATATAATCCACGGTGGTAAAATATTCAAGCTCACGTCCCAACTTGTTGTGGTCACGTTTCTTTGCCTCTTCAACACGCTCAAGATATGCGTTAAGCTCGTCCTTTGAGGGAAAAGCCGTGCCGTAGACACGGGTAAGCATTTTATTCTTCTCGCTGCCTCTCCAGTAAGCTCCCGTAACGGAAGTGAGCTTATATGCTTTAACGGAGGAAGTCGACATCAGGTGCGGACCTGCGCACAAATCGGTAAAATCGCCCTGCTTATAGAACGAAATATCCTCGCCCTTGTCGGCGTGCTCGTGACAAAGCTCTACCTTGTAAGGCTCGCCCTGCTCTTCGAGGAACTTTATCGCCTCGTCGGGGGCGAGATAAAACTGCTCTATCCTGATACTCTCCTTGATGATTTTCTTCATCTCGCTTTCAATCTTAGCGAGAGTTTCTGTCGTAAAATGCTCTTCGGTATCAAAATCATAGTAAAAGCCGTTGCTGATAGCAGGACCGATAGCCAGCTTTACATTCGGGAACAAGCGCTTTACTGCCTGTGCCAGAATATGCGAGGCTGTATGGTTGAACGCCTTCTGTCCCTCTTCGTCCTCAAAGGTCAGCAGTTTCAGCGTGCAGTCTTTTTCAAGCTTTGTCCTCAAATCGCAGACTTTTCCGTCAATTTCCGCAGCGCAGGCGGTTTTCGCAAGACCCAGCTCTCTGGCAGCGTCAAATGCGGAAATTCCCGACTCAAATTCTTTGTTTTCTCCGTTTTCAAGTTGTACTCTAATCATAGTAAATCCTTTCCGATAAGCTATACAAACGCCTATCCGATTATTTTGCGTAAAAACGCTTATGCACTATATATTTTACACCTTTTTATACGAAATGTCAAGACAAAGGCGGTCTTTTTAATAAAAATAACCAAAGTTTTCCTAAACCCTCTTGACAATCGGAAAAAAATGGTTTAAAATAAAGTTGGATAGTTGTAGGCGGACGAATTTTTTCTCATTATCGGGAATGTTGAAAAAAATCAAAAGCCGGCTTTTATCCAAAACCGTTTTTCGGAAACGGAACGACAAGCTGTAGCTTAAAGCGCCGAAAACAATTATTGTTTTCAGCTGTCACAAGCCTTTATGCAAAGTCCCGTATAAGGGTCAAAAGGCGCAGGGCAAGGCGCAGGCAAATCAAAACGTTCCCGAAGGACAAAGACAGACGTGTAAATTGGTTTCTAGCGCAGTACGGGGCGGTAAGCCGAGCGGAGAAGATGTTCAGGCTCACTGCTTTGATTGAGTAAAGCTGCTGATTTTAATGCGTTGTTCCAAGGCAAAAATCGGTTGTATCACGAAAGGTTTCTTCACAATCGTGATACAACCGATTTTTTTGCTTAAAGAAGTCACATTTTTGCAATTATCCCTGCTTGTTTTTCTTGTAAACAGCAAGAAGGCCCTTTAAAATAAGATTTTCGTCAAGAATGAAATCAGTCCTGCAAAGCGGCTTAATAACAGACGAAAAACCGCCCGTTGCAACGACCGTGCATTTTTCGCCGATTTCACGCTCAAAGCTTTCTACCATTCCGTCTATCATAAAAGCGTTTCCGCAGAGCAATCCCGACCGCATACAATCGACGGTATTTTTTCCGATAACGCTGCGGATAGGCTCTCCCGAAACCCCTATAAGCGGAAGAGCAGCCGTTCTCGTCGAAAGAGCCTCGGCGGAAATCTTAACGCCGGGAGCGATAATTCCCCCGATAAATGCGCCCGTTTTATCAACAGCAAGAATTTTCGTTGCAGTGCCCAAATCAATGATTATCACAGGCAGCGGATAATTTTCCTTTGCTCCCACGGCGACAGCAGCCAAATCCGCTCCCAGAGAAGCAGGTTCGTCAATTTTGATGTTAAGTCCTGTTTTAAGCCCCGGTCCTACGGTAATTACCCGACAACCGCATATTTTCTCCACAGCGGGCTTTACCTGAACGGTAACAGGCGGCACGACCGAAGAAAGAACAGCGCCCTTTACGCTTTCGGGAGCGATATGATAAAGCCGCATAATATCGGCAAAAGCCACCGCATACTCATCTTCCATACGGTAATTGTTCGTGGAAATGCGAGACTCAAATACAAGCTTGTCGTTTTCGTCAAAACAGCCTATTGTAATGTTGGTATTGCCCACATCAACAGTTAAAATCATAATATTCACCTTTACATATTCATTCATCAAAGACATTGTATCATAAATCGGTTCATATTTCAAGTGCTGCTTTGTATAAATTTCAGGATAAATTTCAGGAAAGATTACTAAAAGTAGAAATAAAGCCGCAAAAAAAGAAGGAAATTTGCAAAAACCCACTTGACAACAGCTTGTAAATAAGGTATAATAATTTAATGTTGATAGCTTTGTAAGGGATAACTGTACCCATACTAAAGTATAAATAAAAACGAGGAGGAAAAACCATGAAAAGAACCTATCAGCCAAAAAAACTTCAGAGAAAGCATGAGCACGGCTTTATGAAGAGAATGGCAACCAAAAATGGCAGAAAAGTGCTCGCTCGTCGCCGTGCAAAAGGCAGAAAAAGACTTAGCTACTGATTGAGATGTCCGAATACAAAAAACGGTACGTCGTAATCAAAAGCAACCGTGATTTCAGCTATTTGTTCAAAAAGGGCGAATCTGTTGTGACATACGGCTTTATATGTTATGTAAAGCCTCGCCGGGCGGGGAAAAACCGCCTTGGCATAGTCACGGGGAAAAAAGTAGGAAATGCGGTAAAACGCAACAGGGCAAGACGCATAATCAGAGAGGCGTTTCGGCTGACCGACCCGATAATTAAAGAAAAACTGACAGGACGATACGATTTTGTGTTCGTGGCAAGGTCAAAAACACCTTCGCTTAAAACGGGTCAGATAATGAGTTTGATTGAGAAGAGCGTTTTGCCGAAGATAATGAATTTGGGTTAAATGAAGTATATTTTTTTGGGACTGATAAAGCTGTACCAACTTACACTTTCAAAAATTTTGCCGCCTTGCTGCCGCTTTTATCCAACCTGCTCCGAGTATGGAATGACTGCCGTTCGGAGGTTTGGTGCGGTCAAGGGCGGTTATTTGACGTTATGGAGAATTTTACGGTGTAACCCTTATTGCAGCTGCGGCTACGACCCTGTGCCCGAAAAATTCTGTTTTCGTCCCGAAAAAAACACGGTTTTAAACCCGCAGTGGAACAGTTGGGAAGAGCTTTTGGCTGCGGAAAATGCCCGAAAAAGCAAAACAGGCGGCTGACGCTGTTTTCATTCTTTCCAAATCGGCAAAGAAAGGATATGAACAACCATAGAATTTATATACAGTATAATCGGCACACCACTGGGATATGTGCTTTATGCGATTTATAACCTGATATGCAAGAACATAGGAGTTGCAATAATACTCTTTACTCTTATCATAAAAGCGGCAATGCTGCCCATATATATCAAACAGCAGAAAACCACGGCAAAATCTGCCGTGTTTATGCCGAAGATAAGAGAAATACAGGAAAAATACAAGAATAATCCCCAAAAACAGCAGGACGAGCTTGCTAAACTCCAGCAGCAGGGCTATAAGCCAACCGCAGGCTGTCTGCCTATGCTGCTTTCTTTCCTGATACTCTTCGGCGTCATTGACGTCGTTTATAAGCCGCTTACACACATCGTTCATACGGGCGGGGAGCAGGTTTCCGCTATTGTCGAGGAGTCTTACAACATCTCGCTCACATCGGCTTTTGTGGACGAAATAAAGCTTAGTGCAGACGATGTTTCAAAGCTGGACGAGGCAGGTCAGAAGAAACATAACGAGATAGTGCGTGATGCCGGAAAAATTATCAATTACTATAACGAGCATTGCCTGACAGACGGAAAAACCGCCGCTGACATCTCCTCGTTCAATACGATGAACCGTGAAAATGTCGATGTGATAAACACCGCAGTCAAGGCTATTATCAAGGACGAGTACGCAAAGGACGTAAATAATTCGGTCATCACAAACGCCGATATTTACAAATTGACCGACGACGAAAAGAAACAAATAGACGCTATGCAGGTCGTTGAGGACAAGAACAACTACCGTGCAGAACACGCTTTCGGCGACGCAACGGTTTCGATATTCAATACGCTCCAGCTCCATTACGGCTATTATAAAGCCTCGGGCGTGGATACAGTTCCTTTTGTTGCCTCCGCCTCACTTCAGCGTGAGCTTTACTCCCTTGAATGTTACGGAACAGAGGCAAACGGCATAGCTTACAGCGAGCTGTACAGCGAAAGAGTTATAAACGACAACCTCCGCACACAGGTAACAGAGCTTTACGATAATCTGAATTTCCTCGGAATTCCTCTCGGACAGGTCCCTATGGAACATATGGGATTTCCGATGATTCTTATTCCGATACTGTCCTTTGTTCTTTCGCTTGCCCAGACATTTATTTCCAACAGAAATATGTATATGAACAATCCCGACGCAGCAAAAAATATGGGCTGTATGAAGGTTATGATGTACATTATGCCTTTCTTCTCGCTGTGGATTGCTTTTACAGTACCCGCAGGAGCAGGTTTCTACTGGGCAGTAAACTATGTGTTCGGTATAGTGCAGACAATCGTTCTCAACAAGCTTTACAATCCGAATAAGCTTAAAGAACAGGCTCAGGCAGAATTTGACCTAAAAAACAAGGTCGTTACAGTAGAGGCTGTTAAGGAAAAGGTAATTGATGAAAAAACAGGCGAGGTTCTCAGTCAGAAGGAGATAAACCGCCGTAAACTCGCTGAGGCAAGAAAAGCCGATGCTCTGAAATACGGCGAAGAGTATAAGGAAGATGACGACGACGAATAATCTCGCCGTGAAAGGGGTTATAAAATGGAAAAAGAATTCACTGCGAAAACCGTGGAAGAGGCGGAAGAGCTTGCCGCAAAAGAGTTTGGCGTCAGTGTAGATGAAATTGAGTTTGACATTCTGGAGCAGCCCAGAAAAACACTTTTCGGCGGTCTTAAAGGCGAGGCAAGGGTAAGAGCAAGCTATGAGCCTGCCGTTGAAGAGCCTAAAGTGCGTATTTATGAAGAAGAGGACGAGGACGAAGAGGAAACTGTCCGTGAAGACGAAACCGAAACAAAGGCAGAAACAGTTTCGGAAGATGATAAATCCCAGCTCCCCGAAGATTTTGACATAAACAAAAGCCTGAAGGTAAAGACAGCAATCGAATATCTGACCGCAGTTCTTAATGCGCTCGGTATCGAAAGCTTTACGATTACCCCCGAAAGACGCAGCGGAAACGTTGTGCTCAATATCACGGGCAAAAAGCTCGGCGTGGCTATCGGAAAAAGAGGAGAAACGCTTGACAGTCTGCAATACCTGACAATTCTCGCAAGCAACCGCACCGAAGAAAGCTATTGCAGAATCTCTCTTGACTGCAACGGATACCGTGACAAGCGCCGTGAAACGCTTGACGCTCTTGCAAGAAAGACCTCTGCAAAGGTCATCAAACAGGGCAGAAAAATCGCTCTTGAGCCGATGAATCCTTATGAGCGCAGAATTATTCATAGCTGTGTCGCTGAAATCGAGGGCGTTTCCAGCCGTTCGACAGGCTCTGAACCTTTCAGAAAGGTCGTAATTTACGCCGATAAGCCTAAGTTCGACAATAACCGCAGACGCAGCGGAAAAGGCGACGGTTCGGGCGCAAGAGGCTACCGCCGTTCCGAAGGATTTTCCACAAGCTTTGAGCGTGAATACAAGCGCAGCAATTACAGTCCCGACGAAAATGCAAATGCAGGCGAGTTCTCAAAGGAAGCGGTCGATACCGAAAAAAATGCCACGCTTTACGGAAAGATTGAACTTTAATCACAGAAAGCCGCTCGTTTCAGGGCGGCTTTTTCAGACAGGGAGCATAAGTAAAGGGTCAAAATACTTGAAAAATGCGGTTTTATATGGTATAATAAACGCAAAGCATTTATTATACATTTATGTCCACGCACATACGCAAATCGAAGATTTGCTCCGTGCGGTAATGGACAATTATACCATAAATTCTCCGAATTTATGGTATAATAAACGCAGAGCGTTTATTATACGTTTATTATAAATTTATGTCCATAATACTGCAAATACAGTTTAAGATTATCTATTTTTTGGCTGAGGTGAAGGAATGAGTTTGGTTGCGATAGTAGGACGTCCGAATGTCGGTAAGTCCACGCTTTTCAATAAACTTGTGGGAAAAAGACTTTCCATAGTTGACGATACCCCCGGAGTTACCCGTGACAGAATTTACGGAAAATGCGAGTGGCTTGATCGGGAATTTACGCTTATTGATACAGGCGGAATTGAGCCTAAGGCAGATGATGTCATTCTTGCACAGATGAGAGAGCAGGCGATGCTTGCAATTGACTCTGCGGACTGCATCATATTTGTAACAGATATGACAACGGGAGTTACCGCAAACGATACCGACGTAGCTAATATGCTTATAAAAAGCGGAAAGCCTGTTGTTCTTGCGGTAAACAAAGACGATAATATCGGTGCGCCGCCGCCCGAATTTTACGAGTTTTATAATTTAGGTCTGGGCGACCCAATATCGGTTTCGGCTGTGCACGGTCACGGCACAGGTGATTTGCTGGAGGCTGTCTTTAAAAACCTTCCTCCCGATGAACCCGAAGATAATGACGAAAACACGATAAAAGTTGCCGTTATAGGAAAGCCGAATGTCGGAAAATCATCTCTTGTAAATTATCTCACGGGAGAAGAGCGCTCTATCGTTTCCGATATTGCAGGAACAACACGAGACGCAATAGACAGCGAAGTGATCCGAGGTGAGGATAAATATATCTTTATCGACACCGCAGGAATGCGCAGAAAAGCAAAAGTCACCGAAAATATCGAGCATTTCAGCGTACTTCGCGCATTGATGGCAGTCGACAGGGCAGACGTCTGCGTGGTAATGATAGACGCTACCGTAGGCTTTACCGAACAGGACAGCAAAGTCGCAGGCTACGCTCACGATAAGGGAAAAGCCTGCGTTATTGCGATAAATAAATGGGACGCTGTTACCGAAAAAACCGACAAAACAATGTCGGAATTTACAAAAAAGCTGGAGAACGATTTCTCGTTTATGAGCTATGCGCCGTTTGTTTTCATTTCCGCAAAAACAGGGAGCCGTATAGACAAGATGTTCGAGCTTATAAAAATCGTTCACGAGCAGCACAACCGCCGTATTTCGACAGGCGTACTCAACGATATGCTGGGCTATGCCACTTCAAGGGTACAGCCGCCGTCCGACAAGGGCAAGCGTCTGAAAATCTACTATATGACGCAGCCGTCAAGCGCACCGCCCACATTCGTTATCTTCTGCAACTCAAAAGAGCTTTTCCATTACAGCTATCAGCGCTATCTTGAAAACCAGATACGGGAAACCTTCGGACTTGATAAAACGCCGATAAAAATTCAAATTCGTGAGCGAGGAGAATAGTTTGAAAAAAATAATAAGCGATTTTCGCATTTTTGCTCTTAAAAAGAACGCAGTAAAACTTATCGTTCTGCTGCTGACAGCCGCAGCGGACGCAGGACTTTGGTTTTTTCTGTCAGTGAATGCCTCGGAGGAAACAGTAAATACCCTCCTCAGTATACAATGGCTTTTTGTAAGCGTGTTGACTGTTTGCGGAGTGTTGTTCGTGTATACGGCAGTTACACAGATTATAATTGACCCGAACCGTCTTAAAGGACACCTTGAAAATCTCTCGTCAGATGACAGAGAACAACTTGTTTCGGACTATAATTCAGCAGGAAATCCCGAAAACGGACGCTTTTTCCTGTCGAAGTTTATGCTGTATTTTACTTACGGCGGCGGAATAATGCGTTACTCAATAATCGACAGAATCTCAGTTTTCCCGAAAGGCTTGTGGGTCGAGTCGGTAAGCCGTTCGGTTTTGCTGAAAACAAGTCCGAAAGAGGATAAATCCGAACTTATGAATAAACTTATCGAACGGACAAATAAAGAAAGAGCTCAAGATGAATAATATTTCACAGGAATATTACAAACAGTATAGAATTTCAACGGTTTTTCTGCTGATATGGGCGGCTTTGATTTCATTTGTGCTGTTTTTTGTCACGGGAAAAAATGACGATTTACTTGTTTTTAAATCGGTCGCAAGCGGAATTTTCGTTTTATATGCGGTAGTGATTACGGTAATCACGCTAATTCAGCCTTTTATTTTCAAGAAAAGAGTGCAAAAGCTCCCCGGAAATGAAATGAATGAGATACAAGGCGAAAAATTCACGAAAATCGGCAAACGTCGGTTCTATGAGAATTTCGTTTTGTATTTTTACGGCAGAAAAATACATTTGGTAAAGTTTTCAGAGATAAAAAGCCTTGAACCGAAAGGAAACAAAATAAGGCTTGTTCTCCAAAACGGCAAAAAAGCCGCACTTACCGTCGAGCCTGAAGAAAATTCAGCAATGCTTGCGGCGGCTCTTAAAAGCAAAAATCCCGAAATTTCCGTCATTATCAACGGAAAAGTCATTGAAAAAAACGATACAAAGGGAGAAACAAAATGATTTGGATTTGTTATGCTGTTATGATACTGGTGCCGTATCTTTTGGGCGGCATAAATACCTCGATAATAGTTACAAAAATCGTTACGGGCAAGGATATACGGACAATGGGAAGTCACAATGCGGGACTTACAAACACTCTTCGCTCCGTAGGAAAAAAAGCGGCGCTTATCGTGCTTATCGGCGATGCGTCAAAAGCGTCGGTTGCCGTACTTCTGGTAAGAATAACGTTTTTGTACATAGGCGGTATCGACACGATAAATCCTGCTCTCGGTATGAGCTGGGTAGAGTTTTTTGCAATATTTATGGCGATAGTGGGACATTGTTTTCCCGTGTATTACGGCTTTAAGGGCGGCAAGGGCGTGCTTGCGGCTATCTCGGCGATTTTCGTCTGCGACTGGCGTTTCGGTCTGATTTTAATAGGTGTTTTTGCAGCCGTTGTCGGCGTGACACGTTATGTTTCTCTGGGCAGCTGTATTTGCTCGGCAATATTTTTCATAATAGTTTTCTGCTTTGATTTCTTTGTAGACCAAGATGCTGCGTTCATCATAAATACAATTCTCGGTGCATTCAGCGGCGGACTTATCATTTTCAGGCACAGAGAAAATATCAAGCGACTTGTTAATCACTGCGAGAAAAAACTGGGAGAAAAAGCAAAATAAATCCCCAAAAACAAAGGTCAATGCCGCAAATGCGTGCTGACCTGAAAATTTACGGAGGGTGTTATGTCAAAAATTACAATTTTAGGCTGCGGATACGGTACGGCTCTGGGTGTTCTTTATACGACTTACGGTCACGACGTAACGACTTGGACAAAATTCGAGCAGGAGGCACAGCAGCTTCGCATTGACCGTGAACATAAGCGTCTGCTCCCCGGAGTAAAACTCCCCGACGGTCTTAAAGTCACTTCTGACCCGAAATGCGTTTCCGATGCGGAGATAGTGGTCGTATGTATCCCGTCTGCGTTCTACCGTGACGCAATCTGCGCCGTAAAGCCTTACATCAGCCAAAAAACGGTAATCATAAATGCAAGCAAGGGTCTTGAAGAGGCAACGGGCAAAAGACTTACCGAAGTTATCCGACAGGAACTTCCTCATAACAAAATCGGCGTAATAACGGGTCCCTGCCACGCAGAAGAGGTCGCACGGCTTGTCCCGACAACAGAAGTCTGTGCGGCTTACGACCCGGATATAGCGGTTTATATCCAGCAAACTCTCTCAAACGAGCGTTACAGGATATATATAAACGACGACGTAGCAGGCTGTGAACTTGGCGGAGTACTTAAAAATCCTATCGCTCTCGGCTGCGGAATTGCACGGGGAATGGGTCTTGGCGACAACACTATTGCCGCTCTTATCACAAGAGGAATGACCGAAATAACCCGTCTTGCCGTTGCAATCGGCGCTAACTGGAAAACCTTTACGGGAATGGCAGGCTTTGGCGACCTGATAGTGACCTGTACATCTCAGCACTCAAGGAATTTCCGTGCGGGATTTCTTATCGGACAGGGAATGCCTGCGTCAGAGGCAGTCGCAAAGGTCGGTACTGTCGAGGGTTATGTCAACAGCAGAACGGCTCTTCGGCTTGCAAACGAGCATAAAGTGGAAGTGCCCATTATCGAGCAGATAGTAAAGATTTGTTTCGAGAACAACGACCCCCGAAACTCTATCTCCGCTCTTATGGGTAGAGCTGTCAAGAGCGAGCACGAAACCTACTGGACAGACTAAAATAACCGTATGGAGTTGATTTTTAATGCGTGAAAAAGCGCCTGCTACGATAAACGAGCAAATAAGGATTTTAAAGCTCAGAGGCTGTGTTATCGAAGACGAGAAAAAAGCACGGGATACTCTTAAATATATCAATTATTATCGGCTTGCAAACTATTTTGAGCCGTTTTCCGTCAGCAAGCACAAATATGAAGAGGGCACGACTTTCGAGAAAATCATAAGCGTGTACGAAATGGACAGAAAGCTCCGCAGTATTCTGCTGGCGGCTCTTGAAGAGATTGAAATTGCGCTCAGAGCGGCTATTTCAAACTATCACGCATTAAAATACGGTGCGTTGGGCTACCTCAATCCGTCCTCGTTCAATCTTTCGCATAATCATCAGAGCTTTTTGTCACGCATAAATCACCTTATCGAGTCAAACGAAGAAAGAGAGTTCGTGCGTCACTACAACGCAAAATACGGCGGAAAATTTCCGCTTTGGGTTATGATGGAGCTTTTTTCGTTCGGCACGCTTGCGTTTTTCTACAAGGATATGCAGAACAACGACAAGAAAATAATCGCAGACGAATATTACTCCTGCTCGCCGAACGAGCTGGACAACTGGATTTTCTGCCTGAACGAGCTGCGAAACTACTGTGCACACTACAACAGGCTCTACGCAACACATTTCCCCGTAGAACCGAAAACTCCTAAGGATTATCCCGTAACTCTTCAGCCTGACGTTTTCGGATATATTATCGTGATGAAACAGCTTTTCCGCGGTCACGAAAACTGGAACGAGCGAGTTGTAAAACCTATCTCCCGTATGCTGAAAAAGAATTCCGATATAATACGGCTTTCAGACCTCGGTTTCCCCGAAGGCTGGGAAACAATGATTGCTTTTACGGATTGTTGAGTTTGGTGATTTTATGTCAAATAGTTTCAAAAAATTTATAAATACAAACGGCAAGACTCTCTCCGAAATAAGAGAAATTGTCAAAGAAATGACCCAAAAAACCGTAAAATCCATTATCAGAGATACAGAGAAAGAACTTCAAAGTGAAATTCGTAAAAAAATCAGAGAAGAAGTCGAGGACGCAGAAAAAACGTCAAAAAGAGCCGAAAAAATCCCCGAACCGCACTTTTTTGAAACTGACAAACCGCAAAAAGACCGTGAGGAGCTGCTCGCTCCCGATGAAATCGCTTATCCGCACGAAAGCATTCCCGATAACCTTACTCCCCGTGAGCAGGCTTTGATTGAGAAAATTTTTGAAATGCGAAAACTTCGGCAGATAACCTATAACGGATATATTGTACAGCGGTGTGCCGAAGTGACTTTTGTTATGCAGGGGGAATTTATGTCAGATGTGACGGACGATTATCCCCGAACTGCATTTTTCGGAATGTCAATGCCGATGTATGCGGCAATGTCAAACTCTCAGCTAAGGACATATTTCACCTGGAGAACCGACGCCCGACGGGGAAAATACCGTCAGACGGATAAACCGTATGTTCTCTTGTATGCGTATGAGCTGCTTAATAAAATCGGTACGGTATCTTCGACCGATGCGTTCGGGAAACTTCTTGACCTGTGGGAAAACGCCGATTTTGCAAAAAAATATCTCGATGAGCTTATGCCTCGCTGGATAAAGGACTTTTATGCATTTAACAACGTTTCTGAGATTTACCCCGACATAAATAAATTCCTGAAATCCGACAACATATCCGAAACGGACAAAGCCATTTCGGAAATTCTTGAAAAGAACTACAAAAACAAGCTGTCGTTTCTTGCGGAAAATTCAGCATATGACATTAAAAAAAGCATTTTTTTCACCGAAGAAAACAAGCCGCTTTTCGAGGAAGCAGCCGAAAATGTCCTTAATGCACTGGATAAATTTCTTACCGAAAAGGATATTGATATAGGAACGCTGCTTTGCGGACTTCCCAAAAAGGATCATTCCTGGAAACCGTTTGACAAAGCCTATGTAAATCTCGACAGAGCAGACGGATTTCACGCCGTGAAAATAAGCTCTTCGGAATATTACTGCATAAGACGTGGAGAGCCTACTCTGGAAAGTTTTGCTTTTTTCCCGCAAAGAGGATTTATCGGCTACATTTTGAAGTCGATCGAGGCTCAACTTCGCATTAACACGGGATTTAAGAGAAAAATAGTCCCAAATGCGAATATGCTGCTAAATGACCTGAAAAACCGTGAAAAGCTGCTGAAAGCGGTAAGCGGCGAGGATTTCTCCGATACAATAAAAAAAGCGGTAGACGATTTCTGCACAAAAAAAGGGATTTCTCCGAAAAAAAGCTCTTCGGGAAAATCCGAAAACTACGGCTTTGATTATGTGCAGTATACGAGAAAAAATATCGAGATAGATGTTTCAAAGCTCGCTGAAATTCGTGCAAAATCGGATGAAACGGCAAGAAAGCTCATTATCGAAGAATCTCCCGATGAAGAATTTATAAGAGAAATCTCCGAAAAAATCTCCGACGAGGAATTTGCGGAAAAAATCACGGAATACTCGAATTTTTCCGAAGAGCTTAATTTACCGCAGAATATTCCCGAAAATATCCCTGAAGAATGGCAAAATTTTGCAAGGAAAATAAATCCTGTTCAAAGGGAGATACTTTCTATCCTTGCAGAGGGAAAAAACGCAGACGAATTTTGCAGGGAAAATAATCTTCTCCCCGAAACGATTTTCGAGGAGATAAACTGCAAAGCAATGGAAACTGTTCTTGATATTGTAATAGAACACGGAGAAATTATCCCCGATTATCTTGGGATAGTAAAACTGCTCTAAACGGTTTAAAACGCTAAAAAGTACGGGGGAAAACAATAGTTTTCCCCCGATTTTGTATGTAATTTTTTCCGGTTTATTTTCTCAGAACGCTTTCCGCTTTAGATACAAGTCCCTCGACCTGATTATTTATTTCGGAAACCTCGCCCATTGCGGCGTTAATATCCGTGCCCTTGCCTAAAGTCGTGCTGATATTGTCGCTTACCTTATTCATCATTCCCTTGATTTCGTCCATTTTTTCGGTAACTGTCTTTAGGATATTATTTACCGTTTCAATATCCCCGAAAACAAGCTGATTGCTCTTTTCAGCCTCGGCAACTGCGCTCTGCGAGTGATTTGCGAGCTTTCCTACTTCGTGTGCAACTACCGCAAATCCCTTTCCTGCCTGACCTGCCCTTGCAGCCTCAATGCTTGCGTTTATCGACAGAATATTGATTCTTCTTGCGATTTCGCTGATATTCTGCGTAGTTTCACTAAATCCCGCAACCGAATTATTTATTGACTGCATTGCGTTATTGATATTATCGTTGAGCGTAAGAAGTTCGTTTAAAATGTCCGACAAGCCTGTTATCTGGTCGAAATTCGTGGAATTAAGCTCAGAAATATCTCCGACAGCGTTTTTGACGTTGCCGATATTATATGTGAGCTTTGAAACGACCTGATTAAGCTCTGAGGTAACTTCTGCAATCGAGCGGTTGGTATCCTCGATAAGCAGGCGGTGTTCATCTTCCTGGTGCTGCATATACTCGTGGCAGCTTGTCATATCCGAAACACCCTTGATAATAGCTCTTGCCATCTCCCGACAGGTTCCAAATCCGCAGGAGTGACAGTTATAATTACGCTGTGTGGCTGTGATTTTGCCCATTTTTGTGAGCATTTCATCTATCTGATTTTCGGTAACTTCAATATCATTGATGTCAATAGGAGTATATGTTCTGATAAAATCATCAAGATTAAGCGCCTTGTCAAACTTCAAAAACTGCTTGTCCCTGTGTTTTCTGTCGAATTTTACACGCTTTGTGCGGTTGTATTTTTCGATACCGTTCATAATGCCGCTCATACGGTAAATCGACATCTGCTTGCCGATAGCAGGACCGCTTCCGCAGCCTTTATCGCAGGAAAGAACGTCGAAAACGTCGGGCAGATCCCTTTCCGCAATGGTAGAATACATCGAAAGATTTTTGTAAACCGACTCTGTTCCCTCTGACGTAATGACGTTGAGCAGGGGATTTTCCAGCTCCAGACAAGCCTTTAGTCCGCCGGGACGGGGATAAACTGCGCCCATCTGACCGCCTGCTCCCGAAAACTCGAAATCAGAGCGTACATTTTTCATATTTTCAAACTTTATTCCGTTATCGTTAAGCAGTTTTCCCAAACGGTCAAACGTAACGTTATAATCGACCAGACCCGTTTCGATAAATTCATCTCTTTTTGCGATGCAGGGAGAGAAAGCGACTATTTTTGCGTCCTCGTTGAGATACCTTTTAAGGTAGACCGCAAGGCACAGCATAGGCGAATGTACGGGCGAAAGGTGGCTCAGCGAGTCGTGACAGTATCTTCTCATATAATTTACGATAGCCGGGCAGGGCTGTGAAATGACCTTAGCCCCCTTATGCTTTTCCAGATAACGGATATGCGCCCACGTACAAATATCAGCGCCGAACGAAACGTCATAAATCTTGCTTACACCGTTTTTTACGAGATAACCAAGCACATTTCTCCAACAACCGTCAAAGGAAACCTTTACCGCAGGCGCACAAATTCCGATAATTTTAACGCCTTTTTTGAGGTCTGCCCAGAAACGCTCGGTGTCGTCCTCATAACTTCTTGCGCCGTGACTGCAAGCCTTTACGCACGCACCGCAGCGAATACATCTTTCGGGATTGATATTGAATATCTTTCTGCCGTTTTCATCGTACTCAACGGTATTTGCCTCGACCGCAGGACAAACTCTTATGCAGTTGTTACAGGCAACACATTTTGATGCATCAAATGAAATCATAATAATTCCCCTTTCCGTTCAAGGATAAAATTATCAAATTTTGTCGGATACATTGTTTTTAAAAAAACAGGAAAAGAGGGTTATTCTCTTTTCCCGGTTAAAAACGAAATTATTTCGCATAGTCAACGGTTCTGCTTTCACGGATAAGATTAACCTTAATCTGTCCGGGATAATCCATTTCCGCCTCAATTCTTTTGGCAATATCCCTTGCCAGAACCTTCATATCGTCATCGTTTATCTGCTCAGGCTTGACCATAATGCGAACCTCTCGTCCTGCCTGAATAGCAAACGACTTTTCTACTCCGTTATAGGAATTGCAAATCTCCTCAAGCTTTTCAAGACGCTTGATATAGTTCTCGTAATTCTCCGAACGAGCCGCCGGTCTTGCCGCACTTATTGCGTCTGCCGCCTGAACGAGGCAGGCAATGACCGTTCTGCACTCAACGTCGCCGTGGTGAGCCTCGATTGCGTGAATGACCTCAGGGTTTTCCTTGTACTTCTTGCAGACATCAACGCCTATCTGTACGTGAGAGCCTTCAATTTCGTGGTCGAGCGATTTTCCTATATCGTGCAGAAGTCCTGCTCTTCTTGCAAGAGCTGCGTCAACGCCCAACTCTGACGCCATAATTCCTGCCAAATGCGCAACCTCAATCGAGTGATTGAGAACATTCTGTCTGAACGAAGTCCTGTATTTAAGACGACCGATAAGTCTTACAAGCTCGTGGTTAAGACCGTTTACATTTGTTTCAAGAACGGCTCTCTGACCCTCCTGCTTAATGCGAAGTTCAACCTCCTTGCGAGCCTTGTCGACTGTTTCCTCAATTCTTGCGGGGTGTATTCTTCCGTCCTGGATAAGACGTTCAAGAGCTATCCTTGCAATTTCTCTTCTTACGTGGTCAAAACAGGACAGCGTGATAGCCTCCGGAGTATCGTCGATAATAAGGTCAACGCCCGTAAGCGTTTCAAGCGCCCTGATATTGCGTCCCTCACGTCCGATAATGCGTCCTTTCATCTCGTCGTTAGGGATAGCTACTACCGACACTGCCGATTCGGACACGGTATCGGCGGCGAGTCTTGAAATAGCGAGAGATATGTACTCTCTTGCCTTTTCATCGCACTCGTCCTTGAGTTTTTGCTCATAATACGAGATTTTCAGAGCCTTTTCGTGATTAAGCTCGGTATCGAGCATTTGCAGCAGATGTTCCTTAGCCTGTTCCGCAGTAAAGCCCGAAATCTTCTCGAGAATATCCATCTGGCTGGATTTTAACTGTTCAGCCTCAGCGATTTTCTCGTCAGCCTTCTTGTGTTTCTGGTGGAGCTGTTCCTCCAGCTTTTCCATTTTGTCGGTTTTCTTGTCGAGATTTTCTTCCTTTTGAGCAATTCTGCGCTCCGAACGAGAAACCTCTCCTCTTCGCTCTTTCAACTCTTTTTCGGCGTCTGCTTTTAATCTGTTGATTTCCTTTTCGGCGTCGGTGCGAAGTGCATAAATCTCGTCCTTAGCCTCAACGAGAGCGGATTTTTTCATTGATTCCGCTTTTTCGGACGCCTCTTCGAGTATTCTCGCTGATTCTTTTTCAGCGGACTCGAACTGTGCCTCAGCGGTCTTAATGCGGTGTTTTATGCCGGACTTAAAGCAAATAAAACCGCTTACCACTGCGCCGACAACCAATGCCGCCAGACCTATCAGCAAAGCGACATAAAGTTCGACTTGCATTGTCGTTTTCCCCTCCTCAATATCATTGTCGCGTGCTGTCTGCCAACCGCACGCAAAAGAATTTCGGCGGAAAAATATACAATTTATGAAAAATTTGCGGCTATTTTCAGAAATGCGAGCAAACCAACCTACAGGCACGGCAAAATCCGCCCTGCCCGTGCAAACTCTTCAGCCGCTGTGATACCCCCTGTTGAACAAACTTATCTTTCTTCATTATTTTTAGAAAACGGATAAAAATAATATATCGGGAAAGTACGCCGACTAAATGCGTGCATTTTCCCTAAAGCGGTCTGTGCCGCAAAAAAGAATAGAAATGTAAATTAAAGGATTTCTCCGTAAATCGTACATTCGCCGCCTTAACGTTATAATAAACAAAGCGTCATAAACGTCGGGGGCAGTTTTTCGGAATTTATCTCTCCAAAAAACAGCCTATACATATTTTACTACAATTTGCTCCGATTGTCAAGGGCGATAAGGCTCAAAACACACATATTTGTTAATATTTTTTTAATTAAATTAAAAATTTTTATCTAATCCTGCAAAAATTACTTTGTTTATATATCTTTTTTTGAAAAAATTACCGCACCGCAGGTGCAGCACATTTTACTGTTCACTATTCACTGTACACTGTGCACTGTGCACTGCCAAAATCGGCTGG
>CANQKW010000010.1 GCA_947624555.1 uncultured Clostridia bacterium
TATCCGAGAGTACATACGGTGTCGGAGATAAGCAAGGACCGTGCGGTTATAAGCTACGGCAGCGTGGTAGTCGCAGCAGTACATATCAAGGATCTGGAAAAGGCTTAAATACAATATTTCGGCGGGGGATTTATTCCCCCGCCGCTTTTTTTGTTTATTTTGTATAAAAATATGATGAACGTTCGCTTTTAAGCGGTAATGAACCGAAAGCTCAATAAATTTTTTGCTAAGAAGTATGATTAAATCACAATTTTAAAAATTTTTAAAAATTTACGAAAAACCCCTTGACATTTTCCGATTGGTATGTTAGAGTATAGTTACAGAACAAAACAATACCAAGTGGAAACGGGAGGGTGCAAGATGACCAAGAGTGTGGAAGATATGACGAAAGTTATATCCCACTTCGTTACTTGCTCATCATGTTCTATACGTCGCTCTTGCAGAATTGTTGACTTCGATTGCCAAAGAGCGGTTCGTAAATGGCTCGGGAAGGAAGCTATAAGTAATTCTGAAACGAGTGGACGTAGTACCAGATTGATGATGGACCTTTGCATAAAGTACGATTGGTTCACCGGCGGGACAAACGAACAGTATGAAAAGCTTATGGAAAAAGTTGTAGACGGAACCGACTGCCATACCCTTGCAACTTTAATCTGGATGTGCTCTCATAATGTGGAGCTTGATGATGTTGCTGCAATATTGACCGAAAACGGGTTTTAAACCCATTTTCAAGCGAACTTCCAGCAACGCACAAGCCGCTCGTAATCTGCAGATATTGCATACCTACAGTGGTTGTTCGTTACGGGAAATCTCCGCTAATGGCAAGGGAATTTTTTTCGGAAACCCCTTGACTTTTTCGGAGAATATGTTAGAGTTCGTATAGAGAACAAAAATTCTCTAATACGGGGCAGACCGAGAAAGGAGGATAATATGAACGAGATGACGAACGAGCAATACGCCGATGCCAAGGAAACGCTTATACGCTACATTGCCGAGCTTGTTAAGCACAGCAATGACCTCGGCGAAGCGGTGCAAAAAATAGAAGCCCTACTTAAAAAGTAGAGCCTCTAACCCACTACAACTCCACACGGGGCGTGTCTGCCCACGTCCTGTTAGGAGGTGATTTAATTATACCACATCTTAAACGATTTGTCAAGTGTTTTTTTGCGGAAGAAGTGTTTTAACTTTTTCAACCGCCTCGTCAATGCTCGAACTTCCCTTAATCATCTCGATAACGAGAAGAATGAGCGTTTCCTTTGCATCCTTGTACTGTTCGTTAGTCATACCTTCCATAGCAATCAGCCTCCTATTCGTTATATACTGCAATTCCGCTTTTATTATAGCACGGCGGTAATGCGAAGTCAAGAGGTTTTTGCTAAGTTGGTACTAAATACACATTAGCCCTATCGGGCGAGAAATTAAGGAGGAAATTATATGCCTGCAAATGTAGAAAGTATGTTTTATGTGAGAGAAACTCCTTGGCACGGACTTGGAGTAAAGGTTGCAAGTGCGTTAAGCTCTGCCGAAGCAATTCAGATTGCTGGACTTGACTGGAATGTAAACCAGCATCCTGTTAAAACCGATGATGGGATTGATATTCCCAGCTACAAGGCGAATATCAGAAGCAGCGATAACAAGGTTCTCGGCGTGGTTACCGACAGATACAAGGTCGTTCAGAACTCTGAGGCGTTTGCGTTTACCGACGGTTTGCTCGGAGAGGGCGTTACCTACGAAACCGCCGGTTCTTTAAGCGGTGGGAAAAAGATTTGGCTTCTTGCAAAACTCCCCGAAAAGTATACCATTATGGGGGAGAATGTAGAACCGTACCTGCTGTTTAGTAATTCGCACGATGGCAACGGCGCAATAAGGGTCGCGATGACTCCTGTCAGAGTTGTCTGCCAGAACACCTTAAACCTCGCGCTTAGAACTGCCAAACGGGCTTGGTCTACCGTCCACGTTGGAGACCTCGCTGAAAAAATGGACGAAGCGCACAGCACCCTTGCCTTGGCAGAGGATTATATGCGTGGACTTAAAGATGAATTTGAAAGGCTTGAACGTATTTACGTCTCCGACCAGAAGGTTATGGAGTACATAGATATGCTTATACCGCTCGAAAGCGACGCAAGCGAGTATCGGAAGAAGAACATTGAAAAGCTTCGCAACGATATGAAAATGCGTTACTTTGACGCTCCGGACCTGCACCACTTGGGCAAAAGCGGTTACCGTTTTGTATGTGCCGTATCTGATTTTGCAACACATTCTTCAGTGTTGCGCAGGTCGAAACGGCATCAAGAAAATATGTTTTCCAAAACCGTCACCGGTAATCCTATGATTGACAAGGCATATAGCATTGTCCTTGATATGGCTTGAAAGGAGAATAATGTATGGACATTTTGACTTGTTTCGGCAAGATAGCCGAGGAAACCGACTGGAAGATAACTAAAGTTGACGATACCTTGTACAGGGTTGAAGATGCCCATTCTTGTCCCGGAGTAGAACCTTACAGCTTTGAGGTTTCTGATAACGGAAATCCTGTAACTCTTGGTGCGTTTGCTGATAGAGTTCATAGCGAATATACAGATTTTGACAAAAGCTATGCAACATACACTCGGTTGAATTCTGACGGGTACAGCAAGGTTGATAGTTCCGTTCCTCTTGAGCGTGTTTTTGGATATATCTTTTCAATGCAGGGGCGACTTACAGAATTCGACCGTCTCGTATTTAATAAATACAAGCAACTGGAGAAAAATGCTGAGTTCTACAAGAAATCTCCAACGCCCGCAGAACGCGGAGCTCACGCAATAAAATCTTATCTTGACGATGACTGCCTTCCTGACGGCGATATCGTTGATATGATGTATTCACTTTGCCAGAAAGTCTCCGAATATGTTGCTGCTAATGATAATGGCAAAATAAATTCCCTCGCCAGAATGCTGTTTGGCGATGTATTCCCCGAAGAAGTTCTCAAACAGTTTGACGAACAGGAGGCGAAGCCGAATGGAGAAAGCTGATATTATCAATCGCTCCGAGAATATAGTTACAGAAGTGTGTCCTCATTGTGAAAGTGAAATCGAGATGACGTGGTCTATTGCTGACCGAGGCTACAAAGCATTTTGCCCTGTTTGCGGGGAGCGGTTGATGCTCTGTGATGAGTGTTTGCACAGCGGTCCGAACGGAGAGTATGTTGGAAACTGCGATTACTGTTCGGAAACAGACTCTTGCAAGCACAACAAAAACACCACATAATTCTCGGCAACGGGTTTTACAGTAATGACTTTGTAAAGAGGTGGAAATTGTGAGACTTAAATCTGCGGACCTTGTCTTGCTCAACAATGTGTTCAATATGCTGCAAAGTCTTGGGGAAACCGAGTGCGCTACGGAATTGAGCAATTTAATTAAGAGGTTGGAGTACGACCGTCAAATTGAACGCGAAAAGAACCGCCAGCGTGCAACGAATAACCGAAAGGCAGGTTATGCGTGGAAATCGTCGTTCCACCCCAAACGCAGCAAATGGTACAATGACAAACAGGATTTTCCTTACCGGAATAAGAAAGGGGATAAAAATGAAAGTTAAATCTGTATCACGCAAGGTGTATGTCGCAAATGACGGGAAAAAGTTCGAAAGTGAAGCTGACTGCCTTGCTTATGAAGCGCACCTTGAACGCGAAAATGATTTTATTGCCTTTAAGAAGAAGGTTGATGAGATTGAGTGCATCGAAAACACACACGCGCCTTTTGGATCCGGCTATGTTGACGAGGATAAATATGAGTACCGCTGGTATAGACCGAAAAGCTACGAGGAAGTTATAACTCTTAACACCTTTTTCAACACAGAGGTAGAACAAGGCGAAACTATTGCAGATGTAATAGGTGAGTGGGTCGGCATTGAAATTGATGGCGGCTATGAAAACTACACAGGACAGGAAGATGTATACTGCTTAGACACGATTTCTAAATCAACCGAATGTCTTATAGAATTTTATGCTTCTCTCGGCTATGATGTAAAAATTCAAAAGCGGGACGATACTGTAAAAATTCGAGACGATGCGTTGAAAGATTTGTGGAAGCTTCTTGAAACTATTCCCAGAGACAATTCTGCCGGATGTATTGAACAGCCGTTTCTCCACTTCGCTAAAGGAACAGGGTTGGACAAAATCTTCAGTTGGTTTTCCGCTCGGTATAGCGGAGGCATAAGAGGTTTGATGCGCAACACACAAGAATGATGCTGCTGACAAGGAGGCTTTAAAATGAAGAAATACAGAGTCACTATAATCGAAACTCTTAAAAGGAACATAATCGTTGAAGCCGATGATGGCGATGAAGCAATTGACAAGGTAGACGATATGGTTAGAAATAGCGATATTGTCCTCGACGCTGACGATTATTTTGACAGCGACTATGCGATCGAGATAGAACTCGAAAACACCAGAAAGGTGAATTGCTTGCAGTGCGGACGGCAAATTATTGTTTCCGATGATGATATATCCACCGATGAACTTGGTTCTCATACTGTATGTCCTTATTGTAGGGGAAGCTTTGATGTGTGACTACCCTGCGGATTATCAACCCGTCAAAACTGTTATCCGGGTGTTAACTGTGTGCCTGCAAGCACGGTTCAATTCTCTGCACGATTGCAAAGCAAAATTTTTTCGATTTTTGAAAAAACCTATTGACAAATTCCAGTTGGCGTGGTAGAGTACGTTTACAGAAACAAAATAACCATAGACAAACTGGAGGTAAGTGATATGACTACGAAAGAGCAAGAGCGCAAGGCACTGGCAGAAATCCAGAAGATAGTTGATGGTCTCGGCAATGACAGCTATGTTGCTACTGCGTTGGACGGAGCACTCGATTTGGCTGAAAAGAACATAGATTACGATGCGGATTTTTCCGCTCGGTACTACATTGACTCTCTGGCTAAAGCCAATGATAAGATTTCCAAGCTCAATGCTGAAAATAGAGACTTGAGAGATACTGCTGACCTTGCGGTTAAAGCCGCTCAAAAGACTCGTCTCGGAGATTTTGAGCTTTCTCTTATAACAAAGCTTATAACCGAAAAGATTGATGTGCTTCAGCGCGAAATAAACGATGCGTCCGTTTGTATAGTTGAGACTGCCGAGGACCCCACCAGCACACAGTTCACCAACGCTGTTGCAAGCCATAGAACCGCTTGTAAAATGCTGAAGGATTGCAACAATGTGTTGAAAAGCATAACGGAAAAAGAAAGGATGAGAGTACAATGATAAAAGTGGGATACGAGAAATACTGGTGTGACTTCCACCGCCAAAGCGAAGAAATGAACTTTAGCACACTCGAAGAGCTTGAAAATTGGATATTCTCGCAAATGGAGGTCAAGTATTCAGATGACGGTTCACACTTAATGTCGTTCCCCACTCCTGTAAAGGTGGAGCGCATACGGGAGAATGGACCATGGACTATCGAGTTCACTCCAACGACTACAGGTCCGACCATCTGGATACATCAAATTGAAGATGAAAACGGAATTATCTTTTCCGACGGCAAGCTTACTTGTGGACTGCGGCACTGGAGCAAAGCCGTACAAGAGTGGCTTATACATTGCGACAAAAGGCAGCACAACCCACAGTTTAATTTTGTTGAATGAAGAGTGCAAGTAGTACAGAACAAATGGCTTCACAGCATAGGAAAAGCAGTCGTGATATTATTTAGGAGGACAAAACTATGGATAAGAGACATTTTGTGGCAGGAATTATGCTAATTTCTGCATTTGCCATTTGGTTTTTGGCAGCGGTAAGAGCGGATGATATCGGATATTATCAGCCTTCCGACCTTGCATTATCTCTTGTTGGGGTTCTTTTCGGCATCGGTTCGATTGCTGTTTCCGGGGACTTAAGTGATGGCTGTATGAATGAAGAAACGGATGAATATGAAGTCACTCTTGACGTGATAGAGCCTGACTTAAATGGCTCTTATAGTGGACAACCTCATACCTACCGGAAACGTTTTACATCTGCCGAGGCAGCTAAAGAAGGCTTAGAAGAACTGCTTTGGGAATGCGTAGAGATAGAAGGGATCGGGAGCGGAAGAATATGGATAGAGTACCACGTCGAGAAGAACGGGTTCTACTATGATTGCGACGAGGGGGAACTTGAAATTTACGTCGAGCACACGAACGAGCCGAGCAAACTCTTTGCTGACAACGGATTTCCTATACCCCCGTCTGTTGACAGAGAAAAAAGCTATTTTCGCTCTACTGAGAACGTGAAAGCTGTGCACGGTGCAAGAATGTAATATGTTCTAATGGTTTCCGTACTTGTAATCCACTCGTGAATATTATCAAACGGAATTGTTTGTAATGAAAACCGTTTGTTTTTTAAAAAAATTAAGGAGGATTTCTAAGATGAGTGACTTTGAAAAAATTCTTGACATTTTGCCTGATTTGGTGTATAATAACAATAATATAGTACCAAGTGGAGGCGATACAATGACTGCAAAAGAAATACTTGAAGCTGTTTTAAGAGATACTGGAACATCAAAGTCAGCAGCTGCTGCCAAAATTGGATTGCTGCCGCAGGCATTTAGCAGTCGGCTTAGGATGAAAACGCTTCGTGCAGACGACTTTCTTGAACTCATGGAAGCTCTTGGCGTGGAGGTTACCTACACAATAAAAGAAACAGGCGAGGCAATAAGAATACGAATCCCCGGCGCAGGGCGAAAAGTTAGGAAGATGGTAAACGGGATTATATATGACACTTCAGCGTCAAGCGCTCTTTCAAATAATTTTTATTCCGACGGGTTGAACGAGTACACCGATGGAATGGCTCGGGAACTGTATAAAGACAGCGAAAACCGGTTTTTCTTTGCTGAGTATTCCACCTTGGATGGCGTAAAGGACAGAATAATCCCCATAACAGCGAATGACGCTGCGGAGTTTATTAAGAAGTATGGCACGGTGATAGATAAAAAGCCTGCCGATAGCGATGGGTGAACAACTGAATAGAATATGACTCTCTTTATTGATTATCAAAAAGGGAGTCTTTGTTTTGAGCCTGCTTAATTTAGAGCAGGTTCGTTTTGTTCCTAATGGTTGACCGTTGATAAAGTAAACAAATTTCAAAAAAAATTAAAAATTTTTGAAATTTTTGAAAAAACCTATTGACACAAGCCGAATGGTGTGTTAGAGTATAGTTACAATAAAACAAAGCCAAATGGAACGAAGCGAATAGGGTAATTCGGGCGAGCACCTGCAATAGTGGGAGCAAAAAGGACCCGTTTTGGGCGAAAGCTTCGTTAAATGAGGCTGGCAAACACGAAAGGAAGTGCGCCATGTACATATTGCAAGTAAAGTATTCCGGACGTTGGAAATGGGGAGTACAACGATACGCCACCGAGGCGGAAGCTGCTGCAAGAGTTGCAGAACTTGCTAGTGTAGGGATAAAGGCAAGAGTGCGGCTCGTAGCTGAACTTAATTCCCCGGTTGATGCACAGTAACTGATAGATACCCTACCGAATATGACAATTCCGATTGCTGCGATGAAGATTGCTACAAACGCCCATGGCATCGGGAATAAACACAAACAATAAAACCGAAATGCTCAGGAGGTACTAAATATGGGAAAAAACGGTTATCGCAGAGCAGTTGCTAGCGATGTACTCAGATATATTGCAGCAAAAAGCGAGCTTAAAAATTGGCACGGAAATCGTGAGAGTTTAGAAGAAAAACTCTACGAGGATTTGCAAGATGACGACGATATTATTTTCTGTTATGATCTCAACTCTGCTATCCCTGAAGCACTTGACAAGTTAGAGAGCGACGGAAAATTTGACGAGAAATACTATATTGAATACGGCACAGGAGCAGGCAATAAATATGTTGAGGGCACGCTTGACGAGGCAAAAGCAGAAGCGGACAAGGGAGCATCTTACACGCAATGTTTCTACTGTATAAGAGCTGTAGATGACAACGGGAACCCGGCAGAAATAATATGTATTCGCCTGTGGTGGAGTACAAAATACAATCCTGATATAGATGATGATGATGACATTATATCCTTTGGAGATTTCGGCTTCTATGGGTCGTGGCAGGACGCAAAATAATTTGAAACAAGGCTTAATAATGCTGTCCTAACAGCTTTACGGGGAGAAAGGGCAAAATATGAAATTTATATATGATGACGGCGGACGTGCTGAAGCAGGATTTAAAGGAACGGCAGGTGATTGTGTATGCAGAGCCATAGCAATTGCTACAGGAAGACCTTACAAAAAAATTTATAATCTTATCAATGAGTATTCAAAACAAGAAAAAATCACACAAAATCAGCGAAAAAGAAGTAGTGCAAGAACTGGTGTACATAAAAAGACCATAAGAAATATAATGAAAGACTTAGGCTGGACTTGGGTTCCAACAATGAAAATTGGGCAGGGCTGCACGGTGCATTTGTGTAAAGAAGAATTGCCATCCGGAAGACTTGTGGTAGATGTTTCTAAGCATTGCACAGCAGTTATTGATTGATACCTTTGACTGTAGTAGAGATGAGACACGGTGTGTGTATGGATATTTTGTAAAGCCATAAATGAATAGATAGAAAAATTAACTGACCTAGCGGCATTATTACCTATGTGAGGAGGGTAACAATGAGCTTTAAAGAAGCACTTCTGAAGGCTTTGAAAGATGAGCAAGCGGAATTGGACGCGAAAACACGCCGCTTGTATGAAATCGCTAATAAGCCTGCTGACAACGTTTTTCAAGCGATTACGAGGGCTGCGGAATTTAATGCGGAATACAAGCGGGTTTTCGAGGATAAATGTTGAAGCGCCCCGAATCGGGGCGCTTTACTTTTTGGGCAACCTTTTATACCTTAGAAGCAAACCCTCCTTAAAATGCAAATTTTAGCGTTTGGTAACGTTGACGTTGCGCTCCGTAAGCAACTCCAATCCCAGACATAAACCGGCAGTACCCGAAGTGGGAACAACAGCAGCATCTGCGACAATCTCCTCGGCATATCACCACACAATGTCCGAATGTTACAGCTAGAAATATCAACCACCTAGCCGGCACAGGTAGCAGTTCCAACAGCCGCAGCTTCTGAAAAGAGTATCGGCACGGTGACAGGGCTAACAGCAGAAACGTTAGAGTTCCACACGCTCGAACGCTTCCTACCCATTCGCAGGGCACTAATAAACGAAAACCGAAAAAATTAAAAAAATTTTTAAAAAATTTCGAAAACCCCTTGACATTTTCCGATTGGTATGTTAGAGTATAGATAACGAAACAAAACAAGCCATACGGCTATAAGGAAGGACGGTATGACGATATGATTAGATACGAAGATCAGTGCGTTGGATGCCCGCATGGGATGGGGTGCTTGGGTGCAGGTTGCCCTAATAGGAATGTTCCTGTTGCTTGCTGTGACAGATGCGAAAGTGATGACGAAGTGTTTTTCTTGCTTGAAGATGAATGCCTTTGCGAGGATTGCTATGTTAAGGCATTGCTCGCATCTGCTAAAATGAAAACCAACGCGAAATGCGATTGTTGCGAGAAAGACTCGGAAACCTTGTATGAACTGGATGGGGAATGGTTCTGCCGCGAATGTTTTACAGAGGTTGCCATAGATGCTGCTGACAGCATAACTTCTGAAAGCATTGTTATGCACGCTTGCTGGTGAAATAAGGCGGTACCGAGGAGGTAGAAAAGAATAATCTACTGCATATGTTGAAGACGCACTGGAGTGGACACCGAAAACAACGCGGTTTATCTCTTGAGCGAGCTTATGAAATCGGCAGCGGCGGTCGGTAACGCTCCTTGACAAGAATGGTGTTACGATCGTAAGGGTGCTTACAAGCAAAATTGAGGTTTTTGGAGGGGACGAGCGATAAGTTACAAGGAAATTTTAGAAACAGCAAAACCAATTGCGCTTAACGCAGATGAGTATTGCGAGGTTTTAGCTGGCACAAAAGCAGAATTGTGGCGAAGAATAAAGTCAAATCCCCAAATCACAGTTAAGCAGAGAATCACAGAGATACATAGGTCGTATCAGGTTGACGATATTCTCTGTGCACAAGAACCGAAAGCACACGCGAAGATTTTTTTGCGGGTGACAGACGTGAGGATTGAAAGGCTTCAGCGAGTATCAATACCCGATGAGGAAAGAGAGAACTATCCTTGGACTGAATTGTGGTTTTATATGATTAAGTTTGAGCGTATGGAAGACGCGGACTAATTGGCAGATTACCACATTTCCGCATAATTTAATGATTTTAGGAGGAAATATGACAGAATACACAAAAATTCCAACGATTTTCAAACGCGATACCACTGGCAGCAAAAAGCTGATAGAGGGTGCGTTTTGCGACGAAACGACCGAGTTTTTGAAAGACAATGTTTGGGTATGCACCGAAAAAATTGACGGCACAAACATAGGTATTGTCTGGGACGGTCACAAGGTATCATATCAAGGCAGAACTGAACGTGCACAATTGCCCACACATCTCACGGCAAAACTTATAGAGATGTTCGGTGGGAATGACGCTGAAGAACTGTTTGAGCAAAAGTTTGGCGATATGCCTGTTATTTTGTTCGGCGAGGGTTACGGCGCAAAAATCCAAAGCGGTGAAAAATACCGTGATGATGTTTCGTTCATACTGTTTGACGTTTATCTTCCCTATAAGCATTTGTGGTTAAAGCGCGATGCTGTTGAAGACATTGCAACAGCATTCGGCGTTGACGTTGTTCCTATTATCATTGAGGGTACATTGAACGAAGCGGTTGCCTACGTTAAGAGTAAGCCTAAGTCAACCATAGGTTCTGCTGATATGGAGGGTTTGGTTTGCAAGCCTAAGCAGGAATTGCTTGATCGGCAAGGACATCGTATAATCGTTAAGGTCAAGGCGTGTGATTTTAAATGAGTAGAAGATTGAAAGGAAAACAAAAATGAGTCATTTTACTGTTGCGGTATTCTTGGACGGAAGAATTACGCTGGAACAAGCCCTTGCTCCGTATGACGAGACTTTGAAAGTCCCGCATTACATTACACGAGAGGAAATCATTTCCAATGCAAGAGCCGAGATTGAGGATTACAAAAACACCAGATACCGCGAGTTCTTGAAAAACAAAAGCGAATATATCAAGGAGCATAATGACAATCCGATGCATATCAATTATCTGGAAAACGAGTTTCCGAAAATGCTGCTATGGTCTGATGACGAGCTGTATAAGTACGGACTCGAAAATTTAAGCCCGCCCAAAGAAAACATAAAGGACGATGGCTCGGTTTTTGATGATTACAACCCTAATGCCAAGTGGGATTGGTATAGCGTCGGTGGGAGATGGGACGGCGAATTGATTACGGCAGACGGTCAATGCAACAGAGCGCGTGTCAAAGATGTTTTGTTTTCCGAAATGTCTGATTTTTCTACCTACGCGGTGATAACTCCAGACGGCGAATGGCATTCATCGGGAACGGTAGGGTGGTTCGGCGTGAGTTCCGAGTCGGAAGATGAATACGACAAATGGGAGCGGGAATATAAGCAGAGATTTATCGACCCCGCAAAACCCGACTGGGAAATCGTTATCGTAGATTGTCACATTTAATGCAGGAGGAAGGTAAAAATGCGTGATTTGCTTTGGAAGGCGAAAGCTACAAATAGAACAGAAGACGGAGTGTATGTAAGCCATTATAAGAATGGCGACTGGGTATTTGGCTTGGTATCTGACATTGATACAAAGTATGGAATTGTCAAAATGACAGATATATTCGGCGTTCACAACATAGAGGTTGACCCCGAAACAGTTGGGCAATTTACAGGGCTCTATGATAGCACAAAGTGGGAGGAACTCACCAAATCCGAACAACAGGATTGGCTTAAATGCCACGCTAAGGAAGACTGGAAAGGTAAACCTATTTTCGAGGGGGATATTGTTCGGGGAGTAGCTTATGGAAGCGAGTGGAGAGGTGTGATTATTTGGATTGAAAAAATAGCCTCGTTTGGCTTATGGCACGGACACGATATTGCGTGGGAAAATTGCAGTATCTTGAAAAGAGCAACAAAGGGAATGCATGACGAATTTGCTGCAAAAGTAATCGGCAATATCCATGATAATCCCGAACTGCTGGAGGAAACGAAATGAGAGTTTTATCCCTTTTTGACGGGATAGCCTGCGGGCGCGTGGCGTTGGAACGCGCGGGTGGTCGGTAGGGTATGACCAAATAACACTAGAAGAATTGTAAGAACAGGAGAGGTGAAAAATGAAAGCGTGGCGTGTTGAAGATAAGTATGGCGATGAATACAAGGTAGCAATAGTTTTCGCGGAGACACGCGGAAGAGCAAAGTCAAGCGCCTTGTATTGTAGCGAAACATTTGTATATAGCGAGTATATTGACTTAATTGCTACAAGGTGTCCGCAGATGGACAAGTATTATACAGAGGGCAAATACGAGATGGATTGGGAAAACCCAAACGACAGGCTAGCTATGGTTCGGGATTTGGGGTTCCGCAAGAGAATACTGCAGCAAAGGCGAGGAGGAATGAGAGGTGGATATCGTCAAACCGACTATCGGAAAGAATGCAAGAAGTGCGGCTTCGAGTTCCTCGCTCCCGCCGTTCGGACAGGGACAGGAAAGACATTCTTGTGGGTAGACCACGTGAATTACTGCCCTCGATGTGGGGCAAATATCAAAAAACTATGGGAGGAAATGTGAATGGCTGGCATAGAATTAAAGCCTTGCCCGTTTTGCGGGAGTATAAACCTAGAACTAACATCTACATCTAATGGCTGTAAGGTAATCCATTGCGCGGATTGTGGAGCCACAATGATTGGCGCTTATATGGAGCGGGCAGTCAAGAAGTGGAACAGGAGGGTGTACGATGACTAACTTTGATCGGATCAAAAAGAAACTTAAGAGAGCAGTCATATTAAACGTACTCGAAACCATTGATACAGAATTCGAACAGATGGATGTCTGGGACTTGGTGAACGCACTTGCAGAATCTTATAAAAATGGCTGTTATGTTGGCTGCCCTCTTTGTGAAGAATACTGTAAAGGATATTCTGTGTCTTGCGACAAACGATGGCGGTTTTGGTTATTGCTTGAGGACACAGCAAAAAATAGAAAGGATGAACTTGTTGACATATTAGTTAATAAGCTTATGGAAAAGTTGGATTGATCGCAGCGATAATCAAATCGGCAGAGGAATCAATAGCTATAAGGGGAGGCGGTAAAATGACAAACTTTGAAAAAATCAAGGCGAATATCAAGAAAACGTTTGGAATGACAACGGTTGACTTTGCGGTTAATCAGAGTTTTGAACTTGAATGCCGTTATTGCGTACTTTGTAGCAAATGCAAATACACCAACAAGAGCGAAGAAGGGCTGGACTTCCCGGAAAAGGTCCTTAGACTTTGTGGCTGCGGACGTACTCTCTTGGATTGGCTCGAAAGCGAGGTCGCCGAAGACGAAAGCTGACGACATAATAATGATGCTCTGTGTATACTGCCTCTACAGCAAGGATATTAAAAAGGCGCATTACAGAATTCCACACCTTGAGGTTGATGATACATACGACTTGAATAAGTATTGCGTTAGGAAGTCGGCACCCCTTGTCGAGCCTAAGTGCTTTTCGCTTGCTGAAATCAACACAATAATGCGCCTGCGAGAAGATGAAAGTGAGGGCAAATAATGGATTACAGGACTTGTTTTAAAGAGGGGCTTCCGTACCCGTACAATATTGCAGATATGCTTTTGAGTGAGATGCGGGAACAGATGCCTGATCTTGAAGAAATTGAACTTTCGGCAAGCGGCGTTATGAAAATGATGAATGAACGCTTGTCCGTGAGGGAGAGGGAAGTAATCGAGCTGAGGTGGAGAGATGGCAAGACTTGCGATGATTGCGGCAAAGTTTTTTCGGTTACACGGGAGCGAATACGGCAAATCGAGGCTAAGGCGTTGAAAAAACTTTCCTTTTATGCTCGGAAACTGGAGTACAGTTCTGTCCCGTATGCTACATACAACAACCTTAAAATGCGTTATAACCTTTTGAAACAGCAAAAAGAACAGGCTGAAAGACGGCTTGACATACTGCTCGGAATTATTGGTAATGACAACACGCCTACTGAAGAAGATGAGCTGCCGCTTACGATTGAAAGCATGGATTTGTCTGTTCGGGCTTATAACTGCTTAAAACGGGCTGGCATTAAAACCTTGGATGATTTGCTTGAGATAGACACTTTCGATGGTTTTCTTAATATTAGGAATTTGGGAAGAAAATCGACAGATGAAATCGTAAATAAAATCCATTCGTATGGACTGCTAATGAAGTGGGAAAGCGAGGAAATCAAAGATGAAGAAAACGAAAATTGAATGGTGCGACAGCACTTGGAACCCCGTTACGGGATGCTTGCACGGGTGCGAATACTGCTATGCGAGAAGAATTGCAAACAGATTTTCCTATGAAGGGCAAACATTAGACGCACCGCAAGAGTTACAGCGTGTATGGCTGAGAGACGGTAAAAACGACGCGCGCCATGCCAGCACTCACGTTTTACGTTATCCTGTCGATTTGATTAGCGGAAGGACTTGTCCCTATCCGTTTGGGTTCGCTCCAACGTTTCACCGCTACCGCCTTGATGGGATCCAACGTTGGCAAAAGCCGCAAACAATCTTCGTATGCTCTATGGCAGACCTTTTCGGGGAATGGGTCCCCGATGAGTGGATTGAGGAAGTTTTCGCCGCCTGCGAAAAAGCTCCGCAGCACCGCTATTTGTTTCTCACAAAAAATCCTTTTCGGTATGAGCAGCTACACCAAAAAGGGATTTTACGCAAATCGGAAAATATGTGGTACGGATATTCGGCGACAAAGGACAGTTATGATTTATGGTTTGACCGTCAGTACAATTGCTTCGTGAGCATTGAGCCGCTTCTCGGAGAAGTTGAAATTACCGATACACATTGGGTGATTGTCGGAGCGGAAACGGGAAACCGCAAAGACAAGGTCGTACCTCAAAAAGAATGGATAGAAAGCATTTGCAGAACAGCAGATGAAATGAACGTCCCCGTCTTTATGAAAAACAGCCTTATTCCTGTTGTGGGCGAGGAAAATATGAGGAGGGAGTTTCCGTGGTGAAGTACGAGAAGCCGGAGGTATTCGAGGTCAAAGCGACCAGATGTCAGCGCTGCGGAGGCATACTTCTTTCAGAGTTCGGGCTGAAAAACGGAATGGGTCACGTTTGCAAGAAGAAATACGACTGCGAACACGCAACAATCGATGAAAATCAAATCGTTCTTTCGGATGTTTCGGGAAATAATTCACAGGAGGTTAAAAATGGTTAAGCACATTAAAAGCCGGATTGAAATAGACGCTTCGGAGAATACCCACAAGAAGCTCAAGGATATCCCGCGCGGGGAAACGTTCTCGTGCTTCGGTCACGAATGGGTTATTCTCGAACACGATAAAACAGAGCACACGCTTGTTATTACTAAAGACATTATCGGGAATATGCCGTTTGACGAAAGTAACAGTAACAACTGGGCGAAAAGCACACTTCGCAAATACCTCAACGGCGAATTTCTCAATGAAATGTGTCAAGGATTATACCCATCTAATTTAGGATTTTTCTTGCTGACAACAAATTTGATAGCCGATGACGGTCTGAAAGATTACGGTGAATCCATAGATATCGTATCACTTCTGACTTGCGACTTATACAGAAAACACAGAGATATACTCGAACCGATTGACGAATGGTGGTGGTTGGCTACACCATACAGCACACTCGTCGCCTACTCGTACTACGTTCGCTTCGTCCACACGGACGGCACGCTCAACTACTACAGCGCTTACCGTGGGCACTGGGGCGTGCGCCCGCTTTGCTATTTGAGTTCTGAAATCTTTGTTTGAAAGGAGCAAGGGAAATGAGGTGTGATAATTGCCCGTTATGCCCAATCGCCGAAGATGATGTATGCCTTGAAACCGAAGGCAAATATGGAATAGAACACGCTGACGGTATGCTGGGTTGCAGGCACCCAAGAAACTGGGTTGAAAAGATGAGCCGGGAACACGACAAATGCTATGGCGATATGGGTACGGATATGGGAATTGAAATGTCATACTCAAAGAAAGATTTTGAGCTTTTGTTAGAAGAATGCAAGCATATGGTGGGGATTGATAGGAAAAAGCCTTATCATAGACACGGCAAAGCGTTTTATAAGCCATACCGAAATTATTACTCCGCACCCGAATCCGGCAATAGGCTACTTGATAAATTGCCATTTTACATCATTTCAAAAGAAAAGGGCGAGCGTTATATTTGGTACAAATTGACGCGAGAGGGATTGGATTGGCTTGGCAGGCAGCTTAACATAACGATTAAGAACGAGGAGGTCTGATTTATGAAAAAACATAAATGTGCTGAGTGTAAATTTATGCACACATTTCTTGACAGTTCACATCGTGAAATTGCAATCTGCGTATTCGACCAATCCGACAGCTATCTGCAAGAAGTCGGATATTGCACCGAGGACTGCGAACTCGACGATTATGCAGAAGAAATTTGGCAGGAAGGAAATGATGAGCTGGTATGAGCATCACCGAAGAATACCCAGAGCTAGAAGCGGTTATTGAAAGATGCGTTATAGGTGGAGCGGATAGATGTGAATTCGAATATTTGATTTCCTGCTTGGTTAATTATTCAACAACCTCGCCATTATCAATCAACGACTATTTCCGCGGGGCGTGTCCTAAAAGCAATATCGCGCAGAAGCAAAGCTTCCGAACGTTTATCAACAAACGGGCAAGAAACAGGAGGAAAAAATGATGAACAGCATTAAAGGTTTGAATGATTTCGCAAGAGAAGTACACGAGAACGCGAAATCCCACGGGTGGTGGGACGATGAGAGGAGCTTCGGCGAACTTATCGCGCTTTGCCACTCCGAATTGTCCGAGGCTTTGGAGGAGTTTCGCAAGGGTAAGGGATACTGCGAAACCTATTCCAACGAAAAAGGCAAGCCCGAGGGTATTCCCTCGGAGCTGGCTGATGTGATTATTCGCGTGCTCGATATGTGCGCGCATTATGGTATCGACATTGAGCAAATCCTCGAGGTCAAGCACAAATTCAATATCACAAGACCTTATAAGCACGGGGGGAAGGTGATTTGAATGGATGAATACATAGACAAGAACGCAGCGGTTGATGAAGGTTATCTTTCAGAACTGTGCGATTTGCGGCGCGAAGATGGACGAAAAGGAGGATAATCAGTAATGGGACTGACGGACTGCCAGAAAAACCTTATTAGAGCAATAGCCGAAAACAACATAAGCTCGGCAAGAAAATGGGCTTTAGCCTGCTGTAACGAAGATGAAACGTATAAAAATTCTATTTTTGTATCGCAATATAAATCGATTTTGTCGCAGCCGGAAAAGAAACTATTTGAGCTTCCGCAAAACGTTAGCGGATTTATGTGCGCGGAAAATGTGTCAGAAACGTTTAACGTTCGTAGGTATTACCTTTCCGAGCGGGAACGCGAGCTTTCGGAAAAAATTACGCGTATGGCAACGGTTGCGGCAAAATTAAAGGAAATGAAAATCGAATATCGAAATTCCACCTTGCTTTTCGGGGAAAGCGGAACAGGAAAAACCACGTTCGGGCGATATATGGCATACAAATTTGATTTGCCGTTTTGCTACATAAAATTTTCAACATTAGTTGATAGCTTAATTGGCGGTACAAGTAAGAACATTGCAAAAGCGTTTTCATTTGCAAAATCCAATCCGTGCGTGTTTATGATGGACGAACTCGACGCGGTTTGCACAAATCGTTCCGATAGCGGAAGCTCGGCAGCCGAGGAAATGAACAGGGTTACAATCACTATAATGCAAGAGCTTGACCAGCTCCCGAATGATGTTGTGCTTTTGGCGGCAACCAACAGGATTGATACCATCGATGACGCGGTTCTTCGGAGATTTTCTATAAAACACGAGGTAAAACCGTTTGACGAATGCGAAAAGGAAAGACTTCTTAAAAAGTTTCTGGTAGATGTCGGTGTAACATTTTCCAAGAGCGAAATCGAAAAGATTATTTCCGAAAGCGGAAATCAATCGGCAATAATCAACCGAGCTGTCGAAAAAATCGCAGAAGATATTCTTTGTGGCATTGATGACGAGGAGCGTGAAGAAAATGCGTGAGATTTTATTCCGCGGGAAGCGGAATGACAACGGCGAGTGGATTGAGGGATATTATTCTGGTATAATAGACGATTACAGCGGCGAAGAAGACTGTGTCATTTTCCCATTACAGGACACAAGGATAAACGGCGATGGCGCAGTTGAAGATTATTGCTTTGTTGTTCCCGAAACTGTTGGGCAATTCACGGGTGTTACCGACCGGAATGGCAAGAAGATATTTGAATTTGATATAGTAAAACGCGGCGACAGAATATGGATTATAGAATATAACGTGAAATATGCGCAATTTGTAATGAAGACTTTCACGGAGCGCGGCGTTTTCTGGATTAGGTCTTTTGACCTTATCCCTTCAGAATGGTGCGAGGTCATCGGAAATAAATTCGACAACCCGAAACTGATAAAAGGCGGTGAAAAAAATGGCAAGAATGACGTCAAAGGACGAACACGGCAATAACGTAATAATTACAAGTGAAAACTGGGGTTACTCAGAAAACCACGGAACATTGAAGCTTCAAGGCTGTATCGCGGATAAGCTCGCGGATTACGAGGAAACCGGACTTTCTCCTGCCGAAATATCGGCGATAATAACTGACAACGTAAGGCTTCACGAACTTATCGATGCGTTTGAAAGCATAGTCGGAAGATAGGGGGCGATGGATTGAAGAAAAAGCAGATTGTTCTTGCGATTGTATTCTGCGCTTTGGCGGTTGTTACTTTAACCACCTGTAAACCGCGCGAGGATAGCGCAGGAACAGCCGTTTTCACAAAAACGATAAATTATACCACCAACATCGTAAATTCGATTACAGGCGATTGTCGAGAGAGTGAGGGCATTATATGAAAAATAGCAAGATAGAATGGTGCGACAGCAGCTGGAATCCAATTACAGGGTGCTTACACGATTGCGAATACTGCTATGCGCGGAAAATTGCAAATCGTTTCAAGGGTTGTATAGAGGATGAAAGCGCACCAATTACCGCATCACTTAACGGAATGCAGACGGGAGCGGTTATTGAGCTGGACGCACCGATGAAAAGGAAGACAGAGGGCGGGGAAATCATTACAGCACCATATCCGTTCGGATTTCAGCCCACATTGCACCGTTATCGCTTGGACGACCCAAAGAAATGGACGAAGCCTAGGACGATATTCGTCTGTAGTATGGCAGACATTTTCGGGGATTGGGTTCCCGATGAATGGATAGAAGCCGTTTTTGCAGCTTGCGAGAAAGCCTCGCAGCACCGATATTTATTCCTTACAAAGAACCCGAAACGATTATGCGAGTTGGCAAACAAGAAGAAACTACCGAAAAACGAAAACTTTTGGTTTGGAAGCACCGTTGATACTACAAAATCCCGATTATATCCCGGCAGATTACGCGATAACACATTCATCAGCATTGAGCCGCTTCTCGAACCGCTTAACGTGGGGATTGGGAGCTTCGGCGGCGCAAGATGGATAATCATAGGCGCGGAAACAGGAAATCGGGAAGGAAAAGTCATTCCCAAAAAAGAATGGATTGATAACATCTGTGAAGCAGCAGACATTACCCACGCGGCGGTTTTTATGAAAGATAGCCTCCTCCCTATTGTTGGCGAATCGAATATGAGGAGGGAGTTTCCGTGGGAAAATATTACGACATAATCTACTCCGACCCACCGTGGTGTCAGACCAAAGGCAACAAGCGGAGATGCAGACCAAATCAAGGTAAAGATTTGGATTATCCGACAATGAGCGTTAAAGAATGCATACAAGCGCAAATCCCGTTTTTCAACTCGGCTGCGGAAAAGCATAACGTTTTTATGTGGACAATAGACAAGTTTCTGCACGATGTGGAGGATGAAATGAAGAGGAATGGGTATGTACTTCACGCACGGTTTATTTGGGATAAAACAAACGGGATCGCTCCTGCATTCACGGTTAGATTTTCGCAAGAATACTTATTGTGGTTTTACAAACCTCATAAAATGTTAATGCCTTGCAAAGAAACACGAGTCAAATACACTACAGTAATGAGAGAACCGTCAACGTACCACAGCCACAAGCCGATATGCGCTTATGAAATGCTTGAAGATATGTTCCCGAATGCAAGGAAAATTGAGCTATTTGCACGTAATAGGCGCGAGGGTTGGGATTGCTGGGGGAATGAAATAGAGGACATTTTGGTTTGAGAACTAGGTGCAAGCAATATCAAGAAAAGCGATAAAGGGATAATTATGGCAATCAGCGAACGAAAAAAGAATACCGACATTGACGCGCAAAGCAGAAAAGAGGTTCACGAAAGAGACGGGCACAGGTGCGTGTACTGTGGGAGGACGGACAAGCCCATTGAACTTGCACATTTTGTTAGCCGAGCGCACGGTGGGAAAGGCGTTCCCCGTAATCTTGTGAGTCTCTGCATTGATTGCCATAAGAGGTTTGATGGGGCAGGAAGGGGTGATATGCAAGGGTATATTGAAAGTTACTTTAAATTACATTATCCCGACTGGGAAAGTCAGGAGCAGGTGTTTAGAAGGTGGTGATGACGTGAATGTTAAAGGATTTAGGGTGAACGGCGATGAACTCGTGCTTGAAACCACTCACGATGAGGCTATGGAGTTTGCTCTCAAAAACGACCCGTTTAAGCCGGGCAACTTTGAGATTACAAGGCGCAGAAAAAAACGAAGCCTTGACGCAAACGCATATATGTGGGCGTTATGTTCGGAGATAGCTGATGTAGTAGGCTGTTCAAAAGAGGAAGTTTATCGCAGAAATATCCGCGAGGTCGGCGAGTACACCCCACTTCAGATTATGGAGGATGCTGTTGAGGAATTTTCTCAAATGTGGGAGGCTCACGGCATAGGGTGGTTTTGCGATGTCGTCGATAACTGCACAACACCCGGATATAAACTGGTATTTGCCTATCACGGGTCAAGCACATATAACAGCAAGCAGATGTCTAAATTGATTGACCATATAAAAGAAGACGCTGAATCAGTTGGCATCTTTTCCTTCCCTGCACCACAAATTGAAGCAATTACCGGAGAATTGGGTGAACGGGTTGAACAGGATTAACAAAATGTTCTGTTTGGTCGTGTAACAAATTTAAGGAGGACTGAAATGACTACAACTAGTAATGATGCAAAGGGCACCGCTTATAAGCTTTTCCTTATTGGAGCCCTGCTGCTTTTAAACTTCACTTTGGTTTTGGCAATCGGTTTTGCAATTTCTGCAAATTCTTTCCAAAGAGAAATTGAAACCATTGAAGTGCAAGTAACTTTGCTTGAAAAGTCGCTTTCTGAAACAAGCAGCAAAATTGAACGTGCAGTTGTGGAAACTAACGATATGATCAATGAAATCTTCGAAAGTCTTGAAAACGTTGCAACCGTTAGCCAAACATCTCTCAATATACCGCCGCTCGACACATCGTTTAAAGGCTATATGGATTATAGAACCATAACCTGTAGAACATCTGCACAGTATGCTCTTCAGCAAAAAGCATATACTGATGAACTAGGTCTAAGAAAAATAGGCGAATTTTATTGTGTGGCACTCGGCACATACTATACGCCCGAATGTGGAGCAAAATTCAAAATAGTCACCGATGAAGGCAATGAGTTTTGTGCTATTGTAGCGGACATTAAAGCAGACTGCCATACCGATAGCAAAAATATGTATGTTCCTCTCCCTGACGGAAGTGCTAACGTTGTTGAATTTATTGTCGATACTCCTGCTATGGAACGACGTGTTGTATTGCTCGGAGACATAAGTGGGTATGAGCAGTTTTCCGGGAACATTGTTAAGATAGAACGGATATAGGATGTATTTATATGCACATATTTAAATGATAACTATATTACATACACGACAACTACAGTAGATGTATTATACGCCGTTAAACAATATTATAAAGGTTTAATATACCTTTATTAAAACAGAAGAAAAGGGGCTGATTATTTGAATAAAACGGAGAATTTTAATTATGGTGGTTTTCAAGAACTGTGCGATTCCGGAAAATGGGCTCAAGCATCCTCATTATTCATTGAGAAAGCAGAAGCTTGCCATTCTGCCAAGGACTACATTGACGAAATGAAGTTCCTTATCCTATCTTTTTATATTGATATGTCGGGAATAGAGGTACAACCTTTCGTAAACAGTAAAACTGTATTCGCTATGCAAGAGGCGTGTAAACTATCCGGTATCGGCAATGCTGACCTTGAAAAGCTATACCGCAATTCTGTAAAAATGCTTTCTCTCCCACATCATAGTTTTTCCTATAATGGGTGCTTACGGGTACTTACTTATTGTGCTTTTGGGAAATACTGTAAAGCCGACAAAATTCTCCAATACTTGCAAAAATGCCTTATAAAGTGATAAAATATTTGTGACGGACGGCAAAGAGAACTTGTTCTGGCGTTCGCACAGGACCGTAAAACCCCTCAAGCAGAACACAAAGGATTATGACCTTTTGGTGTTTTCGAGTATTTACTTCGTTGTGTCCGAGCGCAATACAAAAAAGGAGGACTTATATGGGCGAAATACTTGGAAAATTGCAGTTGGACATTGGCAAGGCAAAAGGAATAATGGTGGCTATTGAGTCGGCATATCTTAATATTGAGGTTGCTCCACACGAGATTGAAAGAGCTGACAATGCGATTAATACATTTTATGTTTTGCTGGATATTTTGAAAGAAATTGAAAAAGATATCTACGACCTTGAAAATTGCAAATTGACAACAAAATGACCTAGCATCCAAAAAAAGCCGAAGACATAATCTTCGGCTTTTTATTCTTAATTAAGTGGAACTAAATTCAATATTTTGAAATGTATAAAAATTTATATGACCCAAAAATAGCCCAAATTTTTGTTTGAAATCTTTTAAAGAAGAAACCGCTCAACAGAACAAGTGACTCTGTTAAGCGGTTTTTATGGTCTGAGTGACAGGATTTGAACCTGCGGCCTCTACCACCCCAAGGTAGCGCGCTACCAATCTGCGCCACACCCAGATACTCAAACTCAACAGTAGTATTATATCACAATGTCAAAAATTTGTCAAGTACTTTTTTAAAAAATATCTAATTTTACGCATCATTCTTTTGAAGAATATCCGTGCAAAAAATTCGCCGCAGCTTAGCTTTAAACCTGCTGCGGCGAATGTTCACTTATTGGCAAATTTTTCTTTTATCTTGTCGAAAAAGCTCTTGCGCTTTTCATAATTCTTTTCATTAAGCGTTTCTTCAAATGCCTGAAGAGCGTCTTTCTGCGTTTTATTGAGATTTTTCGGCACTTCAACGCTTATCCTTACCATCTGGTCTCCCCTGCTGCCCTCGCCCTGCTGGAGCCGCTGAACGCCCTTTCCCCGCAGCCTGAATACCGTGCCGGGCTGCGTTCCGGCAGGAACGTTATAGCTTACCTTTCCGTCAATAGTCGGCACTTCTATCTCCGCACCAAGCGTTGCCTGAGAATAAGTAATCGGGAAATCTATCCAGATATTGTAATCCTCTCTCTCGAAAACAGGGTCGGCTTTGACTGAAATTCTTACCTTCAAATCTCCCCTTGAACCGCCGTTTGAGCCGACAGAGCCCTGACCTCTTACATTGAGCAGCATTCCGTCGTCTATACCTGCAGGGACCTTGACCGTAACGGTTTTTCTCTGACTGACACGACCCGAACCGCCGCATTTTGAGCACGGTTTTTCGATGATTTTTCCCTTGCCGCCGCATTTTGAGCAGGGTCTTTGGCTCTGCATCATACCGAACATACTTCTCTGCTGAACGGTCACAACGCCTCTTCCGTTACAGTCGGGGCAGGTTTTAACGCTGCTGCCCGACGCAGCCCCCGTTCCCTTGCAGTCGGGACATTCTTCGGTACGGGTTATCGTGACGTCACGGGAAACGCCCTTGCAGGACTCCATAAAGCTTATATCGAGAGATGCGGCAATATCTGCGCCTCTTCTCGGGGCATTTGCGTTTGAAGAACGTGTGCCGCCAAATCCGCCAAAACCGCCGCCGAAAATATCGCTGAAAATATCGCTGATGTCAACTCCGTCAAAGCCGCCCGTAAAGTTGGAACCGCCGTAGCTCGAATCAATTCCTTCGTGACCGAACTGGTCATATCTCGCCCTCTTATCGGGGTCTGAAAGCACTTGATTTGCCTCGTTTATCTCCTTAAACTTCTCCGCAGCGTCAGGGTCGTCGGGGTTAAGGTCGGGGTGATACTGCTTTGCAAGCTTTCTGTACGCCTTTTTTATCTCGGCGTCGGTTGCGCCTTTTTGCAGTCCAAGCACTTCGTAATAATCTCTTTTGTCTGCCATAGTCATTTCCTCTTTTATTACGCACTTTTAGCTCTTGTCGAACAGGTCGGGGTCAACAAGCGGAGTAACAAGTTCGCATATTTCTCCGTTTTCGTCGTATCCCCAGAAACATTGATAAAATCCGTCGCCGAAACCCGACGAGATCATAACCATACGCTCGCTGCTGTCGGGATTTGTCCACTCGATAAAATCGCCGCCCTCACGCTGAAATTCGGGGAATTTTTCATAGCTTTCTGCGAAAATTGCGGCGAAATAGTCGTCATAGTGGTTTTTGCCCTGATTTTGCTTGTGCCATTTGTCGATCCATTCGCCCATTTTATCTGCGCCTTTTGCGTCGATAAAGCACGTCATTCCTGCGTCAACGGGGTATCCCGTCCACACCGTGCCGTCCTTTGAAACATTTGCTGCGGTTTCGGGGACAGGCTTTGCAAGCTCATATCGGACAGCTTTTGCGTCCTTGATTTTAAGCCGTGCGGTGCAAATTCTAAGCCCTGCCTGCCTGCTCCTGCAAACCGAAATTTCGGCAGTATAAGTGCCGTTCGGAATTTCCTGTTCAAGCGTCGGCATAAACTTTCCCATTGCGACATAGCACAACGGGTCTGCGACGACAACGTGATTTGACGTAATATCGACTTTTCCGACCTGTGTAAATCCCCGCATTTCGGTATTTACAAACTGCCTGTTGATTTTGTCTGCGTCAAGCGTCAAACTTTGGACATACGCCTGATTTTTCCTGAACAGCGCATTAACAGCCGCTTTCATTGCCTCTCGTTCATTGAAATTGCGGATAAAAACCGCCATTTTCCGCCCAAATTCAAGCGCAGTCTTTTCGTCGTACAAATCCCTCATACCGGTGAAAACGTGTCCGCAGTTTTCCGAAGAATTGCCCACATAGCCTCCTGCAACGCCGATAAACCACTTTCCGAGAGCGGTCTTTTTGTATTTTATGACGTAATACGTCATACCGTCCATCACAAAATCGCACGTCGCCTCGATTTTAGCAGGATATTTGCCGAAATCTTTCGTTTTTTTGAGCCAATCGGACAAAGCCTTGCACGCAGCTTTCGCCTGTTCGCCGTTCATATTTTCTCCTCACCGCACAATACGCCGAGCAGCGGAAAACCGCCCGGCGTAAAAACTTATTACTTCTCGGTAAACTCCACGTCAACAGCGCCGTCGTCGTTATTTTTGCCGTTATTATCGGAAGAGGCTGCGCCCGAAACGTCTGCTCCTGCGGCTGCGGCAGCATTCGGGTCATTCTGATAAACCTTCTGCGCTACCTCGTAGAATGCGCTTTGAAGTTCTTCCTTAGCCTTCTTGACAGCCTCGATATCCGTGCCCTTAAGAGCCTCTTCGAGAGCGGTGATTTTCGGCTCAACTTTAGCCTTATCGTCCCCGGAAACCTTATCGCCGAAATCGGTCATAGACTTCTTTATCTGATATACCATAGAGTCAGCCTCGTTTCTTGTGTCGACTTCCTCTTTGCGTTTCTTGTCCTCGGCAGCATAAGCCTCTGCCTCTCTGACAGCCTTGTCGATATCTTCCTTGCTCATATTCGTAGAGGCGGTTATCGAGATATGCTGTTCCTTGCCTGTGCCCTTATCCTTTGCGGTAACGTTTACGATACCGTTTACGTCAATATCGAAGGTAACTTCGATCTGCGGAATTCCTCTGGGCGCAGGCGCAATTCCGTCAAGACGGAAATTTCCGATAGATTTGTTGTCCTTTGCAAACTCACGCTCGCCCTGAAGGACGTTTATGTCAACAGACGGCTGATTATCCGCATAGGTCGTAAATACCTTTGTTTCCTTGGTAGGAATTGTGGTATTGCGCTCTATCATTCTCGTGCAGACGCCGCCTGCTGTTTCGATACCGAGCGAAAGAGGCGCTACATCGAGAAGAACGATGCCCTGTACTTCCTTATTCATAACGCCGCCCTGAATAGACGCTCCGATAGCGACGCATTCGTCGGGATTAATGCCCTTGAAAGGCTCTTTTCCGAGGAAGTTCTTTACTGCGTCCTGAACGGCAGGTATTCTCGTAGAACCGCCCACGAGCAAAATCTTGTGTATTTCGTTCTTGTCAAGACCGCTGTCGGCGATTGCCTGTTTAAGCGGACCCATAGTCATATCAACGAGGTCTGACGTCAGGTCGTTGAATTTTGCTCTCGAAAGAGTAACATTAAGGTGCTTTGGACCGTTTGCGTCAGCGGTGATATAAGGAATAGAAATATTTACCGTCGTGGAGTTTGAAAGAGCGATTTTAGCCTTTTCAGCCTCGTCTTTGAGCCTCTGCATAGCGAATTTGTCGTTTGACAGGTCAATTCCGTCGGATTTCTTAAATTCTTCCTTCAGCCAGTCAATAATTCTCTGGTCGAAATCGTCGCCGCCGAGGCGGTTGTTTCCTGCGGTAGCAAGGACTTCCTGAACGCCGTCGCCGATATTGATGACGGAAACATCGAAAGTACCGCCGCCGAGGTCGTATACAACGATATTCTGGTCCTCTTCCTTGTCAATTCCGTAAGCGAGAGCAGCAGCGGTAGGCTCGTTGATTATACGCTGAACATTAAGACCTGCTATCTGACCCGCATCTTTAGTAGCCTGACGCTGACTGTCGGTAAAATAAGCCGGAACGGTAATAACAGCGTCCGAAACCTTTTCTCCGAGATAAGCCTCTGCGTCCGATTTCAATTTTTGAAGTATCATGGCGGAAATTTCCTGCGGAGTGTACTTTTTTCCGTCAATATCTACCTTATAGTCGCTGCCCATATGACGTTTAATCGAAATAACGGTTTTTTCGGGGTTCTGAATTGCCTGGTTTTTGGCGAGCTGACCTACAAGTCTTTCGCCGTCCTTCGTGAAAGCAACTACCGAAGGAGTTGTCCTTGAACCCTCAGAGTTTGTGATAACAACAGGCTCGCCGCCCTCGATAACAGACACGCAGCTGTTTGTCGTACCTAAGTCAATACCGATGATCTTGCTCATAATAATATCCTCCTAAATTTGTTCTTTCAATTGATTGTTTTATTCCGCTACCGCCACAACGGCGAAACGGATCACCTTGTCGCCTATTTTATAGCCCTTGGCGAACGTCCGGACGATTTTTCCGCTTTCAGCGTCCTGCGAAGGGACTTTTTGCACTGCCTGGTGGAAATTCGGGGAAAAATCGGCGCCGTCGCTTTCTATTTCCTCGACTCCGAGCCCTTTAAGCGTTTCCGTGAACGAGTCGTAAATCATCTTCACGCCGTTCTTGTAATTTTCGTCGGCGCAGTCGGCTTTAAGCGCTCTTTCAAGATTATCCATAACGGGCAGAAACTTTGAAGTGACATTTACGATAATATCAGCCCTCAAAGCGTCTTTTTCCCTCTGAGAACGCTTGCGGAAATTGTCATATTCAGCCATAGTGCGTATAAGCTGCTCCTTGACTGCCGACAGCTCCTCGGCGACTTTTTCTGCGTCGCTTTCCTCCGCCGTATCCGTCGGCGTATCAGTCGGCGTATCCGTCTGTTCTTCGGCGGAATTTTCTGCGTCGTTCTTTTCTATCTCTTCATCATTTATCATTGTCGTCCTCCTTGTTTTCTATCAAACGCTCGCTTTCGGAAAGCATCTGCGTCACCTTTGCGCTGAGATATTCGATATACGGAATGACCTTTCTGTAATCTATCCTCATAGGACCTATAATTCCGAGTTTTCCGGCAGGTTTTCCGTCCTTATAGTAGCTTGCGCTTACTACCGTGGAGTTTGAGATTGCAAAAGTGTCCTCTTCCTCGCCGAACTTTACCGTAATTCCCGAAAGCGCGCCCTCAAGCATTGATGAAAACTGACTTTTCTGCTCTAGGAACTTCATAACGTCCTTCATGGGGATTTCTTCACAGGCGAGCAGGTTTGCCTCTCCCCTGACTTCCACGCTGTCCTTCATCATCTCCTCGGACAACTCGTAAACTGCGTGCAGCAGCGGCGACATCGAAAGCATATAGCTGCTCATAGCCGAAACCAGCTTTTCAACGTACTCTTCCGACATACTTTCAAGATTTACGCCCCGAAGATTATCGTTGAGAAATTCCGTAAAGCTCTTCATCTGCTCGTCCGAAAGGTCTATTTCCATTCGGCACACCTTATTTTTAATAGCGCCGTTTGAAGTTATCAGGAGAAGAACGTACATTCTCCTGCCCGTAGGTATGACGTCTACCTTTGTGATCACGGAAAATTTTGAGGCGTGATTTGTGGAAATAGCGGCGCATTTCGTTATCTCGGCAAGCGCCGTCGACGCACTTTCGATAATCGAGTCGTCCGTAAGGTCGCTTTCCATAAGCAGCTCGTCAATTCGGGAAATATTTTCCTCTGCGACGGGTTCGGGGCTCATAAGATTTTCAATATAATACCGAAAACCCTTGAAAGTCGGCACTCTTCCTGCGGAAGTATGCGGATGGTCGAGATAACCTTCCTGTTCTAGAGCAGCCATAGTGTTGCGTATCGTTGCGGAAGAAACCTTCATATCCTTTGACTCCGCAAGCGATTTTGAACCGACGGGCTCTCCCGTTCTGATATACTCGTCGATAATCGCCGCAAGGATCTTCATTCCGCGAGCATCCACCGAAGTCCCACCTTTCAAAGCAATAAATGCCTGATATCTGCCTGTTTTTCCCTCGTTTAGCACTCGCACTCCCCGAGTGCTAATTATAATTTAACACATTTATTTCGATTTGTCAAGGGTTTTTATAAAAAAAGCAAACAAACTCAAAGCTGTTTTTTATCAATTTATTGTGCAATATTACTATAATTTGTCTTTTTCAGGAAATTTTTGACAATAATTCTGCGAATTTCCAAAAAAGTCCTTTTCAGTAAAATTAAAACCCCCGACAGACAATCCCCTGCGTTTATTATGAAATATATGTTGAAAAATTATCCGCTTTATGATATAATAAACGCACAGCGTTTATTATATGTTATGTCCACGCACATACGCAAATCAAAGATTTGCTCCGTACGGTAATGGACAATTATATCATAAATTCTACGAATTTATGATATAATGAAATTCAGATGTTAAAATCATTTCTCGGAGGTCAATACAATGGGAAAGCTAAAAACCTTTTTCCGCAGGCTCGGCGGCGGCAGCTTTAAAAGAATGTTCAGGCAGATAGACCTTATACATAAAGAAACGGGCAAAAACCGATTTATAATGTTCTTCGATATGATCTGGTGCATTTTCAGATATTCCGTGGGGTATCTCGATTATCACGTATTCGGTTTTGCGCTGATAAAGGGCAAAAACCGCCGTACATTTATGACGATGAACGACAATTTAAAGCTCTCTCACGCCCTCAACAGCAAGGAATATTTCCACTTTTTCGACGATAAAGCGGAGTTTGACGAAAAATTCTCCGATTATATCGGAAGAGATTTCCTCGACGTGAGAAAAACCGACGCAGACGGTCTGAAAAAATTCTGCGAAAATAAAAGCTGTTTCTTCGCAAAACCGCTAAACGCATTCGGCGGCAGCGGAATAACCCGTGAAACGATAAATTCGGACACAAATTTCGGCGAGCTTTACGAAAAGCTCATAAAAAACGGTCAGTATCTCGCCGAAGAGGCAATCGTCCAGCACGAAAAGATGAATTTGCTCTCGCCAAGCTCGATAAATACGATAAGAATGGTCACGCTTAATTTTAACGGCGAAACGCATTTTATGTACGCTCTTGTAAGAATGAGCAACGGCACCGAGGTCGTGGACAATATTTGCAGCGGCGGTATGTACACGGCGGTCTGCCCCGACGGAATAATAAGAAAACCTGCCTGGTGCGACGCAACAAGCGTATATTACGACGCTCACCCGTTCTCAAAAACCGTTTTCAGCGGCTTTGAGATACCTCTTTTCAGCGAGGCAGTCGAAATGTGCAAAAAAGCGGCGTCTGTTATCCCGCAGGTAGGATATGTCGGCTGGGACGTTGCAATTACCCCCGAAAAGCCCGTTCTCGTGGAAGGAAATACTCTTCCGAGCTATGATATGGTGCAGAATTACGGTCATCTCGAAGAAAAAACGGGCATTCTCCCTAAATTTGAGAAAATTGTCGGCAAAGATTTTTTCGGTAAAAAATAATATCAATTTTTTTAATTTTTTGCAACTTTTTTGCAGGTCATCGGGTATTATTTTCAGACAGGTGAAATTATGAAATTATCTTTGAAAACATCGGAAAGCTTTAACGAAGTTATGAAACTGTATCTGCCGACGGTGTACCGAATAGCGTTCACAAGGCTGAAAAACGCTGCCGACGCAGAGGACGCCGCACAGGACGTTTTTTTGTGGTATTTCAAGGCGGACAAGACCTTTGAAAGCGAAGAGCACAGAAAAGCGTTTTTGATACGCTGCGCAATAAACCGTGCAAATTCTTATGCGTCAAGCGCTCACGCAAGGCATACCGCTAAAGGCGAGCTGCTTGAAAATATGACCGAAATTTCTTGCGACAACGCCTCAGAAACCGTCCTGAAAACCGAAACACAGCGTGAAGTACTTGACGCCGTGATGAAACTTGCGCCCAAATACAGGACAGTAATTCATCTGTTCTATTTCGAGGATATGACTATCGCACAGATAGCCGAAGTCACCGACTCCAAAGAAAGCGCCGTGAAATCTCGCCTGATGAGGGCGAGAGAAAAGCTGAAATCAACGCTTGGCGGCTATGAATTTGACTGAGAAAGGAGTTTTTATGAATTTCAAGGAAGAATATAAATCGGCAATGGAAAAAATTTCCCCCGACGAAAACGTTTCGCAAAAAATTGAACAGGCGGTTTTGAATGAAATTTCGGGAAAAACCGCTGCGAAGAAGAAAAAACCGTTTTACGTCTGTGCGGCATTTTCGGGAGCAGCCTGCGCTGCCGCTGCGGCGATTATACTGGTAAACGTCCTGCACGTTCGTACACCAAATAATTTAAGCGCAGAAACACCCTCTGCAAGCGGAACTTCAAACCTTACTGCAGGCTTTGAAATTTCCGAAGATAAAGCCGAAACGGATATAATTTCCGAAGAGTTTGAACCGACCGATTTTCAGGCTGCGAACGTAAACGGCTCTTTCAAGGAACAGGACGAGGGCGTTTTCGAAAACGATGCCGACGAACCTAAAGACAGCCTTTCTTCGGCAAATACGGCAGAATATGAGCTGATTTTTACCCCCGAAGGAGATGTTCTCCTTGTCGGACAAAATGAAACGAAAAAATACTCGCCCGAAGGAGTGGTTTCGCATTACACCGATAACGCCGATATTGCCGTTTCGTCGGTAAAATGCAGTGACAGCACAGTCGCAGGCGTCGCCGTAAAGGAAAATTTCCTGTATATTTTCGAGGAAGATCTGCACACCGCCGCCGTATACAAACTGAAAAACTGACATATATTCAGATTATCCGAGGAAATTTTCCTCGGATTTTTTATGCCGTTCGCTCAAAAAGTCAAAAATTATTTCCGATTTCGGGCAATTTTTTCTTTTATGTAAAATTTTTCTGAAAAAATTGTAAAAATCACAAAAAAAGGGGTTGAAATGTTGAAATTATTTTGGTATAATGTATATAGTAAATGAATAATATACTTCATTGTGTGAATTAAAATCCGATAATATAAAAAGCATTATACCCAAACAAGAGGTGATAATAGTGTCAAGACTTGATAAAGCGGTATTAAACAGCGGAAATTATGCATTTATAATGAAATATAAATCAGGATTTCCCATTGAATTTTTCGGCAAGACAAACCCGTTTTCCGAAAAGAGAAAAACGATGCTCAGCGAAGTGATACACCCCGACGATTATATGCCGTTCTGCAGTATGGTAAACGAAGTGATAAACGGCAAGGGCAGCGAGATAAAAACTCACGCAAGATTAAATACGTCGGGAGAGTACCGCTGGTATTATATGTCGGCGGCGGCGGACCACCCCGAAAAAGGCGCTACGGATTTCTGCGGAATGTTGTTCGATGTAACGGAATATCTGGAGTGCGAAAGCGAAGACGCCGTAATGCACAAATTTCGCACGAAATTAAAGGAAACCGCAAGCTCTGAAAACGAGTTTGACCTGATCGATATTTTGGGGGAAAATTATCTTGAGCTTATCCAACAGCCGTTTTCGCATATAAAGGGGCTGTATTCCGCCATTGTCGCAAACGACGGACATATAATTGCCTCGGCTTATCATCAGGACAAAAAGGCAAATCTCAACAAAATGAGCTACCAGCGAAAGAAAAATATACGGGTAAAGCACAGGACCTGCGCTACGTGGGTTATTGCGGGAGAATCTCTCGAAGAAGTAAACGAAAGTGCGCCGCTGCTTGAAATAATGGTGCAGACCGTGTCGGAAATCGCAAATTCCTATATCGTCATTGGCGAGGAAATGGAAAACAGCCAGAAGGCAAATAAACTTCTCGGAGAAAATTTTGAGGACCAGATACTCGTAAACAACGTGTATTCGCTGACGCTCAGGAGCGAAAATATCAGCGCCGCCTTTGCAGGAATAATTCCAATGATAACCGATTATTTCGGACTGGATAAAATGCTTTTCTGCGCAGATACCGTACTGCCCGTAAAAGTCTATCATTGGGACGCTACGGGCGCATTGATACCCGTTGTTACGGACGCTATAAAAAACGATAAAATAAGCGAGCAGCTTGACGTAAACGCCGTTGTGTGCGTAAACGAAAAAGAGCTGTGGGACGAACCCGGCGCAAACAGAAGCTGCGCCGTATCAAGAGTACTTCAAAACGGCTGCTCTATGGGCGTTATCGTGTTTATTTCAAATCAGCCCGACAGAATTTGGTCAAACCGTGACAGAAAATTGCTCAGAAGTCTGACTTCCATTCTTGCGACTATGATAAACCGTTCGTTCACGGAAAACGAGCTTGCTTTGTCGCAGGAACACCTTGAAAGGCTCGCCTACACCGACCATAACACGGGTATGCCCAACGAAAGCGCTTTTGAGCGTGATATGAAGGCAAAAATCAAATCTGAACATCGCTGTTCGATAATCTCGATAGAGCTTTCAAATTACAAGGCATTGTCCGAGTCGTTCAGCTATCAGTATGCGGACGGCGTGATAAAAAGCGTGGCTGAATATATCGCCGCAATACCCACTCACAGCGCCAAAAAAGTCTACCGCTATTCAAACGATATACTGTTTGTAACGCTTGACTGCGAGGGAAAAGGCGAGGCGGAGGGACTTGCAAAAACCATACTCACGAAATTCCGTTCTCCGTGGTTTTTAAACGAAACAGAGCATAAAATCGATATGTTCGCAGGAATAACCCACTGCCCCGACGACGCATACAGCTTTGAGGACTGCGTAAAAGCCGCAACAGGCACTCTTCGTCTTGCAAAAGACAGAAAAATGCACGACGCCGTTTCCTATTCGATCGACCTTGAAGAAAAGCTTGACGAAAATCTTCGTGTAAGACGACTGGTAGTTGACGCCGCCCAGAACGATTTCAGCGGATTTTACGTGCTTTACACGCCGATAATAAACGCCTCGACGGGAGAAATTATTTCCTGCGAGGGACATACGTTCTGGTCAAACAACGAACTTATCGTCCCTAAGAACAAATATCTTCCTATTCTCGAACGTCTGGGGCTGGGCGACAAGGTTTTCGCTTACGTCGTAAGCAGATTTTGCAAATTTTGCGCCGCTGCCCGTGAAAGCGGACTGGAAGATTTCAGCGTTTCATTCGATATAGCAGAGTCAACGCTGAGCACCGACAGCTGTATAATAATCCTGAAAAAATACCTTCAGGAATACAATCTTCCGCCGACGGCATTAAACGTAATAACTTCAGAAAGCTCAGGCACTCTTGCAAAATGCAATATGAACCTGCGGCAGCTTGCCTCGTACGGAATGAAAATCGCCGCCGATGATAAAAAAGACAGTTTTCTTACGGACGCTCTTCTTGAAAATCCTTTCATAAAGATGATAAAACTCAGCGTGAACCGTCTTTACGGCGACGAAGTTTCAACGGATTATGTAAGGTCTTTCATCAAAAAAGCTCACGAAAAAGGCATAGTGATCTGCATAAAAGGCGTGGACAGCGTGCAGATGCTTGAAACCGCAAATGACTTTGAAATTGATTGTATTCAGGGAATTATAAACGGCAGACCCCTCCATACCAAAGAATTTCTGAGCAGGCTGTCGGTAAAAGCAGGCAGCGATTAGCCGCAAATTAAAATTGTACCGTATTGTCAAAAAAGCCGAAGATTTTAAAAAATTCTTCGGCTTTTTGGCATTTTCGGCGAAATTTCTCTCAAAAAATTATTTCACAAGTTTTCTATTGAAAATCGGCAGAAAAAGGTATATAATAAGTAGTGTGTAACCATAGTAAACGAAACAGTTACTATAATTTCAATTACGGTAAAAAATTATGACTAAAATTAAATCTGTTTTAAAATTCTTTCTGACGCATTTAAAGAAAATAGACAAAGTGCTGGCGATAATCTGTATAGCTTTGAGCGCTTTCGATATTTTTCTGGTAAACGAGATGTACAATACGGGCGTTTTTGAAAGCAGCTCCGTTGTGACAACGCAGCTTACGGCGGTGATTTTGGGGATTGTAATAGCGTCGGTCATCAGCTTTGTCGATTATAAATTCATCTCGAAATATTGGTTCATATACGCTCCCGTTGCGGTGATATTGCAGCTTTTGCTGTTCACACCGTTAGGACGTCAGCGCGACGACGACGTGGCGTGGCTCGATTTCGGCTTTTTCAATCTTCAGCCGTCCGAAATATTGAAATTTGTGTTTATTTTGACGCTTGCAACGCACATTTCAAAGCTTGGCGACCGTCTTAATTCTCCTAAGCATTTTCTGCTCGTTTGCGTACACGGACTTTTCCCCGTTGCGCTTATCCTGAAACAAGGCGACGCAGGCTCTGCACTGGTTTTTCTGTTCATCTTTATCTGTATGCTCTTTATGGGCGGAATTTCGTGGAAATATATTGCCGCTGTCATCGTGTCGATACCGCCGATAATGATTTTGGTGTGGAATTTCGTAATGAAAGACCACCACAAAAACCGCTTTTTGGTGCTTTTCGACCAGCAAATGCAGGAGGCAGAACGCCTGGGAATTTATATGCAGCAGTATGACGGCAAAATAGCGCTGGGTTCGGGGCAACTGACGGGACTGGGCTTTGAGGACACGTCGAATTACACCTATACCCCCGAAATGTACAACGACTTTGTGTTCTCGTTTATAGGAATGACGCTCGGATTTATAGGCTGTATAGCGGTGGTAATAGTCCTCGCTCTTCTCTGCCTGAAACTTTTGTCGGACGCCTCGGGTGCGTCCGAGCCCCTCGGAAAGCTTATCTGCGTAGGAGTTTTTGCAATGGTATTCTTCCATTGCGTTATAAATATAGGAATGGTGCTGTCGGTAGTCCCCGTAATAGGCATACCGCTGCCTTTCATAAGCACGGGCGGCACGGCAATGATGATGATGCATGCTTGTGTGGGGCTTGTACTGAGCGTATCCGCCCACAAGGAAAAGGAAAAACACCTTTTTTATACGGAAAAAGACTAGTCCGCCGTTTATTTGCGAACTGAAAGGACATTCTATGAAACCTGTTGTAAAGAAAATCGAAGAAATATACCCGAAAAACTCGGTCGAAACGCAGATAAAGCGCTACCGTGCCGCAGAATGCGGTTTTGCCGAGCATTTCGGCTCGTTGGAAGAGCACAGGTTCTTTTCTGCTCCGGGAAGAACGGAAATCTGCGGAAATCATACCGACAAAAGCTGCGGAAAAGCCTTTGCAGCAAGCGTTGACCTTGATACGATAGCTGTCGCAGAACCGACCGGCGACAATATGATAGTCATAAAATCCGAAGGTTTTGACGAGGACAGAATTGATATAAACGACCTTGACGCCAAAGAAGAAGAAAAACAGACCTCTGCCGCCCTCATCAGAGGCGCAGTCAAAGGCTTTAAGAGAAAAGGCTATAATATCGGCGGATTTAAGGCTTTTACCTCGTCAAAGGTAATAAAAGGTTCGGGACTGGGCAGTTCGGCGGCGTTTGAAGTGCTTATCGGCACGATAATCAACCACCTTTTCAACGACGGACAGGTGCGCTCTTCGACAATATCTCAAATCGCAAGATTTGCCGAAAACGAGTATTTCGGAAAACCGTCGGGACTTATCGACCAGGTCGCCTGTGCAGTCGGAGGATTTGTTGCAATAGATTTCAAGGACGACGGTATGCCCATAATCGAAGAAATCCACTGCGATTTCGACCAATACCATCATGCGCTTTGTATTGTCGATACAGGAGCGCCTGTCGGCGATTTCAGCGAAGAATACAACGAGATATACAGCGAAATGAACGCCGTTGCAGGCTATTTTGACTGTGAAAGCCTCCGTCAGCTCTCAACCGAAGATATTTTGCTCAATATCAACGATTTGCGGCGAATTTACGGCGACAGGGCGGTCCTTCGCTCAATCCATTTCTTTAATGAAAACGAGCGTGTCGAAAAAATCGTACACGCTCTCAGAAATGAAAATTTCGACGGATTTTTGTCGTCCGTAAAAGAAAGCGGCGACTCGTCATTCAAATATCTGCAAAATATCTATTCTCCGAAGGATTTGCGGACTCAGCCGCTCAGTATTGCTCTTAACGTGGCAGAGGACGTTCTTCACAGAAAAGGCGCCTGCCGTGTACACGGGGCAGGATTTAAAGGCTCGATACAGGCGTTTGTTCCGTATGAGGATCTGCAGCAGTTCAAGATGAATATGGAGAAAATTTTCGGCATAAATTCCTGCCATATTCTCTCAATAAGAAACGTCGGCGGCTGTGAAGTACTGCCCGTGTAGTCAGTCGGTTACATACTCGCTCATCTGCTTTATCAGAACGACATCGACCAGAGCGTCAAGCAAAACTCCTTTTTCGGTGTATTCTTCGGAAAAAATCTTGCCGTTTTCCCGTATCTGCGACGAAAGACCCGCCTTGTCATAAGGCAGCAGGAGTTTCATTCGCTTTGATGTCTGAGGAAGATTTACGGCAATAGCGTGCAAAAGCTCGTCGATACCCTCGTTGTTTTTTGCGGAGATTTTCACCGTTTTTTCATCGGTAGGAATGTTTTCGGCGATCTTATCGCACTTGTTTAAAACGGTAACAACAGGAATATCCGCTGCGCCAAGCTCCGCCAGAGTCCTTAAAGTGACGTCGGTTTTTTCTGACAGATCGGGGTCCGAAACGTCGCATACGTGAATTATAATATCAGCGCAGGCTGCCTCTTCAAGCGTTGATTTAAACGCCTCTACGAGATTATGAGGAAGTCTGCGGATAAGACCGACGGTGTCCACTATCAGAAGATTTCGTCCGTCGGGCAGCTCTATTGCCCTTGAAGTCGGGTCAAGCGTTGCAAAAAGCTTATCTTCGGCAAGAACGTCCGCACCCGTCAAAAGGTTAAGCAAAGTGGATTTTCCTGCGTTTGTATATCCGACAATTGCGCCGACTTGAACATTGTCCTTTTTTCTTCTTCCCCGTGAAAAGCTGCGGCGCTGTTCAAGCTCTTTAAGTTCATCGGAGAGCTTGTCAATTCTTCTTCGGATATGGCGTCGGTCAGTTTCAAGCTGAGTTTCACCGGGACCTCTCGTTCCGATACCGCCGCCAAGCCTCGACAAATGCGTTCCTATACCTGCTAATCTCGGCAAACGATAACGCAGCTGCGCCAATTCTACTTGCAGTTTGCCTTCGGCGGAAACGGCTCTTTTAGCAAAAATATCCAGAATAAGCATTGTCCTGTCGATGACACGAACTTCGGTTTCGTCCTCGATATTTCGTATCTGCGAGGCAGTAAGCTCGCAGTCAAATATTAAAAGGTCAGCGTCAAGCCTTTGGCAAAGCTCCTTTACTTCAGCAAGTTTTCCCTCGCCGATAACGGTTGCGGCACTGTAAGCGTCGCGTTTCTGCACGACTCTTGCGACTTCTGACGCACCTGCTGTCTGCGCAAGCTGAGAAAGCTCGTCAAGTGAAACGTCAACGTCAAATTCTCCCGTATCGGCGCTTATTAAAATTACTTTTTCTACGTTCATTGAACCACCTTTTTACCGAAAAAAATCATCGGAAATACTCCGAATGTATGACAATTATAGCACAAATACTGTTCTTTGTCAACAAGGTCAACAAGAGCAGGCTAATTCAAAACGAAAGGCATTTTGAAGAAAGGCAGAATTATGAAATTCAAAAGATACGATGTTTTAATTGTCGGCACGGGCATATCGGGCATATATGCTGCGCTCAATCTCGACAGTTCGCTCAATGTACTTATGCTCAGCAAGCGTGAGCTTACGCTTTGCAATTCCGCTTTGGCGCAAGGCGGCGTGGCAGCAGTTATGGACAGAAAAAACGACGATTTTGAGCTGCACATCAAGGACACTCTTATTGCGGGACAATACAAAAATAATGTAGACAACGTGAAAATTCTCGTCGAGCAAGGTCCTTTTGACGTTGAGCGTCTTGCCGAAAAATACGGCGTAGATTTTGACAGAAACGAGGACGGCACGCTTGCCCTGACGCTTGAAGGCGGACATTCACGCCGCAGAATAGCTCACCACAAGGATACCACGGGAAAAGAGATAGAAACTTCCCTGATAGAGCAGATAAGCAAGCTTAAAAACGTTTCGGTCATCAATAATTCCGTGCTGAGCCGTCTGGAAAGAAAAGACAATATTTTCTTCGCAGAAGTTATCACTCAGGACAGCGACAGAGAATATTTCTGCGCCGATTATGTAATTTTGGCAACCGGCGGTATCGGACGAGTATACAATTACACGACAAATTCCGCTATCGCAACAGGCGACGGAATACAGTTTGCGTATAATCTCGGCGCAGAAATCAAAAATTTAAGCTACGTCCAGTTTCACCCGACGGCGTTTGCCGATAAAAAGGACCGTGAGTGCTTTCTTATTTCCGAGGCAGTCAGAGGCGAAGGCGCTTACCTGCTAAACTGCAACAAAAAACGGTTTATGCCCGACTATGAACCCGAAAGAAAAGAGCTTGCCCCCCGTGACGTGGTATCAAAATGCATAATGGAAGAACAGAAAAAAACGGGTTCTGACGAATTTTGGCTTGATATTTCCCATAAAGACGCCGATTTCATCAAAAACCGTTTCCCGATGATATACGAAAATGTGCTTAAAAAAGGTTATGATATGACCAAAGAGCCTATCCCCATCTATCCCTGCCAGCATTATCTTATGGGAGGAATAAACGTCGACGGCAAAGGCGCTACGAATATCGAAGGACTTTATGCCGCAGGAGAGTGCTCTCATACAGGCGTTCACGGTAAAAACCGCTTAGCGTCAAATTCTCTTCTTGAGGCTCTGGTATTTTCGAGATTGATAGCCGAAGATATAAATTCTCACAAAAGAATTGACAGCCGCTCGGAAATAGAGTACGATATGTCCTCTCCTCACGGAAAACCTCTTCCCAAGGGCATCAAAACCGAGATACGTGACATAATGCAAAACTCGTACTTCGTTTTCCCGAATTACAAAGAGGCTGAAAAAGGCTTTAAGCGTGTTTCGGAGATCAAAAAAGATTTTGAAAACAACAGCTATGAAATAACCGCCGAATACGTTGAAACCAGATCTCTCGTAACGGTAGCATATATAATTCTTAAAGAAATACTTGAAAGGAAAGACGAACAATGATACTTCTCCCGTTTTATGTGGACGATCTGATAAAAACTGCGCTTTCAGAGGATATAAATTATATCGACAGCACCGCAGACCTGCTTATTGACGACAACGATATGTCCGAGGCATATTTTATGGCAAAGGACAACGGCGTTCTTGCAGGAATTGAAGTAGCTTTGAGAGTTTTTACAATTCTTGACCCCGAGCTTAAAATCGAAATTCTCAAAAAAGACGGCGATAAGGTCAAAAACGGCGATATAATTGCGAATTTCAGCGGTCACACACGCCTTATGCTCAAAGCGGAGCGCACTTCGCTCAATATTTTACAGCATATGAGCGGAATTGCGACATATACCGATATGTGCGTCGAGGCAGTCAAAGGAACGAATGCCTCGATAACCGATACAAGAAAAACGCTGCCGGGACTTCGTGCGCTGCAAAAATATGCGGTAACAGTAGGCGGCGGCAAAAATCACCGTTATAATCTCACGGACGCCGCAATGTTAAAGGACAACCATATCGACGCTTACGGAGGAATTGTCCCCGCTGTCGAGGCGTTGAGAAAAAAAGCAGGACATATGCTGCAAATCGAAGTTGAAACGAGAAATATCGACGAGGTAAAAGAGGCTCTTTCCTGCGGCGTAAATGTAATAATGCTCGATAATATGACAAACGAACAGATGAAACAGGCAGTCGCCCTTATAAACGGAAAAGCCAAAACCGAGGCGTCAGGCAACGTAACGCTTGAAAATATCCGTGAAAAAGCCGAAACAGGCGTGGATATAATAAGTCTGGGCGCTCTTACTCACAGCGTGAAAGCATTTGATATATCAATGAAGTGGAGGAAAAAATAATGGACGAAATTCAGTACAGATACGATACACAGCTTTTGATAGACGGCAAGGATCTGGACGAAGATACAATCGACGAGTATATCCGTGAGCATTTTGAGGGCGACAGCCTGCTCGTTGTGGCGGACGACGACGTGGCAAAGCTCCATTTCCACACAAACGAGCCGTGGAAAATACTCGAATATTGCCGCACTTTAGGAGAAATTTACGATATTGTGGTAGAAGATATGATCCGTCAGGCAAGAGGAGATAAAGGCTGATACCGCACAAAATATAGCGTTTATCACAAAAAATTGCCCGAAATATTGTGCAGAATTACGGTTGACTTGTACAAGATATTGTGTTATACTATAAATACGCTCACAAGCGAACACAAAATATAGAGGTGAAAAAAATGATAGACGTAAACATTACAGGGGGAAAAATCGGACAGGAAGAAATCAATTATTATATTGAGAACGCACAGGCTCAATATCCTGATAAACATCTCAGAGCGATAGATTTAGAGGTTGACGGGGATTTCATCAACGTGAAATATCACTTTTCCGATGTTCCTTTTCAGAGAATAAGAAGAATTACGGGTTATCTTGTAGGAACTCTCGATCGTTTTAACAATGCGAAACGTGCCGAAGAGAAAAACCGGGTAAAACACACAATGCAGCAATAATAAAAACCCACCGTAAGCCGCGGTGGGTATTTTTCAGCTATTTTACGACGACATTTTTGCCGTTTTCTTTGCCTGAATAGAGCTTTTTATCCGCAATAGCAATAATTCTGTCCATACAGACATAGGGATCATCGGCGTTCTGACCTGATTTTTCCAAAACCTTCCTGCTAAGCTCGTTGCAGTCCGCAAAACCGAACGTCATACTTACCTTGACGTGCCTGCCCTCGTCGATTATGTCAAGTCCGCAAATCTGCTTTCTGATATTTTCCACGCAGTAAAAGCACTCCCGACTGTCACCCCGCATTATAAGGAGCATTTCCTCTCCGCCCCAGCGGCAAGCCAGATTTTCCTTGCTCATCTGATTCAGGATAATTTCCGCCACGGATTTCAGCACCAAATCTCCGCACTCGTGCCCGTAGGTATCGTTTATCCTTTTGAAATTGTCCAGATCTCCCAGAGCAACGCAGTAGTGCTCCTTGCTCTCCAAAAGATCATAAAAATACTTCCACAGGCTGTGGCGGTTGAAAAGACCCGTAAGCTCGTCGTGAGCAGCGGTAAATTCCAGTTTTTGATTTATTTCATTAAGCTGTCCTATAAGTGAACGATTTTCAATATAAAACAAAAAAGTAAAACTGAAAAGAACTACTACCGTAAAAGCAATATTTATGATCTGCATAAGCCGAATTTCGCCGTCGGACAATTCCTTCCACCCTGCCAATTCATAAACAAAACCGAAAACATTCTCAAAAACAATGCAGACAGTTATCGCCAGAATCGTGACAACAGTAAAAATACCCGTCAATTTATTAAAAGATTTTTTGTCAACATAAAAGAAAATTGAATAACCGGCAACAGGAATGATAACCATAAGATACAGGAAGAAGAAAACCTCAAGTCCCATCATAATCGTGCAAAGCGTCGCATGAAGAACTATCTCCGAGAAAGTCGCAATGATCCACCCGATCGAATGTTTCTCAAAAGATTTGTTGATGCAGCATATCGCACCTGCGGCATAAAGAATTACGCTGAAAATATTGAACGTCATCATCATATAACGTTCCGTAAAGAGAAAAACCGTCAAAAAAGTCAGATGCATAAAAGCAGTCGCCGACAAAATTATCTGAAACTTTAAATTCTTATCCAGGACAGGTAACTTCTTCTCGTCACTCATAAATTCGTCGCACCCCCAAAATATTACACACAATTATTGTAACATAATTAAGCAAATAAATCAATAGTTTTTCGACAATATATGCAATAAATGATAAAAATTGTGAGAAACGCTTGACATTTTATTGCGTTTGTGATAAAATTTAGATATAAAAAAAACCAAGGAGGTTCTTAATTATGAAGTATGTTTGTCCTGTATGCGGATATGTCTATGTGGGAGAAAGCGCTCCCGAAAAATGCCCTCAGTGCGGCGTCCCCGGCAGCAAGTTTAAGGCTGTTGAGGAGGACGGCAACCTCGTATTTGCCTGCGAGCACGAAATCGGCATAACAGCAGGCGTTCCCGAGGATATTATCGAGGGACTTCGCGCTAATTTCACAGGCGAATGCACCGAGGTAGGTATGTACCTTGCAATGGCAAGAGCAGCTCACAGAGAGGGTTACCCCGAAGTAGGTCTTTACTACGAAAAAGCTGCCTGGGAAGAGGCAGAGCACGCTGCTAAATTCGCAGAGATCCTGGGAGAAGTCGTTTCGGCGTCTACAAAGGAAAATCTGACGAAGAGAGTTGCTGCCGAGCACGGCGCAACCGAGGGCAAGCTTGACCTTGCAAAGAAAGCAAAAGCTGCAAATCTCGACGCCATTCACGATACGGTTCATGAAATGGCAAAGGACGAGGCAAGACACGGAAAGGCATTTGAGGGTCTGCTCAATCGTTACTTCAAGTGATCGGAGGAACAGAAGATGGAAGAAAAAATCGAAAAGCTCCTCGAAGAGGTGTCCGAGTTAAAAAAGAGCCAGGCAGAGCAAAACGAAAAGCTTGATTATATCGTGAAACGCCTTGATCATATGCGTGATAAGGCTCACGAGGCTCGTGCAAGCGAAGTTAAATTTCCTAAATAAGAGGAGGTTTTGTTATGGAAAAGTATGAATGTCCCTGCGGATACAAGTATAATCCCGCAGTCGGCGACCCCGAAGGCGGCATAGCTCCGGGTACAAAATGGGAAGATATTCCCGATGATTGGGTTTGTCCCGTTTGCGGTTTGGGCAAAGACGCATTTACCCCCGTATAAGAGCAAAAAATCACGGACTGTCCGAAAAGACAGTCCGTTTTTTTTATCATTCCCACCAAAGTAACGCAGCAAAAGTCGCTCCGACAATGCCGACGATAAGCATAATGGAAATAGTAACGACAGACGCAATAAGACAAGCCTTGCCCGACTTTTGCTTTCCGTTGCTTAAATTTACGGCGCCAAGAATAATGCCCGCAATAGGAATTATAACGGAAAGAACAACAAGACCGACATCTACCACGTCAGGCTGCTGATACGGCTGAAACTGCTGCTGACAGCCGCAAAACGGGCAAACGACAGCGTCATTGTCGATTTCTTTACCGCAGGATACGCAAAACATATAGTACCTCCAAAAATGCTTATTCGGTATAATCATTATACAGCATAATCAGCGATTTGTCAAGGCAAAAAAAATTCCCTCCGTAAAAACGGAGGGAAATCGGGTGTATAAGCGGAAAATTAACCTTTTACAGCTCCGAGCGCAACGCCCTTTACTATAAACTTTGACAAGCAAAGGTAAACAATTACGACCGGTATAATTGAAAGCGCAACAACCAGATAGTTTACGCCGAAATTAGTCAGCTTATCATTGTTAAGAACGTAAGTAACCATCATCGGCATAGTTCTCTGTTCGGGCTTACTCGAAATAAGGAGCATAGAAGGCGTATAGTAGTTGTTCCAGCTTGAAACGAAAGCGAAAATCGCCTGTACCGCAAACGCAGGTTTCAGTATAGGAAGAGAAATCTGCAGGAAAGTGCGCCACTCGTTGCAGCCGTCGATACGAGCTGCCTCGACAATATCAATCGGGAACGATGACTTCATATATTGCAGCATATAGAATACTACCTGCGGAGCCGCAACAGCAGGAAGAATAATCGGCAAATAGTTATCGTTCAGGTGAATTTGAACCATAAACTGTAACAAACCTGTCGAAACGACCTGCGTAGGAATCATCATAACCGCAAGGATAAACGTAGTAGACGCTCCCTTGAGCTTGAAATCATAAACCGTAAGACCATAAGCTGTCATTCCCGAAAAGAATACAGTCAAAATAGTCGAAGAAACTGCGATAAGCAAGCTGTTTCCGTAACCAACCCACAACTGGAACGATCTTACATAAGTACCGTTTGCAACATTGGGGTCATTAAGAGTCTTAAAGTTATCAATAAGCGAACCGCCCGGCAGCAGCGAAACGCCCTGGTCGATAATTTCGCTTGTTGTTCTCGTGGAGTTAATTATCAGAATATAAATCGGGAACAAGCAGATGATCGTAATGATAATGCAGACAACAAGTCTAATAATGGATTGAATCATTATACTGCGTCTGTATTCAGAGCTTGAAAAATTGTATGCGTCAGCCATAATTCATCTCTCCTCCCTTACTTACTTTTCTTACGCTTTTTATTATCGCCCTCTGTGTTAAACTTGTATACAAAGATACCGAGCACAGCGGTGATAATAAACAGGATAACAGATGCTGCGGCTGAAATACCGTAATTCGGTACTGCCTGGTGGAAGTTTTTGTAGATAAATACAGCGGACGTTTCAAGGTACATACTCGTGGTATTGCCCTCGTGGAGCAGATACGGAATATCGAACATCTGCAAACCGCCTATCATAGACGTAATAAATACGTAAATGAAAATCGGCTTCAATATGGGCATTGTGATCTTGAAGAACGTATTCATACCGCTTGAACCGTCGATAGACGCTGCCTCGTAAATTGACGGGTCAATACCGTAAATACCCGACAAAAGCAGCAGCATAGTATTACCGAACCACATCCACGACTGAATAAGCATTACAAGAATTCTCGTGATAACTTGGTTATTCAGGAACGAAACAGGCTCCAAAATAGCTCCTGCATTCAACAGCAGCGAGTTAATTGCGCCGTATTTGCTGTTTCCGAAGAGCATAAGGAACAAAGATGCCACAGACGCTGCCGTAATAATGTTAGGCATATAAACGACAACTTTGAAGAAACCCGTGCCCTTTATTTTTATGCGGTTATCGGAGAACCACACAGCGAGGAGCAGCGAAAGAACGATCTGGACAACGAAGTTACCTACCCAAAGGATAAGAGTATTTAAAAAGTCCTGCCAAAAAGACTTCATAAATGCGTTGGCCAATCTGTTACCTTCCTCGCCGAACAGAATATACTGATAGTTCTGGAAACCGACCCACTGTTCTGCGGTCGGACCATTACCCTTAAAGCTCAGCAAAATGGTGTTTATGAGCGGATAAATCATAAACACAGCATATACAAGAAAGAACGGCAGTATAAAGATATAGCCGTACTTTGCATAGCTTATCATTTTCCGCGTTTTTGGAGCAGCAGACTGCATATTGCACACCCTTTCGTTTTCCCTGTTAAAAAATCACAATATACGCTTATGAGCCTAAGCCCATAAGCATATACTGTTGATTTCAGGTATTAAATTTTATTTGTAATTGCCGTCAAATTACTCAACAACAACGCCGGGGCAAGCCTTAGCAACGTCGTCCTTGCACTTCTCGATAGCGGCAGCCTTATCAGCCACTTCGCCCTTCAGGAGCGACTGTACAGAGTCATTGAATGCGCCCTTGCACTGAGAGTCATATCTTGTTACCTTACCGGTAATGTCGATCTTGTTGGCAACTTCGTTAAGAACCTTGAAGTGATCCTGGTCGCCAAGATACTTGTTCTTGTTAGTGCCTGCGTTGATGATGTCGTTCATAACAGGCTTGTTGTTTACGAAGTCGCCTGTCTTCTCAGCGTATTCCTTCATAGCAGCGCTGTCGTTGCAGAAGAGCTCGATCCACTTCTTAGCGGTAGCCTTGGTGTTGCAGCGAGAAGATACACCATAGTAAGTACCGCCCCAGTACCAGCCTGCAGGACCCGGGCAGATTGCAAGTGCGTCAGCAGCAAGTACGTCAGCCGAAGGAACAAGGTTTCCGTTTTCGTCCTTTTCAGCGGTAGCGCCGTTGAAGTTTTCAAGGATAGATCCGCCGCCTGCGGTTGTAAGACCCCAAGTAGGAACGAAGTCGCCGAGAGCCGAGCCGTCACGGATAGAAGCATACCAAGCAGCTTCCCACTGAGGAACGGCTGCGCAGTAGTGGTTATTCTTATACTCTGTTACGAGATCATAGAACTGTTCAGCAGTATCGAGCTGGAACTTGTTGTCCTTTACCCAAGGCTGATTTCTAAAGCACTGGAATACCTGCCAAATACCGCCTGCTGTAGAGCAGAGCGAAGTCTTGTTGCCTGATGCGCTGTAAAGCGTTTCAGCAGTTGCCTTGAAAGTATCCCAATCCTTTACCTTTTCCTGCATCTCATCGGGGTTGTTTACGCCGAGATATTCCTTAGCGAGGTCAGCTCTGTAAACAAATCCGCCGGGAGTAGCCTGGAAAGACGCTGCCTTGAAAATGCCGTTCTCGGCAGTACCAAGGTCGATAGTGTACTTGTAAGCGTCGGGGAAATCAGCTGTCGTAAGACCGATTTCGCTGTAAGGAAGCGTAAGAGTATCGTCGTTTGTGTAGAGAGGTGTCCAGTCAGCGTCCATTGTGAACAGGTCAGCGTCCTCAGAACCGAGCATATACTGCTTGATACCGTCACGTCCTGCCTCACCGTCAGCGCCAACTGTAACAATTTTTATCTTGTCCTCAGAGATACCGGTTTTCTCGCAGAAGAACTTCTTCTGAACCTGAATATCGGAGTTAGACTCCCAAGTAAGGATAGTCAGAGTGTCATCGTCGTCCTTTACGTCGGTAGCGGGAGCGCTTTCCTCTACCTTAGAAACTTCGCTTGCGCCGGAACTTGATCCGCCGCTTGTGCCTGCGCCGCTGTTATCGTTACAGCCTGCAAGCGAGAGAACTGCAGCAGACGCTACGAGCGCTGCCAATAATCTTTTCTTCATTGGTTTTTCCTCCTAAAAATAAATGTCCCGAATTGTCTTACGGAAACCAAAATCCGCAAGTTCTCAATTCAGAAATATCATCGGTAACAGCAAACATCCACATACATTTCTGCTGTCCGATTACAATTGTTAGTTTAACATATTTTTTTACATTTTGCAAGTGGTTTTTTTCATTTTTTTAAAAAAAAGCTTTTAATCAAGCCTTCCGAGAGCGAAACTTGTTTATTTTGCCACATTTTTAACTTTATAACCTAACAAATCCGATGTAACGCAATTACACGACAAACCGCTCAACAAAGCCGTTTTTTTGATTTTTCATTTTAATTTGCAAAGCAGTTTTGTGTTTGTAAAATAAATGTTACCTATTTGTAACCTTTTATTTGTGCAAAACAACGAATTTTACATATGATTTTATGTAAACGATAACAGATAGTAATACAAAGTAATAAATTTCCAATGAAAAATCCCTGCGTTTCGGCAGGGATTTAACAGTCTGTAAAAAAGATCACACGGGGTGCACTTTATTCACCTTATCGGCGTGCTGAGCGTCGATGCCGAGCTGCTTGTCGCGGCGGTTCTCAAAGAATTTGGGTGCAACCTTCGGGAACATCGCATAAGTGAGTACGTCTTCCACGGAAGAACCGTCCACCCATTCCTTAGCCTCTTCCTTCATCGTGTCAAATTCCGGAGAGAGCAAGTCCGCAGGACGGCAGGTAATAGGCTCTTCGTCGCCGATGATCTTCCTGCGGAATTCGGGGTCGATTTCGACGGGAGTTTTTCCGTATTCGCCCTTGACAAGACCCTTAAATTCCTTTGTAACGGTCTTATAGCGCTCGCCCGTGATCACGTTGAAAACAGCCTGTGTGCCGACTATCTGCGAAGTAGGCGTTACCAGAGGCGGATATCCCGAGTCCTTACGCACTCTGGGCACTTCCTTAAGCACCTCTTCGAGCTGATCTGCCTTGCCTGCCTGTTTAAGCTGTGAAAGCAGATTTGAAAGCATACCGCCGGGCACCTGATAGATAAGAGCTTTGGTATTTACGGCAAGCATAGACGGGTCAAGCAGACCGCTGTCGATATACTTCTTGCGCAGACCCATAAAATACTCTCTTATCTCGTTGAGTTTGATAAGGTCAAGACCCGTGTCATACTCTGTTCCGAGGAAAGTTGCGACCACAGACTCCGTAGGAGCGTGAGAAGTACCCAGAGCAAGAGGCGACATAGCCGTATCGACAGCGTCAACTCCTGCCTCAACAGCCTTGATAATGCACATAGACGCAAGACCCGACGTATAATGCGTATGGAGCTGAACGGGTATTTTTACAGCGCTTTTAAGGTCTTTTACGAGAGACTCCGCCTCATAAGGCGTAAGAAGAGCCGCCATATCCTTAATGCAAAGAGAATCTGCGCCCGCATTTTCTATCTGCTTTGCATAGTTCATATAATACTCGTGAGTAAAAACTTCGCCCGTGGTATAAGAAATTGCCACCTGAGCGTGTCCGTTCTCCTTTTTAGCCGCCTTGATGGCAGTTTCAAGGTTTCTTATGTCGTTGAGAGCGTCAAAAATTCTGATAATATCAATGCCGTTAGCGATAGATTTCTGAACGAAATACTCGACAAGGTCGTCCGCATAGTGGCGGTAACCGAGCATATTCTGTCCTCTGAACAGCATTTGCAGCTTAGTGTTGGGCATTTCCTTTCTGATGATCCTAAGACGCTCCCAGGGGTCCTCGTTAAGAAAACGAATGCAGGAATCGAAAGTTGCGCCGCCCCAGCATTCAGCCGAATAAAAGCCGACCTTATCCATTTCGGAAAGAATCGGGCGCATTTCATCAATGGACATTCTCGTAGCAAGAAGGCTCTGATGTGCGTCGCGGAGAGCCGTTTCCGTTATTTTCAATTTAGCCATATTTATCTCCTGATTACTAAGATATTTTAAAAACCGTTATCCGATAGTAACAACGGGTGCGCCTGTTTCAACGGCGTCGCCCTTGTTTACGAGAATAGCGGCAACCGTGCCTTCCTTGTCGGAAACAATATCGTTCTCCATTTTCATAGCCTCAAGAACAGCTACAACAGTGCCGTTTGAAACCTTATCGCCTACCTTGACCTTAACGTCAACGATAGTGCCTCTCATAGGAGCGTTAATGGGCGTTCCTCCGACAGCGGCAGCAGCCTTTTTGGGCGCAGCAGCCTTGGGAGCAGGAGCAGCAGCAGGAGCTGACGAGCTTGCGCCTGTTTCCTCAACCTGAACGTCATAAGCGTTTCCGTTTACGGTAATAATGTAACTTTTCATATATTCTACCTCACTTTTATTTAATTCGTGTAATTACAGCGAAATATTCGCATGCTTTCTCGCGGGAGAGCTTTCGCGCTTGCCCATATATACCTGCAATGCGCTATATACCGCCTCGTAAGCGTTTTCAGCCTCGACAACTTGGTCCGCCATGCCGACTGCCGCCGCCGCAAACGCGGAAATATCGGTCTCCCCTGCGAATGCCGCGAGAGCCTCGGGATTCATAGGCGAGATTTCGGCGTTTTCGAGAGCAATCGTTGTGTCCGCGCCCGCGAACGCCACTGCCGCCGCGCCGTAAGCCTTGCCTGTGACGAGATTTATCTTCGCGGTGGTGGCATTTGCATACACCTGAGTCAGTCTTGCGCAATCGCGAACACTGCCCGCAAGCTCCGCCGCGCTGCTGCCCGCAAATCCCTCGGTATTGACCATTGTCACAACGGGAATTGAAAATGCGTCCGCAAACTCTACAAACCTTGCTATCTTCGCGCAGTCTGCAGCGGTCAGCTTTTCAGCCTTATCGGTGGTGACAAACGCGGTGGTGGTGGCGTTTACCGCGGCAATTGCCGTTACAGCCGCCGAACCGAATTTTTCACCAAGCTCAACCACCGTGCCCTTGTCCGCAAACGCCGAAACAAGGTCAATGCCCTTTAAAGCCGCAGTAATATTCCCGTCGGACTGCGCCGCATCTATCAGGCAATAGGGTGCGGAAAGGTTGTTTTGCGGCAGCATTGCCATAAGAAGTTTCGCTTTATCGACAGCGTCGTCATTGTCCTTTGCCAAAATCTGGCAAACGCCCGACTTCGCCGCATTTTCGGCAGTACCCGCGCCCGCCAGCTTGCCGTCAGCGTTGTTGAACGGAGCGGTCAGAAACAGCTCGCTTTTCTCGGTCGCGATAACAATATCTGCGGTCGCCGCCAGCATTGCCGCGCAGCCCGCGCAAACGCCCGTTATAACGGCAATCTGCGGAACAACTCCCGAAAGTTTAGCGGACGAGGCGATTATCTCGGCATAGTCTGCGAGAACGCCCGCGCCCTCGGCAATATCGCCGCCCTTGGAATCGTAAAATCCGACTACAGGCGCGCCCGCCTTTGCCGCGTGCTCGTATGTGCGCTTTAATTTCAT
>CANQKW010000011.1 GCA_947624555.1 uncultured Clostridia bacterium
AATGATTGGCATAAATGTGGTTCAGCGACTGCCCGTTGAGGATAAGCGGTGTGATAAGATTGTTTAATTCCGTTATTCTTTCATCAGGCGTATGAAGTGCTCTTCTTGCATCAGATAAACGTTCACGGCTTATTGCGTCCGCCTTGTGCGCGGAATATACCGCGTGTTCCTTTTGGCAGAAATTGCGGTTTTCGCAGGAATTACAGACATACGGGGCATTGTCCAGCTTGCTGCAGTGAAACGGCTTGAAATCCTTACATATCGAATGACAACCATATTCGCGGCATGTTTTACAGGGATTAAAGCAAGTAGGTTTTCCGCAAATTTTTCGTTTCAGACACTCTCTAAAATTTGCGCATCCGGTTTTTGACGAGGTTATGAAAACGCGGTTGTTTCGCACCTCGCGCATAACGGTTGACGGGCTGCAATTGAGGCTCAGGGCTATTTCTCGAAAGCTGTGTTCAAGCGCAAGTCCCTTTTCAATTATGCACCTGTCGGTTAAATCAAGATGTTTTCGGCTCATTTTTTCCTCCTTTTCATCGTCCTGCCGAGTCCATCTTTATTATACCTCTTGTGCATTCTTTATTGCAACACTTTGTATCTATAATTATATGCTTTGTGCAGAGGTTATTGCAACACTTTTCTGCTTTGTGTTGCATTTACTTTTGCATTTGACGTCCTATCGGGAATATCGGCTGTTTTGCCGCAGAAAAGCACTTGACTTTTCAGCTTTATTATGCTAAAATATATCTAGTATCTGCGAATAATTTGCACGGAGGGTTTTTATGAGGAAAAGTAAGCACAATATAAATCTGTTATATCGGGCATTGCTCTCGCTTGAAAACGAGGAAGAATGCAAAGCGTTTCTTGAAGATTTGTGTACTCCGCAGGAGCTTGACGCTATGGCTCAGCGGCTAAGCGTTGCAGTAATGCTCAACAAGGGCGCTGTTTACAATAAAATAGTCGAGGAAACGGGAGCGTCGACCGCCACTATTTCCCGTGTAAACAAAACGCTTACTTATCAGACAGCAGGCGGATATGAAATCGTTCTTGACCGCATAAAAGACTATGTGTGAACAGTATGAACGAGGCTACGGCGATTTTGCCGCTGTTTACGATTTGCTCACGGTAAACGTTCCATATGACGAAATTGCCGATTATTATGCGAAAATTCTCTGTGAAATTACAGACGGAAAACGGCTTTTGGATATGGGGTGCGGCACGGGAAATTTAACCGTGAGATTAGCGGATAAGGGATTTGACGTTATCGGGCAGGACGTTTCTGCGGAAATGCTTTCGCAAGCTGCGGCGAAAAATCCCGAAATTCAGTGGATTTGCCAGAATATGTCCGAAACCGACCTCGGAGAACAGGTTGACGCTGTTATTTCAACGCTTGACAGCATCAATCATCTTGAAAGCGCAGAGGAAATCGAATGCTGCTTTAAATGCGCCGCTGAAAATCTCAAAAGCGGAGGAGCGTTTGTTTTTGACGTAAATACGATCTACAAGCACCGTGAAATTCTCGGAGAAAACACATTTGTCTATGATGTCGAGGGAGCTTACTGCGTGTGGCAGAATGAATTTTCTCCGAAGGACAACAGCGTTTCGATAGAGCTTGATATTTTCTTTGAGGAAGAGGACGGTTCGTATATACGAGGCGGCGAAAGCTTTCGGGAAATTGCCCTCTCCGCCGAGGAAATAAAGAAACTTCTTGAAAAATGCGGATTTGAGATTGTCAATATTTACGAATATCTGACGTTTGATGCGCCGAATGACAAAAGTGAAAAATTGCTCTTCGGGGCAAGAAAAATTTAAAAGGTGAAAAAATGGGTAAAATAGTCAGAACTCTTTCAGAGGACGGGAGCGTGCTTTGTGCCGCCCTTGACTCAACGGATATTGTGCGTGAAATCGCAAAAATGCACGGCTCTTCTCCCGTTGTAACAGCGGCTCTCGGAAGGCTTTCTACGGCGGCGGCTATGATGGGCGCAATGCTTAAATATAAGGACGATGAGCTTACTCTCCGCATAAACGGCAGCGGTCCCTGCGGCACGCTCACGGCAGTTTCGGATTACAGAGGAAACGTTAAATGCAGCGTTTCTAATCCTGTTGTAAATATTCCGACAAAGCCCGACGGCTCTCTTGACGTGGAAACGGCTGTCGGATGTGACGGTTCGCTTACGGTCATAAAGGATATGGAGCTGAAAGAGCCTTACTGCGGTCAAGTGCCGCTTGTTTCGGGAAATATTGCGGAAGATATTACCTCTTATTATGCAATAAGCGAGCAGCTGCCCACCGTCGTCGCTCTCGGAATATCCTTCGGCGAACGTGCCGAGATAGAGGCAGCGGCAGGATTTATGGTACAGATAGTGCCGCCCGTTATGGACAAGGCGGTTGAAATCCTCGAAAGAAATCTCTCGAATATGGACGATATTTCCGCTATGCTGGAAAAACATCTCACCCCCGAAGATATTGCTATGACTGCGCTGTCGGGACTGGGCGCAGAAATACTTGACAGCTGGGAATGCGGATATTTTTGCGGCTGCTCGAGAGAAAAAACAGAGCAGATTCTTGTTTCTCTCGGCAGGGAAGAAATTGAAAAGCTTATAAAAGAGCAAAAAGAAACCGAAGTTTGTTGTCACTTTTGTAACAAGAAATACATTTTTTCAGCAGACGATATGTCTAAATTGCTGAAAGAAACAAAAAGTTAAAAAAATTCAAAAAAATGCTTGACTTTTTTCGGAGAAATGTGTATAATATAATAGTCGTTTGAAAACGTCCCGGAAGTTTAGCTCAGCTGGGAGAGCATCTGCCTTACAAGCAGAGGGTCATAGGTTCGAGCCCTATAACTTCCACCAGCATTATACAGCGCCTGCAATAGCGGGCGCATTTGGCCCGGTAGTTCAGTTGGTTAGAACGCCGCCCTGTCACGGCGGAGGTCGTGAGTTCGAGTCTCATCCGGGTCGCCAGATTATCAGCGAACGCCTTTGGGCGTTCTTTTTTTGAAAAAAACACACAAAAAAGCGCCAAATCTAATTGGCGCTTAATTGCATAACGGATCATTGTGAAATATCGGACTTGTTACTCAAACACTGCAAGCATCATTGTATGGTTGAAATTATTTGTGCCCATTTGTTCTCCCATACAGGAAAAACCTATAAAATTCGGTAATGCACGGGCAATTTTTCCGCAATATTCGTCAAGATAATTCTTTTCCTCAAAAAGAACCGTTCTCGCAACACAATGAAACAGTATCACAAGCGAGGGATTGGGTATTTTGCTCTTTACTTCTTCAAGAGTGCGGTCGTTTATTTGCCTGAAATCGCCCTCTTTCATCACCATCATATCGGTTCCCTCGTAAACACGGGCGTGATGTTTCAGACTTCCGTGAGAGCCCTCTCCCTGTATTGCGGTAACGTAAAAGTCATCGCCCTCTCTGCGTCCCATAGGAAAATGGAAGAAATATTTATCAATATCCTCGGGCATAACATTCAGCTCTTCTGCGTAAACACTGACAGCAGGCTTTTCGTCATAGGTCATTACCGTTCTTGTAATGCTGTTTGCCTTTGTAACGGTATGATGCCTTCCTGTCAGCGGCTCATAAATATTCTCACGGCGAAGAATTATTCTTCCGTTGATATTATGTATCAGTGCATAAACGCAGCCTTCGGTGTAAACCTCTCCGTTAAGCGAAACATATGCCTCCTCTGAGCCTTCCTTATCCGATACGGAATTAGCTGCCGTTCCTCCGATTATCGGTATATCGTCCCTCAAAAGCACGCTGTTAAGCGCCATAAGAGCATACTCCTCCGAGCGGACATACGGCGAAGTAAACTCCACGCAAATCGTATTTTCGGTTTCTCCTATTTCCTTTGCGCACTTTTCTATCCCGTCGGCATATTCCAGAGCGAAATTATCCGCTTTCTCGATAACGCCTGCCGAACAGGTTACTCCGTCCTCTATTGCCACCGCTTTAAGCACATTTTTATCCGCACCGTCCGCATTCCATATCCTGTATGCCGAACAGCCCATACAAATTGTTTCGGGGAATTTTTCGCTCATCAGACGGGCAATTTCGGTGAAATTATTCTCTCCTGCAAAGAAAAATATGATTTTCGGGTCTTTGAAGTTTTTAACCGCCTCGTCAACGCAAAGACCGACATCTTCGGTGTTTTTTCCGACTCCAAACGAACTTTTTATCATCGGGCAGTTTCCTTTCACACATTTCAGCGAAAAATTCGCCTAATATAAATCAATTGTAGTATTTTCTCTTTAATCTGTCGATAAAATCGCTCTCGGTAAGAGGCTTGTCAAAAATGTATCCCTGAACGGCGTCACAGCCAAGATCCTCTATAAGAGCGAGCTGCTCACGGGTTTCAACGCCCTCTGCGACGATAGTAAGTCCAAGGCTCTTCGCAAGACTTACAACGCCCCTGAGCATTACAAGGGTCTTGTCATATTCTTTGGAGAATTTTTCGGGAATAAAGCTTTTATCAATTTTCAGCTCGTTAAGATGAAGTGTTCTTAACATTCCCAACGACGAATAGCCCGTACCGAAATCATCAATAGAGCTTTTTATTCCCAAAATACTAAGCTCTTCGACAATATCCTTTATTACGCCCTGATTATGATAATCCTCGCTCTCTGTAAGCTCTACTTCTATCAAATTATGGGGTATCTGATAACGGTCGATGACCTCGACGATTTCTTCCACGAGCTTGTTGTTCGACAAATGACGCTTAGAGAAATTGACCGAAATTTTTACAGGCTCAATTCCGCTGTCGAAAAGCCTTCTTTGCAGCTTACAAACCGTTTCGAGCATATAAAAATCAAGAGCGCATATACAGCCGTCTTTTTCGAGTATCGAAACAAAGCTTGCGGGCATTATAAAGCCGCTTTCCCGTCTCCAGCGAACCAAAGCCTCCGCTCCCACGAGCATATGCGTCCTCGTATCGACTTTCGGCTGATACATAGCGAAAAACTCTCGGTCATTAAGCGCTTTATGGAATTTCGAGAGTATTATCTTCTTTTCCATAATGTCAAGATTGATTTTCTTGTCATAATAGCTCAAAACCATTCGTTTTTCACGGGCTGCCTGATAAGCTGAGATAATATGCATCATTATCTCGCCGGGATTTTTTTCGTCTGCCAGCTTTGTTGCGCCTATCGTTGCACCGAACGAGAAAGAATAATTCTTACCGTCCTTTGAAAATTTGATTATCATATTCTGGATAAGGTCAAAGAAATAATCTCTATGCTCGTCAAAAATAAGAGCGACAAAGTTATCTCCGCCCATACGTGCGACCATTTCCCTGCTTGAAAGCGCATTTATAAGCGTCTGACAATATTTCGCCATAACCGTATTTCCCTCGACAAAATTCAGCACCTTGTCAATGGATTTGAAATTGCGTATGTTGAAATAAAGCGCAGTATATTCCCGTGACCTGCCCGTTGCGGTGAGCATTCCGGCAAACTGCATAAACGCAGCCTGCGTATTCATTCCCGTGGCAGGGTCGACCATAACCAGTTTTTTATATGTATTGATATTTATTACTTCGTTCAGCATATTATTGAGCCAGCCGAATATCGCATTGAGCACCTGCCGCTCTTCCGAAGAAACGCTCTTGCCTTCCTCAAAATATGCCGAAAATGCGATCAATCCGCCTTTGTCAAGAATAAACTGAAAACGTACAGGCTCTGTTTTTACTTCAATATTTCCGCCGAACAAAACGCCTTTGTCGGGCACTTCCTCCGCAAACGGGAGATTTGGCGGCGCAGAAATCGTATATTCCGATTTTACCGCTTTATAGGCTGTTAATTCTTTGCCGACTGCCGTGCCGACTACACGGTCAAATTCGTCGAAACTCTTCGGATTCATTGTTGAAAGCCTATTGAACAGCTGCGCCAATGAAATATTTCCAGAAAGTTCCATAAGCTCTCTTCCTTTCAAATAAATATCAAGGCATAAATCTCCTTCTTTTCATTATAACAGATTTTCTCAGAAAAGTCAACGTCATTTATACCAAATAATACGGTTAGATTACACAAAACGGCAGGTCAAATGTCCGACCTGCCGTCTATTGATTTAATGTAAATCAGAGATTTTGTATCTCGCTGTCAGAAAGCATTTCAATGCTGTTTTCCCTCAGAACCTTTTCGGCAGACTTATTGTCGTTGACACGGATAACAACGTAAGCGCCGTTGTTTGCTGGTGCGGTAAATGCGTACATATATTCAATATTTACTTTTGCTTTATCGAGAACGTCAAGTATATCCGCAAGAGAACCTGCCTTATCGGACATTTTTACGGCAATAACTTCGATAACGGATGTCACGCAGATTTCCGCAAGAGCAGCTTTTGCTTTTTCGGTATCCGATACAATTATACGCAGAATTCCGAAATCCTTGGTATCGGCAATACTCATTGCACGGATATTTACATCTGCTTTGGAAATAGCCTCGACCATATCTCTGAGCTTGCCGGGCCGATTTTCAATAAAAGCCGTGAGTTGTTTTACTGACATAATCTGCTCCTTTCATCAATCGTGAAGTTTACGGTGGTCTATAACTCTCTTTGCCTTTCCTTCACTTCTCTCAACGGAATGAGGAGGCATAAGATGAACTTTCGGTCCTATACCCAACATTGTCCTCAAAGCAGATTCAAGACTCTTTTCCTTAGCCTGAATATCGCTTACCTTGTCGGAGAACCGCTCAGGAGGAAGCTCAACATTTATATCGAGAGTATCGCTGTTGTTTACACGGTCAACTATTATCTGATAATTCGGCGGATAGCCTTCCTTCAGGAGAACCGCCTCGATCTGGCTGGGGAATACGTTTACTCCTCGAATTATCATCATATCGTCACTTCTGCCCATAGGCTTGCTCATCTTTACGTGAGTACGTCCGCAGGAGCATTTTTTGCGGGTAAGAACACAGATGTCGCGGGTCCTGTAGCGGAGAAGAGGGAAAGCCTCTTTGTCAAGAGATGTAAAAACAAGCTCTCCTTTTTCGCCTTCGGGGAGGACTTCTCCTGTGTCGGGGTCGATTATTTCGGCGTAAAAATGGTCCTCGTTGATGTGCATACCCGTCTGCTCCTCGCACTCGAACGAAACGCCCGGACCGCTGGTTTCGGTCAAGCCGTAAATGTCGTATGCCTTAATGCCCAAGCTCTTTTCAATGCTCAAACGCATTTCTTCCGTCCACGGCTCTGCTCCGAAAATTCCTGCTTTGAGCTTGTTGTCCTCAGGCTTGTACCCTGCCTCGGCAAGAGACTCTCCTATGTAAGCGGCATAAGAGGGCGTACAGCAAAGAATTGTCGCTCCCAGATCCATCATAAACTGTATCTGGCGCTCGGTGTTGCCCGACGACATAGGGAGCGTAAGGCAGCCTACCTTGTGCGAACCGCCGTTCAGACCGGGACCGCCCGTAAACAATCCGTAGCCGTAGCAGACCTGACAAACGTCCTCGTTTGTGCCGCCTGCGGCAACGATGGCTCTTGCGCAGCACTCTTCCCATATGTCAATATCTTTCTGTGTATAAAATGCAACCACCCGTCTGCCTGTCGTGCCCGAAGTTGACTGGATACGAACGCAGTTTTTCAGGTCTGTGCCCAGCAAACCGTACGGATAAGCAATACGCAGATCCTCTTTGGACAAAAAAGGCAGCTTTTTTATATCGTCCACGCTTTTGATGTCCTCGGGTTTAACGCCTTTTGAATCCATAAGGTCACGGTAATATTTTACATTATCGTAAACGTGACGGACCTGCTTTACGATTTTCTCGTTCTGTATCTCGAGAATTTTCTCACGAGAGGCAGTTTCAATTTCGGGCTGGTAGTAATTTGACATTTGCTTTAGACCTCCTTAAAAATATTTTTGAATTCTTCGGCAGCAGACGTCGAAAATCACGACGAATAGCCAATCTCGAACGCTTTTTTATTGATTTCGACAAATTGCGGCTTTACAAGCTTTTCAATAGCGGCAAGCCACTTTTCTTTGCCTATATCGAAATATTTTGCCAGTCTGCCCATAAGGACGATATTTACCGCTTTTGAACTTCCTGCGTCCGACGCCATAGAAAGTGCGTCAATCTCGTCAACGAAAATTCCTTTGGATTTAAGCTCTTCGAGGATGCCCTCTGGGTACTCCGCAGCGCCTGTGATAACGGGCATAGGGTCTATCTGCTGAATATTAACGACTATCCTGCCACCGTCTTTGAGCCATGCTGCATAACGTGCAGCCTCGATCTTCTCAAAGGACACGATATAATCCGCTTCTCCCGTCGAAACGACAGGAGAATAAACCTTATCGCCAAAGCGAACATAGGTTACGACAGAGCCGCCCCTCTGACTCATTCCGTGGACCTCGCTGACCTTAACGTCATAGCCCTCGTCCGTGAGTATCGAACCCAACAGCTTGCTTGCGAGAAGACTTCCCTGACCGCCAACGCCGACTATCATAACATTTTTAGTTTCCATAACTGCACTCTCCTCCCGTTCAGACTTCAATAGCGCCGACCTTGCAAAGCTGTCCGCAAACTGCGCAGCCGACGCACTGCGTCGGGTCTATAAACGCCTTTTTATCCTTTATGCTGATTGCAGGACAACCCAACTTCATACACATTTTACAGCTTACGCACTTTTCGGGATTGATTTTGAGCGCAGGTTTCGGCTTAACGTATTTGAGTAGCATACAAGGTCTGCGGGAAATGATGACGGAAGGCTCTTTTACAGCGAGTTCTTCCTTGACTGCGTCCTCGCACTGTTTAAGGTCATACGGGTCGACAACACGCACACGCTTTATGCCGATAGCACGGCAAAGCTCCTCCAGATCAACTGCCGCAGCAGGCTCTCCCTTGATATTATAGCCTGTGGTGGGGTTTTGCTGATGTCCCGTCATACCTGTTATAGAGTTGTCCAGAATAATGACCGTGGAATTAGAGCCGTTGTAGGCGATATTTACAAGTCCTGTCATACCCGAATGCATAAACGTTGAATCTCCGATAACGCAAACGGTTTTTTCCTCAGAATCGGCGCCGCCGGCTTTATTAAAGCCGTGTATGCCCGAAACCGAGGCTCCCATACAAAGCGTGCTGTCAAGCGCAGAAAGCGGAGCGGCACTTCCAAGGGTATAGCAGCCTATATCGCCCAGAGTAGTGATTTTGTTCTTCGAGAGAACGTAAAAAAGTCCTCTGTGCGGACAGCCTGCGCACATTACGGGAGGACGCACGGGAACAGGCGTATCGGAAGAGACCGATTTCGGCTGCGGCAGACCGAAAGCCGCACGTATCGTTGACTGATTAAATTCCCCGACAGGCGGGAAAAGCTCTTTTCCGACGCAGGGAACGCCGAGCTTGTTTAAATGCTGCTCGATTATGCCGTCAAGCTCTTCGATAACGTAAACTTTTTCGACAGATGCCGCAAAATCACGGATAAGCCTTTCGGGGAGCGGATTTATAAGTCCGAGCTTTAAAACAAAGACCTTATCCCCGAAAACTTCTTTCACATACTGATAGCAAGTGCCTGCGCAGATTATTCCTATCTCATTTGAGCTGCCTTTTTCGATGCGGTTGAGCGGAGAAGTTTCGCCAAACTCCGAAAGCTTTTTTGTGCGCTCTTCGACAAACGGGTGACGTCTGACAGCGTTTGCAGGCGACATTATGTATTTCTGCGGCTGCTTTTCGTACTCGGGGACGGGAATTTCCTTTCTGTCCTCAAGCTCAACGACATTCTGACAGTGAGCTATTCTGGTGCACATTCTTACAATTACGGGGGTATCGTATTTTTCGGAGATCTCGTATGCCTCCTTGACGAATTCCTTCGTTTCAACAGAGTCAGAAGGCTCTAACATAGGCACTTTTGCAGCAACGGCATAATGTCGGGAATCCTGCTCGTTCTGTGAGGAGTGCATAGCAGGGTCGTCCGCCACAAACAGGACAAGACCGCCGTTTACACCCGTATAAGAAAGCGTAAAGAGAGGGTCTGCGGCTACATTAAGACCGACGTGTTTCATGGCGCACGCAGAGCGCACTCCTCTCAAAGACGCACCGAAAGCGACCTCTGTCGCTACTTTTTCGTTGGGCGCCCATTCGCAGTAAATTTCATCATACTTTGCGGCAAATTCGGTTATTTCGGTAGAAGGCGTTCCGGGATAGGACGAAACGACCTTAACGCCCGCCTCGTATAATCCCCGAGCCGCCGCCTCGTTGCCAAGCATCATTTTTTTCATCTTAAAACTCCCTTATAAATTTGATTATTTTGCTCTCCGCTGCGGCAGTGAGCAGCGCAGTCTTATTTGTCGTCGTCGCCAAGGCTGTCCGTAACCTCGACCGTTTTTGTTCTGGTGTAGCAGACAAACATACTTTCAACATTTTCGGGACGTGTCTTTTTGGTGAGCAGGCTTACTATCGGCACGATAATAAGTCCTCCTACCATTGCAAATACTCCCGAATAAAGCGAATTTGTAAATACAAACGAAAGCACGGGGATATTCTTTACATCAAGTACTCCGAGAGAAACCAAAAGCTGTACGATTTCAAGTCCCACACCGAACACAAACGACGACGCTACAGCCGCCTTTGTTGTCTTTTTCCAGTAAAGTCCGTAAAGGAACGGCGCTAAAAATGCACCTGCAAGCGCTCCCCACGAAACGCCCATCATCTGAGCGATAAACATATTTTTGCTCTTCGCCTGAACAATAGCGATAGCCGCAGAAACCGCCACGAAAATCACTATGAAAATTCTTATAATAAGCATTTTTTTCTTTTCGCTGAATTTGTTCTTGCTGAGCGGCTCAATAAAGTCAAGCGTTATCGAAGAACCGCTTGTAAGAACGAGCGAAGAAAGCGTAGACATTGACGCTGAAAGCACAAGAACTATTACCAGTCCGATTATAGCAGGAGAAAGCGTCGAAAGCATCTGCGGAATTACAGCGTCAAAGCCGTTTGCCTGAACGTCTACGTCATACAGTCTGCCAAATCCTCCGAGGAAGTAGCAGCCGCCTGCAACGATTATTGCAAATAACGTGGAAATGACCGTGCCTTTCTTGATAGAATCCTCGTTCCTGATAGCGTAGAATTTTCCGACCATCTGAGGAAGTCCCCACGTACCGAGAGATGTAAGCATTACAACGAACAGCAAAAACAGCGGATTTGGACCGAGGAAAGAAGAATATGCGCCGTTCCAGCCTGCGTCGCCTTCAACCAATGCGAGGGATTGCATAGCCTCCGTAAGACCGCCGTTATCGTTGAGGACAGCGCCGATTACGGCAATAATGCCGATAAGCATAACCATACCCTGAATGAAGTCGTTTACTGCCGTTGCCATATATCCGCCGATAATAACGTAAATTCCCGTAAGAACTGCCATTACAAGGACGCATATCGAGTAATCAATCCCGTTGAACGCCATTGAAAACAGCCTTGAAAGTCCGTTATAAAGCGAGGCTGTATACGGGATAAGAAATACAAAGGTGATGACAGACGCTGCGATTTTCAGCTTTTTTGATTCAAAACGAGAACCGAAAAAATCGGGCATTGTTTTGCTGGAAAGATGCTGGGTCATAATCCTCGTTCTTCTTCCGAGAATGCTCCAGGCAAGCAGTGAGCCGATAAAGGCGTTTCCCAGACCTATCCAGGTCGACGCCACGCCGAAATTCCAGCCGAACTGTCCCGCATAACCGACAAATATTACCGCCGAGAAATAAGAAGTGCCGTATGCAAATGCACTTAGCCAGGGTCCAACCTGACGTGAGCCGAGAACAAATCCGTTCACGTCTTTAGCATGTTTTCTGCTCCTTACGCCTATGAGTATCATCACAGCAAAGAACAGGATCAAAAATACGCCTGTGATTATCATTGTTTCCATAAATTATATATCCTTTCCAAACGGTCTTACCAACCGCTTTTTAACGTATTGAAAAATTCGGATTTTTATGTTATAATGTATACAAAAACCGACAAACGCATATAACTGCAAATTATACCGAAAAGCATTTTCAGCAGGCAGCGTTTTTTGCCGCTGATTTGATAAGGAGAGTTTTTATGATCATTGATTTCCACACACATACATTTCCCGATAAAATAGCCGCCCGTACAATCGAACTTCTGGCAGAAAAGGGCAACGTAAAGCCTTTCCGAGAGGGCACGCTTTCCTCTTTAAAGGAGAGTATGAAACGTTCCGGAGTGGATTATTCCGTTATTCTTCCCGTAGCGACCGCAGTCCGACAGGTAGAGTCGATAAACCGCCTTGCGGCTGAGCTTAACGGAAAAGACGGCATTATATATGCAGGAGCAATTCACCCCGAATGTGAAAATATTGATGAGATACTTGATTTCATAAAAAACGCAGGTCTTTTCGGAATAAAGCTGCACCCCGATTATCAGGGCGTTTATTTCAATGATGAACGGGTACTGAAAATCCTCGAAGGAGCGGCAAAACGGGGTCTTTACATTGTCACTCACGCAGGAATAGACGTCGCATATCCCGATGATGTGCACTGCACGCCCGATATGGTCCTTGAGGTCCTTGATAAGCTCGGCGGCGTTATTGATGACAAGCTCATCTTGGCTCATCTGGGAGGCTGCGATATGGGAGAAGAAGTTCTCAAAAAGCTTGTCGGAAAGCCCGTTTATATGGATACCGCCGTTGTTCTCGACCGCTATCCCGAAACAGCCGAAAAAATCATCAGAGCGCACGGTACTGACAAGATACTCTTCGCAACCGACTCCCCGTGGGCAGACCAGAAGAATTTTATCGACCTGCTTTGCGGTTTTGGCTTTTCCGAAGAAGATCTTCGGCTTATGTACTGCGAAAACGGCAAAAAAATCCTTAAATCCGCAAAAATCAACACACTATAATTCATTATATCATTTATTAAAGCTCCTGTCAATGGGTTTTGCCTTTATACCTTTAAATGCTAATTCCCGATTTCGGTTATCAGGAGAAATATGGGAAAACAGCGCTGACAGCAAATTTTGTAAATCGGAGACATTATGGACTCACAGTATAAAGCCTTGTTATCACTTCCTGCCGTGAGGTTTGCACCGTTTCTCGCCGCAGGAATGATGTTTGCATATTATTTCGGCGATATTGCACTGTGGCTGCTGACTGCGGCGGCTGTAACCGCTGCTGCTCTTGCGGTAAAGAAAAATAAATTCACGCTGTGCGTTTTCGGACTTGCAGTTGGGCTTTTGCTTATGACTTTGCATATCAAATTCTACTGTGAACCTGTATTATCCTATGCAGGGAAAACCGTAAGAGCAGAATTTACGGTCGGAGAAATTCTTGAATACTCCGAAAACGGCGTTGAATTTTCAGGAAAAATGAACCTCGGCGGTCTGTCGGCAAATGTAAGGCTGTCCGGAGAACGCCGTGTGGAAGAGGGATATTTTGCAGAGGCTACGATTGAGCTTGACCTTCCCGACGAGGAATATCTCACGAGAAATCTTGCAAAAGGCATACTTCTCTCAGGAAATATCACGGAATATCATCTTGTAAAGCCGCAGGACAACGTTTTCACGTTTATCAGAAATATCCGCAGAGAACTTTTCGCCTCGCTTTGCCGATATGTCTGCGGAGAAAGCAGAGAAACAGCGTCGGCGATTTTATTCGGAAATGACCAAAATTTGCCGCAAACTCTCTCGGAGCAGATAAAAATCAGCGGAACAGCGCATTATACCGCCGCCTCGGGCACGCATTTCGCAATTCTTGCGGCGGTTATTCTTCAATTTATACCGACGAGAAAAAGAAAAACGAAAGCGCTGTTCTCAATAATGACCGCCGCAGGAGCAGTGGTTTTCTTCGGTGCGACAGCGTCCGTTATGAGAGCCTCGGCTATGTTTATAATAAGCGCAGCAGCTCCTCTTTTCAGGCGAAAATCCGAAACTTTGAACACGCTTTGCCTTGCGGTTTCGGTAATACTTGTCATTTCGCCGGGAGCTGTCCTTGACGCAGGTTTTGCAATGTCGGTACTCGGAGTTTTCGGCGTGGGAGTTATCGGACCGAAAATATCCGGAAAGCTGAACGAATTTCTTCCCGAAAAGGCAAAATTTCTTTCTGCGGCAGTTTCGGCAATCACATCTTCGTTTTGTGCGCTTGTCTGCACTGCTCCCGTAAGCATTGCGGTTTTCAAGGGAGTATCGCTTTGCGCCGTGATAACCTCTCTTCTTATTGCGCCTTTTATGTCTGTAGGAATGATGTTTATGATTTTCCTCGGCATTTTTGATTCGGGAATACTTGCCGTGCCTGTTGATTTTTCAATGAAAGCAATTTTGGCGATAGTAAAATTTTTCGGCAATCTGCGAGGAATGTTTATTTCGCTCGATTTCGACGGGGCTTGGGTATTAGCGGCTTTGTGTGCAATTTTGCTGACAGCCGCCGCATTCGGTTCAATGAAAACATTCAGGCGCTGCGCAGAGGGAACGGCGGTTTTATCGCTTGCGTCAATGCTCATCTCTCTTTATACCGCCAACAGCCGCAGCGAGATACGTTTTGTCGGAAACTATTACACGAACGCCGCCGTTTTTATTCAGGGACGGGAGGCGGTCGTCTTTGTGTCGGGAAACGGAACAGGTCTTGCAGACGACATTTCCCGATGTATGCGCGAACACGGTGCGGTAAAAATCAGCGTTCTCGCCGCATTCGAAACGGATTTAAGCGGAGCGCTCTCCATAAAAGAGCTTACGGATATGGTTGAAACGGAAGATATTTTTACAAGCGAAACAGCTTTGCAGGTTCTTGACATCGACTGTGCAAAATCCTCCGAAAAAATCACAGAATTTTCGGTAAACGGAAAAACCGTTTCATCTGCGCCTGTCGGCGACAGCGGCGCAAACTCGGATATAGTGCTTTATCACGGTACATCAAGGAAAAACGTATGCTCGGCAGGACTTGGAATATTCTTCGTTAATCCCGGTCGAAAGCTGCCCGAAAACGCCGTTAATATCCGCATAAACAGGGATTTTTGCGTTGAGCTGGATTCTCAGGAGCTTAATGTGACTGTTATCGGGGAAAATTGACATCTGAAATACGGGAGTTTAACCGCATCATAACAGCGGCGTTTCCGAGAACAGGATATTTTATTGTGAAAAGATACGAAATTATTCGTCATTATCAACAATATGTATTGCAATTCTTGAATAAATATGTTATAATACCCCAAAGAACTATTTTTCCTCATAAAAACGGAGGGGATTAAAATGAAATTGACAAATATTCCCGAAAAATACCGTGATTTGCTTGCTGACATTACTTCGGCAGATGAATATACATATCATTTTCTGTGGAATTGTGCCGAAAATGAAGTTTTTTCGTTCGGAAAGGTATTTTTGCCCGAAGGAGTCTGCGACCCGCTGGATTATATCCGTGAAAGCGGAATGGTCGCCGAAACATCTCAGGACGCATTTAATGTTTTTTGCGCTCAGATCGAGCAGGGCATTATTGAAAGCTGTGAAAAAAACAGTATCTCCCTTGACCTAAGAATGAAATTCCCCGGTGAGGAAGATTTTTCAATGAACCATTTCTATGCGAATTTTCTGCTTGATGATAACGGGAAAATCAAATCGGTTCATTTTAATATCCGTCCGTTTTCTGTGCGTGAAAAGTTTGACAAGCAGGTGCTTAATGCGTTTACATCAGACAAGGCTCCGCAGATTTTCTCAAAGCGCTGCAGGACAATGCTCGACAATCACCCCGATGACAAAATAGCGTTTATTCAGCTTGACATAGAGCGTTTTAAGCTGATAAACGAAAAATACGGCGTGGAAGTCGGCGATGAGCTGCTGAAATTCATACTGGACAGTCTGGGTCTTATCTGTGACGAAGAAACGCCGTTCTGTCGGCTTACCGCCGATGTTTTTATGGTGGTAACGAAGTTTGAAAACGAAGATGAATTGCTGGATTTTATTCATTATATCGAGAGTATGCTTATGGGATATAAGGGAATGGAATACCGCCTTATCTTCGGAGTAGCTGTTGCCGAGGACAAATCGCTCCACACACGCAGGCTCGGCGACAACGCCTCTATCGCAAGAAGAAGTATCCACGGAAACGCTCTCAACAATATCGGCTGGTTCAACGGAAATATGAAGAGCGAACTTCACAAAATGCAAAGTATTGAGGACGATATGCACAAGGCGTTGCTCAATAATGAGTTTGTGATGTATCTTCAGCCGAAACACAGCATTTCAACGGGAAAAATAATCGGCGCAGAGGCTCTTGCACGTTGGATACACCCCGAAAGAGGAATGATTTCTCCCGCTGTGTTTATCCCTGTTTTTGAGCAGAACGGCTTTATTCTTAAACTTGACTGTTTTATATGGGAATGTGCCTGCAAGGAAATCAGAAGGCTGCTCGACTGCGGCATTGGACCTGTCCCCATTTCCGTGAATATTTCAAGAGAATATGTTCATTCATTCGACTGCGTGACATATATTTCCGATCTGATAAAGAAGTATGATATTCCTATAAATTACCTTGAGCTTGAGATAACCGAGACAGTTGACTCACAAGGCATAAGCGATGTTGTCGCAAATATGAAACAGGCAGGATTTAAAATGCTTATGGACGACTTCGGTTCGGGATATTCTTCGCTTAATACGCTTAAAACGACGCAGTTTGACGTTCTTAAAATCGACAGAGGTTTTTTGTCGGAATTTATGGACAGCGAAAGAGGAAGAAAAATCATCGAGCATATGATTTCAATGTCGCAGGATATAGGACTTGACATTATCGCAGAGGGCGTTGAAACCAAAGAGCAGGCAGAGTTCCTGAGAGTATGCGGATGTGACGCTGCACAGGGATTTTTCTATTCAAAGCCTATTGCTTTGAATGAGTTTGAGGAAAGGCTCGTTTCAATAAATAAGTGAAAAATCTCGGCAAATCCAAGAAAACGTTTTTAATTGCACACGAAAGCAGGTGAAAAATATGGGAGTTGGTCTTGTAGGCGCAGGCTCAACGGCGGTTGGCAGCGGCAAATACGGTAAAAATACCGTCGGTGAAATTGAAAATATGATAAACCGTACAAAGCTTGAACGGGAAAACTATCAAAAGCAAGCCAAAAGCGCAGAAAACAGCAAAAGGATTTCTGAGCTTGACGAACGCCTGAACAATCTGAAAACACGGCTTGACAAGCTTAAAGAAAAACAGGACAACGGCGAGTGTCAGACCTGTGAAAACAGAAAATATCAGGACGGTTCGGACGACCCCGGCGTATCGTTTAAAACTGCCGCAAAGGTAGGTCCCGAAGGAGCTGCCGCCGCAGTCAGAGGTCACGAGTACGAGCACGTATACCGCAATCAGGCTAAAGCTGCACAAGAGGGAAAAGAAATTGTATACCAGAATGTGCGGATAAAGACGGCGATTTGCCCCGAATGCGGAAAAAGCTATGTTTCGGGCGGCGAAACCACAACAGTTACCAAAAGCAAGCCCGTTGAAAAGTCCGATACCGAAAACGCCGTGTCAGCGGATAACAAAAACGCAAAAAGTCCCGAAAAAAATAGCGGCGAAAATTCTCTTGAAAAGCGTTTCAGCGTGGGAATGTACGACAGAGAGCTTGAAATCGGTCAGTTTCTCAATATAGTTGCGTAATCGGAATAAAATGATAACCCCGTTTTAAAGAGAGCTTTTATGAAAAAATACAAATTTTACGGTTCGGAAAATGCCGATTGCCTGCCCATAAGCGAAGAATTTAAAATGGCAGGCTCTCCGAGAGAATTATACGATTTGCTTTCGGAAATATGGAGCGCAGAAACCTGTGCTCCGAGAATGAGGGAAAAATGGACTGCCGAAAACAAAACTCTCGGACAATGCTCAATAACGGCTTTTCTGGCGCAGGATATTTACGGAGGCAAGGTTTACGGAATACAAAGACCCGACGGAAATTTCCACTGTTATAATGTCGCAGGAAACGTTGTTTTTGACCTCACAAGCGAGCAATTCGGCGACGAAAAGCTAAACTACGTCGGCAATCCCGAACAGTTCCGTGAAATCCATTTCAGAAAAGAGGAAAAGCGGCTCCGCTACGAGCTTATCAAAAAAGCGCTTAAAGAAAAAATTCAGCATTTTACAGAATAAAAAATCTCACCAAATTCGGTGAGATTTTTTTATGTGCCGCCTTAAACTTCAACGTCAGCGGAATAGTCAACGCCGTCAACACCGAAACCGAACAGCTCGTAAAAGTCCTTCCAATAGCCGTCAATGTCGGTGCAGCTCTTGAAATTATCTCCGTCAAGGCTGTCCCAGATCTTTTTGACCTCGTCTTGTATTTCGGGTTTCATTTCAAGGTCGTCCATACGTATTCTGCCCTCGCTGTCAAGGCCCAAATCGCCCGAAGATATTCTCGCAAAAAGCCTTTGCATCTGTTCAATGCAGCCCTCGTGAGTGCCGTGCTCCTTCATCACCTTGTAGAGAATTGAGATGTAAAGCGGAACTATCGGTATAGCTGCGCTTGACTGCGTTACAAGAGCCTTGTTTACGGAAATATACGCACGATAACCCTTCTGCGACAGTTTTTTTGAGGTTTCAAACAGGTGAGCTTTTGCTCTTCCTATACTTCCCTCGTAATAGATAGGATAAGTGATTTTCGGACCAATATAGGAATAGGCGATCGTGAGCGCATTATCTTCAAGAACGTCTGCCTCTTTAAGAGCGTCGATCCAATCCTCCCAGTCCTCGCCGCCCATAACCTTTACGGTAGCCTCGATTTCTTCTTCGGTGGCAGGCTCGATAGTTGCCTCGGAAACAACGTTGTTCCTAAGGTCGATCGTTTTGTTGGTATATGTTTTGTCTGTGGTTTTCAAAACGCTTTTGTAAACCGTTTCTCCGACCTGTCTTCTGGGAGCGGCAAGCGAATAAATAACAGCGTCAACCTTGCCTAAGTCTTTTTTGATTATTTCGATTATTTCTTTTTTACATTCATCGGAATAAGCGTCGCCGTTTACTGTTTTTGCGTAAAGACCGTCAGCAGCGGCATATTTCTCGAAGGCTTTGGTATTATACCAACCCGAAGTGCCCGTTTTATTTCCCGAACCCTCCTTGTCAAACATAACGCCCAGCGTTGCCGCTTTCATACCGTAAGCGAGCGAAATTCTCGTGGCAAGTCCGTATCCCATTGAACAGCCGATAACAAGCGCTTTTTTGACGCCTTTAAGCTCTCCTTTGGACTTTACGTATTCAATCTGTCTTTTTACCAGCATATCGCAGCCGACGGGGTGTGCTGTGGTGCAGATAAAGCCTCTTACCTTTGGTTCAACTACCATAAAAATGCTCCTTAAAAATTTATTATTATGCGCTCATTTTTGAAAAAATGATAAGCGCAATTATTAACGCACCCGAAATACCCGTAATAATCCAGTTGCGTATTATGGTACGTTCAAGCTTTTTATCATCATTCTTGTTGGAAAAACGTTTAGCCATAATAAACTCCTATCAGTTAAGCGTATGGATATTATCAATCGCTTTAGTTACCAGCTTTCTGAACATCGGCGCAGCCTTGTCCGCTGTTTCCTGAACCTCCTTATGCGAAAGCTTTTCGGGAGAAATACCTGCCGCAAGGTTGGAAATGCAGGAAATTCCGCAGACCTTCATTCCGCAGTGACGGGCAGCTATCGCCTCAACTCCCGTAGACATTCCGACTGCGTCTGCACCCATTCTTCCGAAAGCACGAATTTCAGCGGGAGTTTCATAATTCGGTCCCGAAGTCTGAATATAAACTCCGCTTTTCAGAGGAACGCCTTCTTCTGCCGCCGCCTCTTCGACAGCACTTCTCAGAATTTTTGAATAAACCTCGCTCATATCCGGAAAACGCACGCCCAACTCCTCAATATTTTCGCCGATAAGCGGAGAGGGAACGTTATACAGGATATGGTCGCAGATAAGCATAAAATCTCCTGCCTTAAACGCAGGATTTATGCCGCCTGCCGCATTTGTCAAAAACAAAGTTTTTGCGCCCATAAGTTTCATAAGTCTTGTCGGAAGAACCACGTCCGATACGGAATATCCCTCGTAATAATGCACTCTTCCCTGCATACAAACTATCGGCGTTTCTCCGCAGTATCCGAACACAAACCGTCCCTTATGACCTGCAACGGTGCTTTTGGGGAAACCGTCGATTTGTGCATATTCAAGCGTTTCCTTTATGTCGAGAGTTTCGCAGAAATCTCCCAATCCCGACCCCAGGACAAGCGCAAGCTCAGGCTTGAACGAGATTTTCTTTTCAGCCTGTTCAAAGCATTTCATCAGTTTTTTGTAAGATTCATTCATAGCAATACCCTCCTGTATTATGACCGGCATATCAGCGATTATAGGCAGCCTTTAATTTAACGGTAAATTCAGAACCTTCCCCGACCTTACTTTCAGCCGTAATTCCTCCGCCGCAAAGCTCTGCTATTTTCTGCGCCAGCGGAAGTCCCAAACCGTTTCCTTTTGCAGCATGAGAAGTTTCTGCCTGATAGAATTTTTCAAAGATATGAGGAAGAGCCTCCTGTGAAATTCCGCAGCCGCTGTCTTTCACCTTAACGAAAACATATCCGTCCTCCTCAAAGCAGGAAACCCTGATCTGTCCGTTTTTTTCGCTGAATTTTACGGCATTGTCAAACAAATTGTTCCATATATGAGCCAAAAGCTGCTCGTTCCAGAAATAGGGAATTTCCTCCATATCGCTCATATCAATTTCGATATTTTTCTCAGACCACTGCGGTTCAAGCCTCAGCATACACCGCCTTAACTGCTCGTCCAGAGAAAACTTCGTTTTATCGGTAATTATATCCCTGTTTTCAAGGTTTGTTAAAAGCTGGGTATTTGTCGAAAGTTCGGTCAGATATTCCGTTTCCTCAAGAATAATTCTTGCAAATTCCTTTTGCTGTTCTTCGGTGAGATTTCCCTCGTAAAGCTGCCTTGCAAATCCCCTTATGGAAACGAGCGGAGTTTTAAACTCGTGGGAAAAGTTTGAGATAAAATCCTTTCTGAAAAGCTCGGTGGAACGGAGCTCTTCGGTCATCTGATTAAAGTCCTCGATCAATCTTCGGATTTCTTTTAAAGTGTGCCTTGTAAGAAAATCGTTTATTTCAAGCTTGACCGTATAATCTCCCTCGGTGACTCGCTTAGTCGCTTTTGTGAGGTTAGACAGCGGTTTAAGCACGGCATTTCCGATAACGAACGAGAGCAGTCCGCCCACAACAACGCTTGCGATAATAGGTCCGATAATGTCGTCCGTTTCAGTTGTGCCGCCTGTCAGATACCCTATAACAAGCGTTGCCGTAAAGCTGAGCGCTTCCGATGTGATTATGATAATCAGCGTAAGAATCATAAGCATTACGCCGAACCTGTTTACACGGCTGAACGATTTCGCAATGAGCGCCCCAAGCTTTTTAAAAAAGTTGACGATTTTTTTCATTGAGATTTCAGCTCCGCTTTATATCCAAGACCTCTCACGGTTATTATTTCAAAATCGTTGTTGTTGCGAAAACGCTCTCTCAAACGGTTTATATGAACATCTACGGTTCTTGCCTCGCTGTCGGAGTCCATTTCCCAAAACTCCTCCATAAGAGCCGCTCTTGTAAAGGTTTTTCCCGTGAACGAAAGCAGCTTGAAAAGGATTTGAAATTCTTTTTTCGGCAAAACAACCGGTTCTCCGTTCACCTTTACGGAAAAAGAGTCGTAAATAAGCTCGGTGCTTCCGACTGTGATTTTCTGCTCTTCGGCTATCTTACTTCTTCTCAGGAGAGCCTTAATTCTGAGGATCATTTCCACTTCATCAACGGGCTTTGTCATATAGTCGTCCGTACCGAGCATAAAGCTCCTTCTCAAGTCCTCGGCGGCGTCTTTTGCCGTTATGATCAGGACAGGAAGACTGCTGCCGCTGCTGCGGAGCATTTTAAGCACCTCATAACCGTCCTTTTTGGGCATCATCACATCAAGTATCATAAGGTCGATATGCTGCTTTTCTATCAGTTCCAGAGCCGCCTCGCCGTTTTCCGCAGAGAATGTCCTGAAACCGTTTTTTTCAAGCGTATATTCATACAGTCTTCTGATATTTGCGGAATCGTCCGCAATGAGAATATTAAACATAATTCAAATCCTCTTTATTATGCTGTGCGAATATGAATAACAGGTCACAAATTCTTCAAATCCCGTTTTACTGCAAATGATTTTTTCCGGTGCGTCAACGCAGCTTTCGGGAATATTATCCGTAAAAACAGCCGTATAAGCCTCGTTCAGCATAGACACATCAATAGCGCTGTCGCCTGCGCAGGCTATTAAATTCTTCTCTATCCCCAGCACCTCGGCTAAACGTTTTACTGCGTTTCCCTTGCTTAGCTGTTTCGGGAAAACATAAATTTTTTCACCTGTCGAATAGCAGCCGCAAAGCTCTGATTTTCCGAGATTTTCAAGAGTTTTCTGCGGATCTTTGCTCTTTGTGAATAAAAACAGCTCGTCCACCGTGCGAATTTCAAAGCACCTGTGCTTATCCGTTTCAAGTACGGAGCAAAGCCGTTTTATTTCCTCCTCCGACTCCTTGCAGAGCTTTTTTGAACAGCAAAACCAATCCTCGCTGACCTTTCCGCCCACAATGAGATTTCCTCCGTTGGAGCAAAGCGCATATTCGGGGTCAAAGCCCTCGATTTTAATTCTTCTGTATTGCTCAATACTTCTTGTTGTTACGGGGATAATATTTGACAGCTGCGGAAACAGCACCGCCTGCCTGCGTGTAATGCAGGATATATCTTCTTTGTTTTTTCGCTCGATTACAATATCATCTTTACCGCCTCGTTTTGCCGAATTGATAAGCGTTCCGTCAAGGTCGGAGAATACTATTCTGCCGTCATCTGCTGCCAAGATATTTCTCCTGCTCCTCAGTGAGCTTGTCAATAGTAATTCCCCACGCATTCAGCTTTCTTTCGGCGACCTTTCTGTCTATCTCGCGGGGAACATTAAAGGTCATATTGCCAAGCTCTCGCTTGTCCTTGTTTTTGGCGATATATTCGGCGCAAAGAGCCTGTATGGCAAAGCTCATATCCATAATTTCAGCAGGGTGACCGTCGCCTGCCGCAAGATTTACAAGGCGACCTTCGGCAATAACAAAAACGGTTTTGCCGTTCGGGAGCACATATCCCTCAATATTATTGCGTGCCTCGTAATGCGATTTTGCTATCTCACGGAGTTTTTTCATATTTACCTCAACGTCGAAATGACCTGCGTTGCAGCAGACAGCGCCGTCCTTCATATTGAGAAAAGCCTCTTCGCCGATAACGTCCGCACAGCCTGTTACCGTAACGAAAAAATCTCCGATTTTGGCTGCATCTCTCATAGGCATAACCTTAAATCCGTCCATAACAGCCTCCATAGCCTTTATGGGGTCGATTTCAGTCACGATAACGTTTGCGCCAAGACCTTTTGCCCTCATTGCCGTGCCTTTTCCGCACCAGCCGTATCCTGCAACTACGACGTCCTTTCCTGCTACGATAAGATTAGTCGTTCGGTTAATTCCGTCCCACACAGACTGACCGGTGCCGTAGCGGTTGTCAAACAGATGCTTGCAGTCTGCGTCATTTACAAGAGCCATAGGGAATTTAAGCTCCTTGTTCTTGTCCATAGCCTTTAACCGCAGTATGCCCGTAGTGGTTTCCTCACAGCCGCCAAAAACATTCTTCAGCAGGTCGGGACGCTCGTTATGGATATAATTTACGAGGTCGCCGCCGTCGTCAATGATTATATTCGGCTCAGAGCCGATAACCTTTCCTATATGCGAGAAATACTCTTCCTCGGTCGTGCCGTGCCACGCAAAAACGGAAAGTCCCTCGTGAACAAGAGCCGCAGCCACATCGTCCTGCGTGGAAAGCGGATTTGAGCCTGTAATGTACATATCCGCTCCTCCTGCCGCAAGGACCTCGCAAAGATAAGCAGTTTTAGCCTCAAGATGAACCGAAAGAGCCACACGCAGCCCCTTGAACGGCTTTGTTTCGATAAATTCCTTTTCAATGCCGTTAAGCAGCGGCATATTTCTTCTTACCCAGTCGATTTTGCGCTTTCCCGACTCCCATAAAGACGGATCTTTTATTTCTGAAATTCCCATTTTTATTCTCCTTATTTTATTTTATAATATCCTTGTTAAAACTCCGCAGGCAATCTGTGGCTCTTCACCATCGATTTTTTTGTGGAGCATAATAACTTTTCCCGATATATCCGAAAGATTGGCGGCGTCCGTATAAAACTGTGCCGAGGCGTTTCCGATGCTGTCCGAAACGACATCGGGAAGAACCAAGGCTTTTTCGCCCGCATTATCGCAAATACTTCCCTTATGGACATGAAACGGCAGAGAGCTGTCGTGCGGCAGACCCGAAAGCTCCAGAGCGAAATACAGCCCGACAGGGAGATTAAAAACGAATACGCCGCCGTTTATTCCTGCGTAGCCGTCTATGCCGTTCATATCGGCATAAAGCACCGCCCGTTCCTGTTCCATAAAAGCATATTTTGTCATATTCATAAAAAAATCACCTCTTTAGATGATATTCTTATGAGCTTGAACAAATTCTTTCGTATCTGCAATAAATACTTATCCGCTGACAAGACTTGTGAGCAATCTTTTCAGTTCCTCGTCAAGTCCGCTGTAAAACAGCGTAAAAAGAATATCGCAGCTTCCCAGCAAAAACATATTTTTATTCGTGATAGCCGTAAGCGCAGGCACATAGCTGTAAATATAACTCTTAAACCATTCTGCATCATATGCCGGAACGGGTCTGCCCGATTTTACCATACGGCGGATCTCCTCAAAATCGTCAACGATAACGTTGTCATAATTTCCCGCTCCTTTAGAAACGACAAGGTCGAAAATCGACTTTATCTGCTTGTCGTTCAGGCTTTGATTGTTCACCCTGAAATTTTTAAGCTCAGGCAGTCTTACCGCAAATGAATACACCATAAGCGACAAAACCCTCTCATATTCGGGGGAATTCATTTCCTTACAGCGCTCTTTGTCGAGCTTTATCCCCGTATTGTAAAGGCAGGTCGTGTCGGTAATGTTTTTAAGCGATATTTTAAATATATCCTTAACGTTTATGTTGTAGAAATCCTTATCCGCTATCATATAGATGTACTTTACCGCATTGAACAGAGAAACGCCTGCCTTTACAACAGTCTCGGAAATCATAGTAAATGCGGTTCTCTCACTTACAAACTCCATTCTTTTAATCTCCCTTCTTTTCGGAAATAATTCTTACAGCATTACCCTATTATACTTATTATACAATTTTTTTCTGATAATTGCAATAAGGTTTGTGAAAAAAACTCTGTAAATTGCCCAAAAGCTCTTGATTTTATCTATAATTTGAGTTATAATTATATATGTGGGAATATGTTCAGAAATCAATTTGGCTCTGCAGAAGTATATTTTTGTCGTTTAAGAGCCGAAAACGAGGTGATTTAATGCTTGACGGATTTGTGAAATGCGCTGCGGCCACACCCGACTTAAAGGTCGCCGACTGTGAATATAATGCGGAAAAAATAATTGAACTGATAAAACAGGCTGATAAAGAGGGAGTGAAGATACTTGCCTTTCCCGAACTTTGCGTTACGGGATATACCTGTGCGGATCTGTTCTTTCAGACTGCGCTGCAAGATGCCGCAGAATATGCGCTTGAGAAGATCGTGACAGCCTCTCTCGGAACAGATGTGGCGATTGCCGTCGGCTGTCCGCTCTGCATTGACAAAGAGCTTTACAACTGCGCCGTTATCTTTAAAAACGGGGCGATATTGGGCGTTATACCGAAAAAAAATCTCCCGAATTATAACGAGTTTTACGAAATGCGCTGGTTTACGGAGGCTCCCGAAGGAAAGCGCACTATCGAACTTTTCGATATGCTGGTGCCTTTTGGCGAGGGTCTTGTTTTTTCCTGCGATAATTTCCCCGAAATAACCTTTTCTGCGGAAATATGCGAGGATTTATGGAGTCCTGAGCCGCCTTCGACAAAGGCTGCGCTTAACGGCGCTCTGATAATACTGAACCTTTCCGCCTCGAACGAACTTGTCGGCAAGGACGAGTACCGCACAGACCTTGTAAAAGGACAGTCTGCACGTCTTATTTGCGGGTATGTTTTTGCTGCGGCAGGAGAAGGAGAGTCCACCACCGACCTTGTTTTCGGCGGACAGAGAATAATTGCCGAAAACGGCAAAATACTTGCCTCGGGCGAGCTTTATACCAACGGTCTTACAATATCGGAGATCGACGTTTCAATGCTGACATCCGAAAGAATAAGAAATACCAGTTTTCGTGGCAGACATTGTGATATTGCAGCGTCATTTGCTCTTAGCAACTGCGTCACAAAGCTTACCCGTAAAATCGAGCCTCTGCCGTTTGTTCCTGCCGAGGACGCCGAAAATCGCAGCCGCTGCCGAAAAATCCTTGCTATGCAGGCGCACGCTCTTGCGAAAAGAATAAAGCACACGCATTGTCAAAAGCTGCTTATCGGCATTTCGGGCGGCTTAGATTCCTGCCTAGCACTGCTTGCGAGCACAGAGGCGGTGAAACTGCTCGGTCGTCCGACTACCGATATTGTAGCAGTTTCAATGCCCTGTTTCGGCACAACAAACCGTACAAAATCCAATGCCGAACTTCTGTGTGCCGCTCTGGGCGTAGATTTCAGGCTTATTGATATAACCGAAACGGTAAAATCTCACTTAAAAGATATTTCTCACCCCGAAGGCAGCTATAACACCGCTTATGAAAACGCACAGGCACGGGAAAGGACGCAGGTCATTATGGACCTCGCAAACGACCTCAACGGAATGGTCGTCGGAACAGGCGATTTATCCGAACTGGCTCTGGGTTGGGCGACCTATAACGGCGACCATATGAGTATGTACGGAGTAAATTCTTCCGTACCGAAAACACTGGTTCGTCATATAGTGAAATATTGTATGAACGAGGCGACAGACGAACGGCTGGTAAAAGCTCTTGCCGACATTCTTGCCACGCCTGTCAGTCCCGAACTTCTCCCTGCCGAAAACGGCGAAATTTCTCAAAAAACCGAAGACCTTGTAGGTCCGTACGAACTTCACGATTTCTTCCTGTACTACGGCATAAGATACGGATTTACGCCCGACAAGGTGTTTCGGCTGGCAAGACGCGCATTTGAGGATTTGTATTCCGATGAGATTATCCTGAAGTGGGAAACCGTCTTTTATAAGCGGTTCTTCTCTCAGCAGTTCAAGAGAAGCTGCCTTCCCGACGGAGTGAAAATAGGTTCTGCGGCGATTTCTCCGAGAGGCGATCTAAGAATGCCGAGCGACGCAGAGGCTGCTGTCTGGCTCGCACAGCTTACCGATGAATAAGACCGAAAAAACGTTGATATGAACTATAAAACCAAGAAAAAAATAATCCATTTTTACACGAGCGGCGCTATTGCCGAGGACTTTACTGCGTCAAGAAAGCGCAAACTGGCATTTTACAGAAAAGTCATAAGGACTTGCTTTTATATTCAGTGCGTGATATGTGCAATTTGCGCCGCCTTAGGATTTCTTGTGAATTCAAAAGAGGCAATCCCCACGGCAGTCTGTTCGGGAATACTGCTGATTGCGGCTTTTTTTGCCGTTGGCGGAACGACTGCGGTCAAAATCCTTTCGTGCATATTGAACTTTATTTTTTCCGCTGCCGGAATAACCGTCTGCATTCTTGAAAGGATAAGCATTTACGGGGTGTGCGGCGGAATTATGCTCGTCGGATTTATTGCGTCCTGCGTAAGTCTAAGATTTTCCCTTTTCAGAAATTACCTGGCGAGTTATCCTGCACGGCTTATAAAAAGGGAAGATTATACGCTTATGCGGCATTTTTCCGATATTCCGCAGTATGAGGCGCCTGTTATCGAAAATTTCACATCTACGGAAGAGGAACTTCCAAAACTGCCTCAGCTTACAAGCGAAATGCGAGAGCTTGCAAATAAACTTTCCGATATTCTTAATTCCGCACAATCACGATAACTTTAAAACGTTATCAGACAACGCTTTTGATGAAAAAAATGACGGTAAAAAAAATCTGTATAGAAGCGCTTTTCATATGTATTGCGGCAGCTTTGGCGGTTCTTGAAACAATGCTGCCGCCGTTTGTTCCCATACCGGGGATACGGGTGGGTCTGGGCAATATTGTAACGCTTTTTGTACTGTATATCGGCGGTTCGTGGAGAGCATATGACGCTTATGCCGTTGCGGTATTGAGATGTTTTTTGGCGGCGCTGATAACAGGCTCTCTGCTAAGCGCATTTTACGGACTTGCAGGAGGAGTTTTAGCCTGCACGGCAATGCTGACCGCACGGCAGCTCTTACCGAAGAGCAAAAATGAGCGTTTCGGATACAAACTGCAATATCTTCCGTTTACGGCTGTATGCGGAGCTGTTTTTCATATAGCGGGGCAGTTGCTTGTCGCAGTCGCATTTTACGGCTCAAAGTATGTTCTGACTTATGCGCCCGTCCTTGCGGCTTCGGCGATAATAGGCGGCATTCTGACAGGATTTTTGACGTATCTGCTGCTTAAAAAAATCCCCCGTAAGCTGATTGACAATATAAGAAATTAAAGAGGAGATAATTATGAAGTTTCTTTTGATCGACGGAAACAGCATAATGAACCGTGCATTTTACGGTATACGTCTGCTGTCGAATAAAAAGGGCGTTTTTACAAATGCGCTGACAGGCTTTCTCAATATCTATCTCAAGCTTATAAAAGAGGAAAAACCCGACAGAGCCGCCGCCGCATTCGACCTGAAAGCGCCGACATTCCGTCACAAGATGTACAAAGAGTATAAAGCAGGCAGGCATAAAATGCCCGATGAGCTTGCAATGCAAATGCCTCTGATAAAGGACATTCTGAGAGCGTTAGGCGTAAAAATCGTGGAATGTGAGGGCTATGAGGCTGACGATATAATCGGTACGCTGTCGCATATCTGCTCCGAAAACGGCGGCGACTGCCTCATAAGCACGGGCGACAGGGACAGCTTTCAGCTCGTGGGAGAGCACGTTTTTGTGCGTCTTGCCGCAAATAAAGAGGATATTTTGTACACTCCCGAAAAAATACACGAGGTCTACGGAGTATCTCCGAAGGAAATGCTCGAAGTAAAAGCACTTATGGGCGACAGCTCTGACAATATCCCCGGCGTTGCCGGAATAGGAGAAAAAACCGCTCTTTCGCTTATAAAGAAATATCATTCGATTGATTATATTTACACGCATTTTGACGAGCTTGACGTAACTGCAAGCGTCAAAAAAAAGCTGGAACCGGGCAAGGAAAGTGCGTTCCTTTCAAGAAAGCTCGGAGAGATATGCCTTACTGCTCCTGTTTCGGATAATCTTGACGATTACATTATAGGCGAGGGCGACAGAGAAACTGCAAAAGGTATTTTGCAGGAGCTTGAAATGAATACCGCCATAAAAAAGCTCAATCTTGACGACGCAGCAGCCAAAAAGATAGAAATTGCGTCACCCGTATCAGCCGAAAAAATTAAAGTCGCACCCGACAGCGAACCTTTTGATGACGAGGCGCTTACTGTTCTCATTGAAAACGGCGAGATAGCGGTTTACCGCAAAAATGAACGCATTGACAATCCGCTTGACGTTATCGGAAACGACGAACCAAAGCATACAGACAACGCAAAAGCGATTTTTTATCAATGCATTAAGCAAAAAATCGAGCTGAAAAACGTCACCTTTGACGCAACTCTTGCGGCATATCTTCTCGACGTAAACGCAAAGGATTACGAGCTTTCCCGTCTTTATGAAAAATACGGCATTGACGGAGAGCCGAACGTCCGTCTTGAACAGCTCTGCAAGGCGCTTTTTGATGAAGTGTGCGCCGCAGGAATGTTAAAAATCCTTCGGGAGATAGAAATTCCTCTTGCAGAGGTTTTAAGCTCTATGGAGCTGTTGGGAATAGCGACAGACGTTGAAAGTCTAAATAATTTCGGCGAAGAAATTCTCCCCGAAATAAGCAAAATCGAAGAGGAGATTTTTGAGCTTGCAGGGCATAAATTCAACGTAGGAAGTCCAAAGCAGATTTCCACCGTGCTTTTTGAAGAGATGGGTCTGCCTGCGAAAAAGAAAAGCAAAACAGGTTGGTCGACCGACAGCGATACTCTGGAAGAGCTGATGACTTATCACCCTATTGTTGGGAAAATACTTGACTGGAGAAAGCTTTCCAAACTGTATAACACTTACGTCAAAGGGCTGCTTAATGCGGTTTCGGAGGACGGAAGAATGTATACCACCTTTAAGCAGACCGAAACGAGAACAGGCAGGATAAGCTCTGCTGAACCGAATATCCAGAATATTCCCGTGCGGACAGAAATCGGACGCAATTTCAGAAAGTTTTTCACGGCAGGCGAGGGAAAACTGCTTTGCGACGCAGATTACAGCCAGATCGAGCTTAGAGTTCTTGCGGCTTTGGCAAAAGATGAGGTTATGATAAAAACTTTTGCCGAGGGACGTGACATACACACCGAAACAGCGGCAAGCGTTTTCGGATTGCCCGAAGAATGGATAGACCCCGATACCCGAAGGAAAGCGAAAGCGGTCAATTTCGGTATAGTTTACGGAATAGGCGCTTTTTCGCTTGCAAAGGACATAAATTCAACCGTGGCAGAGGCAAAAAAGTATATCGATGATTATTTAAATCACTTCTGCGGCGTAAAAAAGTATATGGACGAAGTAACCAAATCCGCCGAAACGGACGGCTATGCCGTGACTTATTTCGGCAGGAGAAGATTTATCCCCGAAATTCTTGCATCAAATAAAACAATAAAGGCTCTTGGAAAGCGTATTGCTATGAACACGCCCATTCAGGGAACAGCGGCGGATATTATAAAGATAGCAATGATACGTGTTTACAACAGATTGAAAAAAGAACTTCCCGAGGCAAAACTTATTCTTCAGGTTCACGACGAGCTTATCGTGGAAACACCTGAGGCTTATGCGGAGGACGCCGCAAAAATTCTCAGAGAGGAAATGCAGAATGCCGTGCAGTTGGGCGTGCCGCTGCCCTGCGACACTAAAATCGGAAAAACATGGTATGATGTTCATTGAAAGGTGAATTATGGATTTATCGGTTTATTTTAAAAGCATTATTGACCGTGACAGATGTGCAGTAGTTATCTGCAATCTTGAGCACACTGTGATTTATCTCAATCCCGCTGCTGCCGAAAGCTATAAAAAGCACGGAAATCTTTTAGGAAAGAGTATTTTTGACTGCCACAACAGTGACTCGTGCGAAAAAATACGCAAGGTAGTAAGGTGGTTTTCGGAGAGCTGCGATAACAACCTCGTCTACACCTTTCACAACGAAAAGCAGAACAAGGACGTTTATATGGTTGCCCTGCGTGACGAAAACGGCAAGCTTATCGGCTATTACGAAAAGCACGAATACAGAAATCCCGAAACGATGAAACGTTATGATTTAACGGGCAGCGGCTGACTTTGAGCCGAAAAAACGCAAAAACCTGTCCCGTAATACGCAAACGAGCAGGTTTAATCGCAAAATATAATTAAAAGGAAGGTTATTATGACAGCGTTTTCAACAGCAAATATTCTTCTCCCGAAACTTAGCAATGAGGAAATGACAAAATGGGCGGTTGTTGCCTGCGACCAGTACACAGGCGAACCCGAATACTGGCGTGAAACCGCAGAAATAGTGGGAAACTCTCCCTCGACGCTTGAACTTATTCTTCCCGAGGCGTTCCTTTCGGACAACGAAGAAGAGCGCGTTGCAAAAATAAACGAAAAAATGCGTGAATATCTTAATTCCGATCTGTTTGCTCTTCACGAAAATTGCTTTATACTGACCGAAAGAAAACAATCTGACGGCAGACTTCGCCCCGGACTTATCGGCGTAATTGACCTTGAAATGTATGATTACAGCAAAGGGAGCAAATCTCAGGTGCGTGCGACCGAGGCTACAGTCGCATCAAGAATACCGCCCCGTGTAAAAATACGCTTGAATGCACCTATGGAACTGCCTCACATAATGATTTTGATAGACGACCCCGAAAAGACTGTTATTGAGCCTCTTCTTGAAAAAAATCTCCCAAAGCTTTATGATTTTGAGCTTATGCAAAACGGCGGACATCTTACGGGCTATAAAGTCGAGGGAGAGTATGCAAAAGCCGTTGAAACGGCGCTTGACAGGCTCTCTGACAAGACTCTTTTCAATGAGCGTTACGGCTTGAACGGCGAAGAAGTGCTTTTGTACGCTATGGGTGACGGAAATCATTCTCTTGCAACGGCAAAAGAGTGCTATGAACGCAAAAAACGTGAAAACGACCCCAACGCAGAGCTTGCAAGGTATGCTCTTGTGGAGGTCGTAAATCTTCACTGTGACGCTTTGGAGTTTGAGGCAATACATAGAGTTATTTATAACGCAGATTTTGACAAATTGTATAAAGAAATGACAGAATATCTGGGCTTAACGGCTAAATCCGACACCGCTAAGCAGGAATTTACGCTGATTGTCAAAGACAGGTCAGAAAAACTCTGTATCACAAAGCCGAATTCAAACCTGACAGTCGGCTCTTTGCAGAAATTTATTGATGAATTTCTCGAAAATAACGGCGGAGAGGTCGATTATATCCACGGCGATGACGTTGTAAGGAAAATCTGCGAAAAGGACGGAGCAATCGGATTTTTGCTCCCCTCAATGCTAAAAGACGAGCTTTTCCCGACGGTAGTCAAGGACGGTGCGCTCCCCCGAAAGACTTTTTCAATGGGTCACGCCCACGACAAGCGTTTTTACTGTGAGGCAAGAAAAATTACAAAATAAATTGATTGATAGGAGAACCTGTCTGAAAATGACGAATTGTAATATAAAAGAGCTGTATTACGTTGAGTGTAACTGTTTTGCTCACCCGTGGACAGAAAAAATGCTTGAGAGCGAGTTGAAAAATCCGCTCTCAATTCTTGTAACAGAAGAGCAAAACGGTATGACGGTCGCTTATTCTTTGGGGAGAGTGACAGCCGACGAGGGCGAACTGCTGAAAATTTGCGTTCTCAGCGAGTACAGAAAGTCGGGTATTGCCGAAAAACTGCTCACTGCTCTTTTGGAAAAAATGAAAGAAAAGGGAGCGTCGGTTTGTTTTCTGGAGGTAGGCAGCAAAAATTCTGCGGCTGTTTCGCTCTACAGAAAGTCGGGATTTGAAAAAATCGGTTTAAGGAAGAATTATTACCAAGACGACGACGCAGTTGTAATGAAACGTTCTTGTTAAATCAGCAGCTTATATATACTTGCTGCCTTCTCTGATAGTCAAAGGACTCATTTTTTCCCGATTTTTTTCAATAAAATCAGTGACCCACTTCGGGTCGGTTTTGGAATATTCTCTCAGCGCCCAGCCGATTGCCTTGTTGATAAAAAACTCGTTGCTGCCGAAATTGAGTTTAAGAATTTTTTCAAGATTATCAGTGTTTGTTTTTTCCTTTTTATTGAGCTGATATTCGATTGCGGTACGTCTTATCCAGATATTTTCGTCTTTTGCCCAATCAAGCATCAGTTTATCGACCTTTGGGTCATTGTCGCTGAGTTTGCCGACTACTTTGCACAGGCAGTCAATTGTGTCCCACCACGATTTAGTTGTCACATATTTTCTGATTTTCGTCATATCGCTGAAAACGATATATTGAGCCAGACAGAGCAGATAATCGTTTGCAAGATATTGAAATTCCCGGTGTTCATCGGCGTAGCATAAATCCAAAAACGTCCAGTCAACGGCTTTTGACTTTTTTTCGTCTTTCAGGAGATCCCTGCAAAGCGATTTTCTCTTCGGCGTAGGTAAACCGTAAAATTCAAACTGATTACGCATATACTTTTTCATTTCAAGAGCCTTTTCGCCGTCAGCCTGCGTTTCAAATATTTCCCTTATTTTTTCATATTTTGACATACTGCGATTCCTGTGCAAATGATTTTTACTGATTTTTACCTTCTAATCTTGCAATTCCGTAGTCAATACAAATATTGCCTTTGGTATACAGCTTATAGAAGGTGTTTTTTACACGTTCTGCCACCATATCGCCGTTTACGGTATCCGTATTCATAAGTATCACAATTATCTGACGGTTAGAATAGCGTGTAGAGATGTCCGAACGGCGCAGCGAAGAGTAAATCGACTGCTCCAGAAGTTCCATAGCGTTTTCGGTTTCCGATGCGTCGGGATTGGCATTAGGACTTTCGCTCAACGTGAACAGCACCGTCTGCACGTCGCTGTCGCTGCGCTCGACAAAGCGGTGAATGAAGTTGTAAACGCGGTTAAAGCTTTCAAAATCAAGCTGATAAGCGCCTTTTCCGCAGTCCCCACGGTTCATCAGCTCATTGATATAATTCAAATCTACGGTCTTTTCGCCTCGTTCTCTTTCGGCGGCAAGCTTGTCGCTGAAGAAATGATAGGAGTTTTTACCGTTCTGTTTTACGTAATAAAGAGCCTTATCTGCGGCATTGTACAGCTTTGTAAACTCAATTCCGTCTCCGGGAGATAAAGCTATTCCGATAGAAACCGACGTGTCGGTATTGAAATTGCACTCATCGATCTTCTTTACAATATCGGAGATTATTGCCGTTGCCTTTTGGCTTGCGTCCTCCTTTGACGTCATATCCTTTATGAACATAACAAATTCATCTCCGCCTATACGGCACAGGACATCTCCCTCGGAAGAGTGCGCACGCATGGTATCGGCAAACATTTTAAGCGTTTTGTCGCCTGCAATATGTCCGTAGTTGTCGTTTATGAGCTTAAAGTTATCCATATCTATCATAAACAGTGCGCCGCAGACGCCTATACGGAGCATATCATTTACAGCGTCCTGTGTGTACTCCCTGTTCCACAATCCCGTAAGAACGTCACGGTTGGATTTGATTTTGATGTCGGATACCTCTTTAATTTTTTGCTCCAGCCTGTCAGCAAGACTTCTGCGAAGGTCGTCAAGCTCCAGTATCCTTGCAATTCTCGACAGCATAACAGCAGGCACAAACGGCTTTCTGATAAAGTCGATAGCTCCCTCGCTGAAACAGCGAGTTTCGGTTTCGGTGTCGTTTTCTCCCGTGAGGAAAATAACGGGAGTATTTTTGTGCTTTTCTATCTGACGAATACGCTTTATAACCTCAAATCCGTTCATTTCGGGCATATTTATATCGAGGAGTATTACATCGCAGTCGCCGTTTTCAAGATACGACAAAGCCTGCTGTCCTTTTTTGACAAGAATTGTCTTGTATTTGTCGCTCAGGACCTCTTTCGTTGTCGTAAGATTCATATTATCGTCATCTACTACGAGTATGGTTTTCATAGTCTCTCCTTTTGTTCTCTTGCATCTCAGGTGAGGACTGCGCCTTCTATGCCGTACTGCCTTGCGATTTCCGTCATCTTTCCGTCGGCTTCCGTTTCCTTTAAGAACTCATTTGCCGCAGCGGTAATATCAGACCCCTTGCGAAATCCCACGCAGATCTGCTCCTCATTCAGCGGAAATCGGTATCCCAGATCCGAAAACTCCTTGCCGTCCGCTGTATAGTATCCTGCCATAATAATATCTATAACAGCGCAGTCAGCCGTTGCGTTCATAACGCTTGAAAGTGTGTCCTTCTGAGTTTCAAAGGCGGTATAACGGTATTTCAGTCCGCTTACGATTTCGTTTCCTGCCGAACCGTTCTCTACTGCGAACAGCAGGTGCTGACATTCGTCAATAGTCTTGTACTGATCAATTTTATCCTTGCGCATTACCACTACCTGGGAGTTCGACATATATGCATCAGTGCAGTCTATTTCCTCGGCAAGCTCTTCCGAAAAGGTCATACCGTTCCAGACAACGTCAATAGTGCCGTCTGTGAGAAGATCGGCTTTTTTGTTCCAGTCGATTTCGACAAATTCGGGAGCAACGCCCAATTCCTCTGCGAACAGCTTTGCAAGCTGTGCGTCAAAACCGTCCCAATCTCCGTTTTCCGTCGGAAAATCCATAGGAGCATAATCGGTAACGCCGATTTTCAGCGTTCCCTTGCTCTTTACATATTCAATATCGGACTGACCGTCTTTCAGCACGGATTCTGCCTTATTTCCGGCGCAGCCGCCCAGGGCAAGCGCCGCCGACGCCAAAACGAGCAGTTTCACAAGAATTTTTTTCATAGTTTATCTCCTTATTTTTCCATAAAAATCAATCCAAAGCTGTCAGGACCGCAGTTGATTGAGATAGTCGGAGAGGCTTTCTGATAAATTACCTCGTCAAACGTCACCCGTTTTTTTACAAGCTCGGCTATTTCGTCAAGTTCCTGCGGACGCATTCCCGCATAGGTGATAAACAACAGCCGCTTATCTATTCTTGCAGGATTTCTGAGCACGGACTTTATATATTTCTTTGCAGCTCTTTTCTGTGAGCCTATAAGTATAGACCCCACGCCCATACTGCTCTTCTTCAGTGAAAGCACCGGGTGGAGCATAAATGTTTCGCAAAACGAGTTAATTCTGTGTGAAATTCTTCCCGAACGGGCAAGAAATTCTGTACTTCCCACCACAAAGCTCGTTTTGGTATGGGATTTGAAATATTCGATCTCCGAACGGATAGTTTCCACGTCAGCGCCCTTTTGGACAAGCTTTGCCGCTCTCAGCACAACAAGTCCCATACCGCTTGAAAGATGTCCCGAATCTATTACAGTAACATTGTCAAACACAGCCGACGCCTCTTCTGCCTTTGAAAAACCCTTGCTGACGTTTTTTGCCATTGCGATATGGATAATGTGCTGCGCTTTGGTGAGCTGTTCTGCGAAAAATGCCTCGTAATCGGCAACAGAAGGCTCTTTGGAATGTGCCTTTTTTTCCTTGCTTTGTATGTAGGGCAAAATGCCGTCCGTTTCGATTTCCTCGCCGTCCTTGAAATCGCCGCCTTCGGTCAGGACGTGATAAGGCAAAACAGCTATCTTGTACCTTTTTACAAGCTCTGCGGGAATATCGCTTACGCTGTCGGTCGTTATCATAACAAGCTGTTTTCTTCTGTGTCCGAGGACAGGACCTACCACCTCGTCGCTAAATTCCCCTGTAAGCGTTACCAATTCTCTGGGAAGATGTCTTAAAAGCTCTGTTTCAAGCTGATTTCCGCTTACAGGTTTCAGGAGATAACCGTCAAAGCCTGCCTGCTTATACATCTCCTGATTTTCACTTCCTGCATTAGCCGTAAGTACGACAATGGGAGTATTAACGTTCATTCCTCCCGTCTGCGAACGGAGATTATGAAGGCACTCGATACCGTCCATAACAGGCATAAGGTGATCCATAAAGATAACGTCATACCGCTTGTTTTCGGCTTTTTTCAGACATTCCTGACCGCTTGAGGCGGTATCGGTGTTTACCTTTGTATCCTGCAAAAGCTTTGCCGCTACCAAGAGATTGGTTTCGTTGTCGTCCACTATGAGGACATTTGCCCTGGGAGCCTCAAAGAGTGCCTTGTACTGCTCTCTCTTACGGGTAGAACGTCTTTTCTCAAAGTCAAGCTCGCCTATCTTGGCAACGCCCTCCGACTGCTGAGGAATGGTCACGATAAACGTCGAACCTTTTGTGTAGACGCTGTTTACCTCAATATCTCCGCCCATAAGCGCAACTAACTGCTTTACGATCGAAAGTCCGAGACCCGTACCCTCGATATAGCGGTTATTTTCCTCGTCCACACGCTTAAAAGTATCAAAAAGGTGAGGAATACTCTCTTTTTTAATGCCCATTCCCGTATCGGAAACAGAATATACAATATCCACAATGTCGCCCTGCACCTGCTTTTGCTGAATTGACAGCGTCACAGAACCCTCTCTGGTATATTTTACGGCATTGTTAAGAATATTTATAAGTATCTGCTTTATGCGGACCTCGTCGCCCCTCAGTTTTGCCGGGACATTGTTGTCAACGTTTATATGGAACTGCAAGCCCTTTTCCTTTGCCTTTACCCATATCATATTGACAATATCCGAAAGCATAGCGCCGACATCATATGTAGTCGAAACAATGTCCATTTTACCCGACTCTATCTTCGACATATCGAGTATATCGTTGATAAGCGACAGCAGCATTTTACTTGCGCTCTGGATATTCAAAGCGTCCTCCGCTACCTCGTCGGTCACCGCCTCGCGGATTATCATCTCGTTAAGTCCGATTATCGTATTTATAGGCGTGCGTATCTCGTGGCTCATACTTGAGAAAAAGCGGTTCTGCGCACTGTTAAGGTCCTCTATCTGCTTTTTCTGCTTTTGCGTCATCTCGTTTTCGCTTTTGTAAATCGCATTCTGGAACAAAAGCATTCCGCACGCCACCGCAGACACCAGCGTCAGCGTTGTTACCGAGTCGATATACGCCATTTCAAGCGTATGCTGAACGATAAGTTCGGGATTATTGTACGCTATGTAATAGCACACGAGAAAGACGATATATCCTCCCGCTACCAGGAAAATCTTGACTTTTCCGCTGACAACTATCGTTGCCATAATAAATCCCAAAATAAACCAGATAGGACCGCCGCCGTAAATTCCGCCTGCCGTGATAAAATTCAGCGGAAATACGACATATACCATTATAGCCGATATGATAATAGCACCGACCTGTATTCTCTGCGTTTTTTTCGTTATAAAGAATATGACGCTTAGAACGACAATGGAAATAGCCATTGTAACGATATTGCTTACGCTCTCGCTGAAAAAAATCTCCATAACGAGCCTCAGCGCAAGACCCACAAGTCCCATAATGGTGGTAAGCTTGAAAAGACGTTCCTGCAAAGAACGGCTATGGTCGCCTATCAGATTTTCGATATGACTTTTCAGCGACATTATGCTCCACCGCCTTTCACCTGCTCAATAAGAGCGCCTGCCTTTTCGGACGCAGACTCGTACTCAAATTCCTCGACATCACGGTTTATGTCGGTCAGCATTTTCTTCACCGATTTGCCGTTATATACCGTTTTTGAAAGCTCACTTATCAGAGTTTGCGACTTATCCGCCTCATACGTTTCAAAACATCTTTTCAGCTCCTCAAGATAACCGATAAGCTCCTCCGACGAAATTTCCGTGCCTGCCGGTTCTTCCTCGGCATTTTCCTCTGAATTCTCTTCCGCACCTATAGCCTCTCTCATCAGCTTTACGGTATCGGCGTACTGTTTCATAAGCTTTTCGTGGTTTTCCTTGATGAAATCTCCGTTGTTTTCCTTGGAGGCAGCCTCCATTTCCTTTGCAAACTCCGAAAGCTCTTCCGCACCCATCATCTTCGAGGAGCTTTTCAGCGAGTGTACCTGTATTCTGTAGCCTGCATAGTCCTCTTTTTCGAGCAGACCGTTAAGCTCGTTCGTTCTGTTATGGAAATCAGCCACATACTTCTGCAAAAGCTTTATGTAAAAATCCTTGTCGCTGCGGCAGTATTCCAAAGCCTCTTCGACATTTATGCCGCCTCTTCTCAGGAGAGTCAGCTCATCGGGATTTTCCTCGGCGAAATCCTGCTCTGATGATTTCGGGGCAATATCCTGCACGAGATTTTCCTTGCGTATGTCTTTTTCGTCCACATACTGTATTCTCGTTATAGGCAGGACTTTACGCAAAACTCTTTCAAGCTCGTTTACCTCAACGGGCTTAGGCAAAAAGTCGTCAAATCCTTCTCTCAGGAACATTTCCCTTGCTCCGCTTACCGCATTTGCAGTAAATGCGATAGCCGCAAAGCTCTGCGCAGCATCGGTATTAAGCCGCCTGAGCTGTTTTAACGCCTCAACGCCGTCCATTTCGGGCATCATATGGTCGATAAACAGAATATCGAAATCCTCCCGGCTGCACATTTCGATAGCCTCCACACCGCTTGCGGCGGTCTTTACGGACATCTGATAATCCGAGAGTATGCCCTCTGCCACCATTCTGTTCATCGGTTCGTCGTCCACTACAAGAGCCTTGACATCGGGGCAGATCATACGCTTGCCCCTATTTTCGGACTCAGACTTTGAATTGATAAGCGTCACGACAGGGAAACAGAAGAACGGCTTTCGGATAATTTTTATCCGATTGCTTTTCGGAGCAGGATAATTCTTCTTTGCAATAACAATGACCTGCACTGTTTCATCCAGACTTTCAAAAAACTCTCTGTCCGCTTCGTATTCCTCGTCCGCCAGCAGCAAATGAGTTATCTGATACGACGACAGCAGTTTTTCAAGGTCGCCCTTGCTGTACACCCTGTGGACCGCCACATCAAGTCCCGTGGCAAGATTGGAAATCATCTTGTCATAGAAATGACGTATCTGCGATACCTTGTACTTTTCGGGCGTAATGTAACAGCCTATGCAGAGCTTTTCGGGGTCGTCAAACCTCATTCCGGGAGCGTCGTCAGCTATTCTCTGAGGAATGCTTACCGTAACGTGCGTGCCCTCGCCGACATTACTGTCAATGTGGACAAATCCCTCCATTGCCGATACCATTCCCAAAACTATCGGAAGACCTAATCCCAAACCGCCTGCACGGCGTTCACGTCCGCTGTTGGACTGATAGAAACGCTCCGTTATCCTTGAAAGACTTCCCGAATCCATTCCTATTCCCGTGTCTGTTACCTGAATGCACAGATTAAGTCCGTACTCTTTCGGAATGCTGTATATTCTCACATAAACGCCGCCTGCGTCGGTAAATTTGACGGCATTATCAAGAAGATGCTTTATTACTTTCCTTATCTTTTTGCTGTCGCCGATAAGCATGGCAGGGATTTTCGGCTCAACATCGAAAATAATTTCGAGATTGTCCTTTTCCTCCGTCATACTTCTCTCTGTGATTATGTCGTTTACAAGCGAAGAAAGCATATACTGGTCATCGCTTGCTTTTATCTTTCCCGTATCAATTTCGGTATAGTCGAGGATATCCTCTATCTGCCCGAAAAGTCTGTATCCTGCCTTTTGAATCGAGAAAAGATTATCCCGTTTAGAGGAATCATTCTCGTTTTTGAGCATAACGGCAGTAAGTCCCGTAACTGCGTTTATCGGCGTACGAAGTTCGTGAGAAACGTTGGTCAAAAAGTTTTCCGTTCTGCGGTTTTCTTCCTCAAGACTTCGTATGATCTCCTCATTAAGCCTGTTGTTTTCCTTTCTGCGCTCTTTGAGCCTTCCCGTAAAATACACCATAAGCAGGATAAAAACGCATTGTATGACAAGCAGCGCAATCGTACCCGGCGTAAAACTGATCTGCCCTCTCGAAACGAACAGTAAATTTCCCGCAAACGTCAAAAAGTACACGACTACCGTAACGTTTACAAGCTCGTAAAACTCTACCGTGAGGAACAAAGCGCAAAGTCCCATTGCCATAAACGCCAGCGCCTCGATATTGTCGGGACTTAGTCCGAACTGCACAAACGAGTGCATCGCCAGAGCATACCCTACCCATTTTTCAACGTTATCGGGTATTTTCGGGATAAAGCGCATAGCCCAGCAGATAACCAGTTTTGCGACTATTTGCAGGAGCATAAATGTGTCTTTGCTGCCTGCGGCGATATATGCCCCCAACGCAACAGCGATGAACGTATAGAAAATAAGTACCGTTGTAAACTGCGTTGAAAGCGGTTTTTTCTTTTTATTCATAAATTACTTCTCTCTCATATCGTAATCAGTGTCTGCGTCTATCATAGCAAGCATAATGTCCGCAAAGTACGGGTCAAACTGAGTGCCCTTGCCCTTTGCGACCTCTTCGCGCACCTGCTGCTGCGGAATAACGCCTCTGTACGCTCTTTTGCTGCTCATAGCGTCATAAGCGTCCGCAACAGCGATGATCCTCGCCTCTACAGGGATATTTTCGCCCGAAAGTCCGTCGGGATAGCCTTTGCCGTCATAACGCTCGTGGTGAAATTTTGCTCCCGTGACAAGTCTCGGAAATTCCTCTATTCGCTGAAGTATCTTTTCGCCCATAATGGGGTGGGTCTTTATTATCGCATATTCCTCATCGTTAAGCCGTGAAGGCTTGTTGATTATAGCGTCGGGAATACCGATTTTTCCCACATCGTGGAGCAGTCCGATAAGATAAATGTCATCCTGCTCCTGTTCGGAAAATCCTGCAAGCTGCGCAATTCTTCGGGAATATTCGGCAACTCTTGCCGAATGACCGTTCGTATATGTATCCTTGGCGTCCACAGCGCCCGAAAGCGCCATTACTATCTGCACGGTCATCTTTTCGACCTTCCGCTGTTGATTTATGACCTCCCGTGTCTTTACCTCGACCTCGTGTGCAAGGTCTGCCTGAAGCCTGGTAAGTTCCACGATATGGTTTATTCTCAGCAAAAGCACCTCTGTCATAAACGGTTTGGTCACAAAGTCCATAGCTCCCGACCTCAGACAGCGTGTTTCGGTGTCGTTGTCGTTATCTGCGGTAAGGAAAATAACAGGAATATCAAAGGTGTTTTCGTTGGCTCTTATGCGCTCAAGCGTTTCAAAACCGTCCATTTCGGGCATATGTACATCAAGAAGAATAATATCGGGTCTGTTGCTCGCAAGGAATTTAAGTGCAGAACTGCCCGATTTCACACAGCTCACACGCATTCCTTCGGCACTCAGTATACGGTTTGCTACTGTAAGGTTAGCCACATCATCATCAACCACAAGTATCCAGTAATCCAAAATTCTCACGCCCTTTTTGATATAATTTAAGCCGAATTGAAATAAAAGTCACAATAATATAGTTACACATTATATATTGTACCTGAAAAAGCGTCTGTTGTCAAGAGAAAAGCGAAAATTATTTTCGATTTGCAGATAAAAACGGAAAATGCGGAGCGTTTTTCGCTCCGCACAGAACCATTGTATTCGATTACAGACTTTTTTGCAAATTTCCTGTTCTCATTGCCCTCATCGCGTTGATGATTGCGATAACCGATACTCCGACATCGGCGAAAACCGCCGCCCACATATTTCCAATGCCGAAAACGGTCAAAATCAGCACCGCCGCTTTAACGGCGAGCGCAAATACAATATTTTCCGTAACGATCCTGTGAGTTTTTCGTGCAATCTTCACCGCAAGAGGGATATTTTCAATATTGTCGTTCATCAGAACAATATCCGCCGCCTCGATAGCTGCGTCCGAACCCAAAGCGCCCATTGCAATTCCAACGTCCGCTCTTGCAAGCGAAGGAGCGTCATTCATTCCGTCGCCGACAAAGCAAAGAGCTGTTTTGGCAGGTTTTTCGGCATAAATCTTCTCTACAGCCTCCACCTTTCCGTCGGGGAGCAGCTCGCACACGACCTCGTCGATCCCGACAGCTTTGGCGACTGCCTCGGCAGCGTTTTTTCTGTCGCCCGTGAGCATAATTTTTCTGTCAGCGCCAAGCTCTGAAAGCCTTTTTAGAGCTGAAACGGCATTTTCCTTCGGCTCGTCCCGAACAACAATATTTCCTGCATACCCTCCGTCAACAGCACAGTGTACCACAGTTCCTGCGACCGGGGTTTCTTCGGGCTTGATGCCGAGCTTTTCCATAAATCGAGCGTTTCCTACAGAAATTTCCTTTCCGCAGACCACCGCTTTCACCCCGTAGCCTGCGATTTCCTCTGCGCTGTCTGTTTTTGCTTTAAGAGAACGCTTTTCTGCGGCAGATACGATAGATTTTGCTATCGGGTGATTGGAAACCTTCTCAGCCGATGCGCAAAGCGTAAGAAGTTCTTCCTCGGACAATCCGACAGGATTGATTTCAGCTACGCCGAAACTTCCCTTGGTAAGAGTGCCCGTTTTGTCGAAAACGAATATTTTTGCCCTCGCAAGCTCTTCAAGATAATTTGCGCCTTTTACCATAATTCCTTTGTGCGATGCGCCGCCTATTCCCCCGAAAAACGACAGCGGCACGGAAATAACCAGTGCGCACGGACAGCTTACTACCAAAAACGTAAGCGCTCTGTACACCCAATCGCTCCAATTTCCGTCAAAAATCGGCGGCACACAGCCCAGCGAAACTGCTCCGATAACGACAACGGGCGTATATACTCTTGCAAAGCGTGTTATGAAATTCTCTGTTTTCGCCTTGTTTTCGGCAGAATTTTCCACAAGCTCAAGAATTTTTGCTGCCGTTGAGTTGCAAAATTCGCTTGTGACCTTAATTTTAATCAAGCCGTTTGTATTAAGGCTTCCGCTCAGAACCTCGTCGCCCGCCGCAACGTCACGCAAAGCGCTCTCTCCGGTAAGAGCCGCCGTATTAAGCCCCGTAGAGCCGAAAACCACAACGCCGTCCAAAGGGACTTTTTCCCCCGGCTTAACTACGATTATTTCGCCAATGCCGACCTCGTCGGGTTCGACCTCGATAACCTCGCCGTCACGCTCAACATTTGCATAATCGGGACTTAAATCAATCATATCGGAAATCGACTTTCTCGACTTTCCTACCGCAATCGACTGGAACAGCTCGCCTACCTGATAGAAAATCATAACCGCCGTTCCTTCGGAATATTCTCCGATGATCATAGCGCCGACAGACGCCGCCGACATAAGAAAATTCTCGTCGAAAACGTGTCCGTGAGAAATATTGCGAATTGCTTTCCAAAGAACGTCCCAGCCTGCCGTCAGATATGCCGCAAGAAATACCGCAAGCCGAACAAACCATAATACGGAAAATTTTTCTTCGGCAGCCGGCACAAAAAATCCGCCCGTAAAAAGAACAGCCGCAGCAATTATCCGAACAAGATTTTTCTTTTGCTTTTTCGTCATAAAATCTCCCGTTTCAATTATTTTACGATAACCTCGCAGTCGGGTTCGACCTTTTTGCAGGCTTTGACCGCAAGCCGCACTATCTCGTCAAAACGCTCGTCGTCCGCCTCTATGGTCATTTTCTGCGAAATAAAGCTCACGGTCGCATTTTTTACGCCGTCAATTTTCTTTATTGCGTCCTCCATTTTGGCAGCACAGTTTGCACAGTCAAGGTCAACAAGCTTAAACGTCTTTTTCATAGTCAGTATTTCCTTTCAATTTTATTCGTTAATATGCTCAAATCCCTGTTTCAGTATTGTATTTACGTGGCTGTCCGCAAGAGAGTAGATAACCGTTTTTCCCTCTCGCCGAAAACTTACAAGCTCGGCGTTTTTTAGAATTTTAAGCTGATGAGAAACCGCCGAATTTGTCATTCCCACAGCCGTTGAAATATCGCACACGCAAAGCTCCCCGCAGGACAGCGCACTTAAAATCTTAATTCTTGTCGAGTCGCCGAAAACCTTGAAAAGCTCCGCCAGATCAATCAGCGTATCGTCGTCGGGCATACTCTCGCATATTTTGCTGATTTTTTCGGGGTGAGCGTGAATAAACTCACAATGCGGAATTTCGTTTACCATTTTATCCTCGCTTTCAATTTATCGTTTGAATAAATGTTCAACTGTTTGATTGTATTATAATACTATTATTTTAAATTGTCAAGAGCATTTTCCTGCAATTATCAAATATATCTCGTTATATCTCATATATTCGGATAATTTCGCTTTGTTTCTTACTTTATTATGCCGTGCAGTTAAAATGAAACGGAACAAGAGAAACAGAGAAAAACGCAGAGAATTTAAGAGAAATGCAAAGAAAATGCCGTATATTTTAAATTTGCGTCAAAAAAGGCTTGACAAATTGAAAGGAATGAGTTATAATAACATCTGTTGATTGTAAAAGTTTAGGGAAAAATCTCTAATGACTGCTATAAGGAGGAAATAATCAATGTCAACTTATATGCCTAACGCACAGACAGTTGAGCGTGCTTGGTACGTTATTGACGCAGCAGATAAACCGCTTGGACGAGTTGCTGCCGCTGCCGCTCACCTGCTCAGAGGAAAGCATAAGCCCACATTCGCACCTCATTGCGATTGCGGCGACCACGTAATAATCGTAAACTGCTCGAAGGCTGTTCTCACGGGAAAGAAGCTGGAGAAAAAGTTTTACAGATGGCACACAGGCTGGATTGGACATCTCAAAGAAGTCAACTACGGCACTTTGATGAAGAATAATCCCGAAAAGGCAATGATGCTCGCAGTAAACGGAATGCTCCCCAACACGACGCTGGGAAGAAAAGCTCTTACCAGACTTCGCTGCTATGCAGGCGCAGAGCATAAGAATGCGGCTCAGAAGCCTGTTGATTACAAGATTTAAGGAGGGCTTTATATGTACGAATCTAAACCTTATTACTACGGCACGGGCAGAAGAAAGCACTCCGTTGCACGTGTAAGAGTATATCCCGGAAGCGGTTCCATCACCATTAACAACAGAGATATTGACGAGTATTTCGGTCTTGATACGCTCAAGCTGATTGTACGTCAGCCTCTCGCTCTGACGGATACTCTTGAAAAGTTTGATATAATCTGCACAGTTGCAGGCGGCGGCGTAACAGGTCAGGCAGGTGCTATCCGTCACGGTCTTTCGAGAGCTCTTCTTCAGTACAGCGACGAACTTCGTCCTGTCCTTAAGAAAGCAGGATTTCTCACTCGTGACCCGAGAATGAAGGAAAGAAAGAAGTACGGTCTCAAAGCAGCAAGACGTGCACCGCAGTTCTCGAAGAGATAATCATACACCTCAAAATCTGCGTATCAACGCACTTTGGTCAACTATTGGTCAAATCAATTACCTCCCTGTTCACGCAGGGAGGTTTTATTTGCCTTTAAGCAATGCACAGCTCAATGCTCGTCCTTCCCCCATTATTCGGGGATAATATCCCCTGCATACATAATTTACGCTTTACCGCTACAAAACGCAAGCGGCAAATTCAGCAAAATTATTCTGTTGTTTTGGGCATATATGCAGGGAGAATTTTTTATTACGCTGCTGACGGAACATACATAAGAAACATAATTTGACAAATTGGGATTTTTATGATATAATCGCACTGTCGGGTATTATTCAATAAATCAAGATTTGAGGTGGAATAATGGC
>CANQKW010000012.1 GCA_947624555.1 uncultured Clostridia bacterium
CGGCCGCACCGCCCGCAATTAACCCCATTACCGGCCAGCCTTTTTAAGCAAGGGGGGGGGCATAAATGCACGACCTCAACATTGACATTGAAACTTTTTCAAGCGTGCCGATCAAAGCGGCGGGCGCGCAAAGATACATTGCAAGCCCCGATTTTGAGATTTTGTTATTTGCCTATTCCCTTGACGGATCGCCGGTTGTCTGCATAGACCTCGCCCAGGGCGAAACGCTCCCGCCGTGGCTTATAAGCGCGCTGACCTCTCCCGAATACTTAAAGCACGCTTATAATGCCGCGTTTGAATGGGGCTGCTTGTCAAAATTCCTCGGCGTCTGGCTCCCGCCCGATCAATGGCGGTGTACAATGGTACACGGCTTATACCGTGGTTTTACCGCGGGTTTGGCGGCTACGGGGGCCGCGCTGGGTTTACCGGAGGACAAGCGCAAATTGTCAACGGGAATGGCTTTAATTCGTTATTTCTGCATACCTTGCGCGCCGACAAAGACCAACGGCGGACGCACGCGGAATTACCCGCGGCACGATCCCGCAAAGTGGGCGCTTTTCAAGGAATACAACGTGCAAGATGTTGTTACGGAAATGGAGATTGCAAAGCGGCTGGCGTCCGTGCCGGTTCCGCCGACGGTGCAGAAAGAATGGGAAACGGATTTAATAATCAACAGCCGCGGCGTTGCGGTTGATATGGAGCTTGTGCGCGGCGCGTTGGAATGTTCGGACCGTGTAACCTCGGAGCTTATGGCCGAGGCTATGAGTTTAACCGGCGTGCGCAACCCTAATTCTGTTAAACAGTTACGCGAATGGTTGACCGAGGAGCTTGACACCGAGGTTGACAAGCTCGACAAAAGCATTGTTGCGCGGCTGCTTAACGGCGACGGCACCTCGGATAAAGCGCGGCGCGTGCTTGAAATCCGCCAGGAGTTAGGCAAAAGCAGCACGAAAAAATACAACGCTATTGAAAACGCGGTTTGCCCCGATGGGCGCGTGCGCGGGCTTTTGCAATTCTACGGCGCGAACCGTACCGGACGGTGGGCGGGCCGGCTGGTGCAGGTGCAGAACCTCCCGCGGACCTATACAAGCCCGCTTGAATTTGCCCGTGACCTGGTTAAAACCCGCCGCGTTGACGCCTTAAAATGCGTTTACGGCGGCGTTATGGATACGCTTTCACAGCTTATCCGCACGGCGTTTGTGGCGGCTCCGGGGAATATTTTAATTGACGCGGATTTTTCCGCGATCGAGGCCCGCGTTATTTCGTGGCTTGCGGGCGAGGAATGGCGCCTTGAGGTTTTCCGGACGCACGGCAAAATCTACGAGGCATCCGCGGCGCAAATGTTCGGCGTGCCGATAGACCGCATAAAAAAGGGAAATCCCGAATATGCGTTGCGTGCAAAGGGCAAAGTCGCTGAATTGGCCCTCGGCTACCAGGGCAGCGCGGGCGCGCTTATCAATATGGGCGCGCTTGAAATGGGGTTGTCGGAGGAGGATTTGCCGGACATTGTGGGGCGCTGGCGCAATGCAAATGCGCGAATACGGGATTTGTGGTATAAAATGGACGCGGCGGCCGTGCAAGTAATTTCCGAGGGTGGCAGCGTCGGCGTGAATGGGCTTGTGTTTTCACGCGAATATAACCCCGCCGCGGGCGTTGACGCGATGACGATCCTTTTACCCGCCGGGCGCAAATTATACTATAACTCCCCGCGCCTCGGCGTCAACCGTTTTGGCGGACGGTCCATTGTTTATATGGGCTTGAATGATAAAAACAAATGGGGGGAAATTGAAACCTACGGCGGAAAGCTGACGGAAAATTGCGTGCAAGCAATAGCGCGGGATTGTCTTTCGCAAGCTATTGAACACTTGGAGGCCGCGGGGCTGCACGTCATTTTCCACATACACGACGAGGTTGTTATTGATTGTCCTCCCGGAACCGCCACACTTGAGGACGTGGTGGAGATTATGGCGCGGCCCATCCCCTGGGCGCCGGGTTTACCGCTGGGCGCTGACGGGTGGATCGGTACGTTTTTCAAGAAAGATTGAGGAGGTGTTGGTGTATGCGTTATCAAGGCGGGAAATCCCGCATTGCGGCACACATCGCCCCTTTTATCATAGCGGAGGGGGGGGCTTGCTTTGTTAGCTTGTTTTGCGGCTCTTGTGCGGTGGAAAACCTGGTTGCGCCGCATTTCAAGCGGGTTATTCTCAACGATAAACACGAATATTTAATTGCGCTGCTTAAAGGCTTGCAAGCCGGCTATGCATTGCCGGACGAAATCACCGAGGCGCAATACAAGCATATTCGGGAAAATAAAACCGCCGATCCGGTCCTCACCGGCTTTGTCGGGTTCGGGTGCAGCTTTGGTGGGCGCTTTTTCGAGGGTTACGCGCGGAGTGCAGACCGCACAAATTATGCCGCGCAAAGCAAAGCGTCGTTGCTTAAAGGAACGGCAAACCTCGGAAACGCTGAAATAATATGCGGCGACTACCGCGCCGCCCCGATACCGCCGCGCACGGTGATTTATGCCGACCCGCCCTATTGCAATACAAAGGGCTATGGGTGTGAAAAATTCGACACGGCGGCGTTTTGGGTTGCAATGCGGCTGCTTGCAGACACCGGGCATAAAGTCTTTATCAGCGAGCAAACCGCGCCGCCCGATTTTACTTGCGTTTGGGAAAAACCGTTCACGCGAACCCTGGACCGGAATAAACAAAATCAATTTTCCGTTACGGAAAAGTTGTTTACTTATCATTCAAAGTTGGAGGTACTATGAAAGCAGAAAACATTTTGAAACTTGCGGAACGGCTGAAAACCGCCCTCGATCCTAATAACGAGCATCCGCGCCCCGCAAGCCTTGACAAGCTCAAAGCGCTTGACGCTATGATCCCGAATGACCCCGTAACCCTTGCGTCGCTGCTGGTTGCGGAGTGCGTGGAGGACATAAGACAAAGCGAGATTAAAAAGACCGGTAGAACTACCGCGTATAAAGCCGCCTTGCGCATTTTGAAATCCGCCGAAAGCGGACAGCCGACGCACAAAGATTGGGCCTACGCGCAAATAATCGAGGGCTTTCAGTATTTCACCAACGGTTACGCGCTTTTAAGGCTTGCAAACAAATTGCCGCTTGAACCCGTGCCGGCTGACGTCGGAATTACAATGCAGCTTGACGCAAAATTTATGGAGTATATCGCCCCTTGTACGGTAGAAATCAAGGACCTCCCGACCGCGGGCGAGGTGGCGGCCTACATAAAAAAGGCGCGCGCCGCAAGCTCCGAAAAGAACCCGCGCATTGATTATCGCTTTGCTTGTGGGTTGTTTGTAAACGCCGAATATTTGCGCGATGTGTTAGAAATCATTGACGACGAGGGCTATACCGCGTATGCTAACGCCGAAAATACGCGGTTGTATATCAAAAGCGAATTTGGGGCGGACGCGCTGGTTTTCGGGTTGCGCCGGGATCGGACACCGGGAATAACACCGGCGCAATAATACCATTCCCGCGCGGCAAATTCAGCGTTATTTACGCCGATCCGCCGTGGAAATATGACGGTAGAATGATCCACGGAAACGCCGAGGACCACTACCGAACAATGCCGCTTGACGAAATTTGTGCCCTGCCGGTTCCGGAAATCGCCGCCGACGATTGCGTACTTTTCTTATGGGCGACTTACCCGATGTTGCGTGAGGCGCTTACGGTTATTAAAGCGTGGGGCTTTGAGTATAAAACGATCGGCTTTCAATGGGTTAAGCAGACAAAGACCGAAAGCGGTTACTTTTTCGGCCTCGGACGCTGGACGCGCGGAAATTCGGAGCCGTGTTTGATTGCTACAAAAGGAAAGCCGAGCCGCGCAAAAGCAAATATAAGTCAACTAATTATTTCCCCCATACGCGATCATTCACAGAAACCCGACATTGTACGGGATAAAATTGTTGAACTGATGGGGGGGGATCAGTCCTACATAGAACTTTTTGCAAGGTCCACCGCGCCTGGCTGGGCGTCGTGGGGAAATGAGGTGAATAAATATGCACTATAAACCGGTTGCGTTTATTTCCGGTAAAATCACGGGTGACAAAAACTATAAAGCAAAATTCGAGGACGCGCAAAAAACGCTTGAAAGCCGCGGTTTTGTGGTTATTAACCCCGCTTGTTTGCCCCTGGGCTTGTGGGATGCCGATTATATGCGTATATGCCACGCAATGATTGACAGCGCGGACATCGTTATATTTTTACCCGATTGGCGTAACAGCCGCGGTGCGCGGCTTGAAAAGCAATATTGCAACTACACCGGAAAGGCTAACCTCAAACTTGATGAGGCGCTGATTGTTGCGAATGTACGAAACGAATTGTGGGAGGATTTGCCGAAATGAAACACTACGGCGATATAACCAAAATCAACGGCGCCGCCGTTGAAACCGTCAATGTGATTATCGGCGGCAGCCCGTGCCAGGATTTAAGCGTTGCGGGAAAGCAGGAAGGCCTCGCGGGCGAACGGTCCGGGCTTTTTATGGAGCAATTAAGAATTATAAAAGAAATGAGGAGGGCGGACTATGAACGAGGACGCAGAGCAGCAGACATCCGACCGCGCTTTATGGTGTGGGAAAACGTGCCAGGAGCTTTCAGCGCAAACAAAGGCGCCGACTTCGGGTGCGTCTTGCACGAAATCGTCAAAATCGTTGACGAAAAAGACCCCGCTATTCCTTTACCTAAAACCGGGTGGCCCCCAGCCGGATGCCTCGTCGGAATGGGTGGAGAATGGAGCGTTGCGTACAGAGTTTTTGACGCACAGTTTTGGGGAGTACCCCAGCGCCGAAAAAGAATCGCGCTTGTCGCAGATTTTGGAGGAAAATGCGCCCCCGAAATATTATTTGAGCGCGAGGGCGTGCCAGGGTATATTGAACCGTGCGGAACGGCGGGGGAAAGTTTTACCGGAACGGCTGAAAACCGCGCTTATGCAGCAAGCCGCGCGGGATGCGCCTACTGTATTCAAGGAAACTGTATTGACAGAGCCGACACCGCCGGATGCAACGGGCGGGGGTGGACCGAGGACGTGAGTTATACTCTCAACACCATTGACCGCCCCGCGGTGGTATATAGCGAGGATAACGTAACGAGCAAAGTAAACGCAAGCAACCCGCAACCCGGCGACCCGTGTTGCACATTAGCCGCAACGGGCGCGGCGCGAACATTGGTTGTAACAGAGCGCCCCCCCCGCTGATTTTCAAACCCGGCGCCGCGTCACGTTTAGGCGGGAATGTTTGGAGTGACGGCATCGCGCCAACGCTTACCGCTGAATTTAGCGATAACATTCCCGCCTTATGCTTGGAAAACCATCCTCAAGACAGCCGCGTTGACTATGCAAAAGACAATGTGGTGCAGACTTTAAGCGCTAAAATGGGGACCGGGGGGGCAACGTGCCACTAATAATGGAAAGGAAAAATAACACCGAATGAATACCGAAAAAGAACGCCTCGCAATTTTATATTTGCGGGATTTTGAGCCGAAAGACGACGATCGGGGCTATTATTTATGCTATTCCGGCGGCAAAGACAGCGACGCAATACGGATTTTGGCCCAGCTTGCGGGGGTTAAGCACGAATGTAAACACAGCTTAACAACTGTTGACGCCCCGGAATCCGTGCGCTACGTCCAAAAAACAATAGGCCGGGAAAACATAGAAATCCCCCCCCTCTCAATGTGGCAGCTTATCGTAAAAAAGGGTATGCCGCCGACGCGCCTTGTGCGCTACTGTTGTGAACACTTGAAAGAACGCGGCGGCGCGGGGCGGTTGAAAATAACCGGCGTGCGTGCTGCTGAAAGTGTGGAGCGCGCGAAAAACGCGGCGGATATAAAGATTATCGGAAAGCCGAAAACAACACAAAAGTTGGCTGACGAAAACGGCGCAATTTATCGCGTGACCGACAAAGGCGGCCTCGCCTTGAACTTTGACGACGCCGCCGGGCGCCGTTTGGTTGAAAGGTGCTACCGAACTACAATGACAATGATAAACCCCATTATTGATTGGACGGATCAAGACGTGTGGGAATTTTTAAGGCATTATGGGTGCGAGGCAAACCCCTTGTATCAATGTGGATTTAAGCGCGTCGGGTGCATTGGTTGTCCGATGGCGCGCCCCAGATACCGAAAACACGAATTTGCTTTATACCCGAAATATCGGCAGCTTTACGTTAAAGCCTTTGACCGTATGCTTGAACACAATGTGGCAAAGGACCGGACGTATAAGCAGCATTGGAAAACCGGCGAGGACGTTTTGCGTTGGTGGTTGGAGGACGATCCCTCGCAAATAACGCTTGACGACCTGGAAGAAATGGCCGCCTACGCGGGCGAGGACCTTAACGAATGGCGGGGGCTTTACTGAATGAACGTTTATGAAAATTATCAATTCGCGGGCTTTCGTGAGGGCTGCGGAACTCTCAAAGCAAGCGGCGGCGACTACGGGGGGGGGTTCTGAAAATTTGGTAGTATATGAGAACTACGACGGCGGCCAGATAACCGGCACGCTGACGGCAAACAACGCGGGAGGAGGACAGCGTATGCCCGATAAAGAAAACTTTAATTGTGTTGTGGGCGCCACGGACGAGCCGGACGAGGGCGCAACATATATCGTGCGGCGGCTGACGCCGCTTGAATGTGAACGGCTCCAGGGTTTTCCGGACGGTTGGACGGACATCGGAGCGTGGACGGACACAAAAGGAAAGCTGCACAAGGAAAGCGCGGACGCGGCGCGTTATAAGGCATTAGGAAACAGCATCGCCCTCCCGTCGTGGATTTATGTATTGCAGCGGCTTTCACTTTGTTGCAATGGTGATTATACGATGGCGAGTTTATTTGACGGGATTGGCGGCTTTCCGCTGATATGGGAAAGCATAAACGGCGCGGGTTCGTGCTTGTGGGCGTCGGAAATCGAGGAATTTCCGATTGCGGTTACAAAGTACCATTTTCCGGAGCCTGGATCGTAAACCGCGAAATTTGCGTTTTAAGGGGCTTTTACCCTTTGGGGTATAATTTCCCTACCTTGCGAAAAAGTCTTGAAATCGGGGCGGTTCCGGTTGAAATCTGATGTGTTATGAATGGACGGTGATATTTTGAAATCAAATTATAAAAATCAGATTAAAAGCCTTGCGGAAACAAAGCGAGAGGAAACCCTCGGCGTTGTGCGCCGCTTGTGGGAGCTTACGGCGCTTTTGGCGTTATCCCGTGAATTTGGGTTCGGTCCGAAACGCTTAAAACGTTTTGCTGACGCCCTGACCGCGGCGCAAGCCGAATTTAACACACGCGCAACCGCGACCGATCCGTATAACCGCAAGCACCAGGAATTAACGAATATTGACGCGGCGATTGTGCAGACGATCCGCGAGTTACGGGCGTCGGGCATAGATCACCGAAAAATTATTGACGACGGTTGCGAAATCATAATGACCGACGAAAACGGAAAGCAGCGCAACATCGATGATTTTATAGACCGTCTGGAACGTGGAGGAAAATAATGATAGGCGACAAAAACAACCTTTTCAACAACGGTGAGGGTTATCCCGACCCCACCGCATACGGCGCGATTAAAGATGAAAATCTGCTTGAGGGCCGCGTCGGCTTTTTGGTTAAGGTGTTGAAATACATTGCGAACAACGCCGGCTTTGACGTTATCAACCGCATTGAGCTTAAAGACCGCGCCAGCGGGCGCGTATTCAAGTAGAGGGGGGGGCGTTATGCAATACGACCGTTTAATTACTATATCGACCGGCGCAAGCCGCCGCGCTACAATGTGGTTAGCACAAACGCTGCTTATTTCTGACTTGTGGGAAAAACTTAAAACCCCCGCGCGCGGCTCGGAAACCCTGGCGGAATATATGCAATATAAGAAATCCCAGCAGGACGACCTCAAGGACATCGGCGGGTTTGTCGGCGGCTCTTTAAGCGCGCCGCGTCGCAAAGCCGGCAATATTTCCGGCCGCGATATTGTGACGCTTGACCTCGACAATATCCCCGCGGGCGGAACCGAGGACGTATTAAAGCGCGTCGGCGCCCTGGGGTGTGGTTATTGCGTATATAGCACGCGCAAGCACCAGCCCGCCGCGCCGCGGCTCCGCGTGCTTATTCCCCTTGACCGGACCGTTACGGCTGACGAATACGAACCGATCGCGCGCCGAATGGCTGAATATATCGGGCTTGAATTGGCTGACCCCACGACCTTTGAGGCGTCACGCCTTATGTATTGGCCCTCGTGTTGTTCTGATAGTCAATACGCATATATGGCCGAGGATAAGCCGCTTTTAAGCGCCGACGGCGTGCTTGCTACTTATGCAGATTGGCACAATGTGACGTTGTGGCCGGCTATTCCGGGCCAGGCGGCAATGACGCGGCTTGCAGTTAAACAGGGCGATCCCCTCGCCAAAAACGGCGTGGTGGGCGCTTTTTGCCGCGTGTATGATATTCACCGCGCGATGGATGAACTTTTGCCGGGGATTTACGAGGCCGTTGATAATATGCCGGGGCGCTTTACATACCTGGGCGGTTCCACCACCGGCGGCGCGGTGCTTTACGACGAGGGAAAATTCTTGTATTCCCACCACGCAACGGACCCGTGCAGCAACCGGCTTGTGAACGCTTTCGACCTTGTGCGGCTGCACAAATTCGCGGATAAGGACGACGACGCACAGCCGAACACGCCCGCGAACCGCCTCCCCTCTTTCGCGGCAATGTGCGAATACGCTTGCGGGCTGCAAGAGGTGTCGGACCTTTTGAGCCGCGAACGCTACGAATCCGCGATAAAGGATTTTGACGGCGTGAACGCCACGGGCGCCGAGGCTCCGGAAAATTGGCTTGCTTTACTCACAAAGAATGAGCAGACGGGCGCAATAAAGGCCACGATCGACAACGTGCGCATTATCCTTGAACACGATCCGTTGCTTAAAGATAAATTCGCGCTGAATCGCTTTGCGGGGCGCGGCGAGGTTTTAGGCGTTTTGCCGTGGGATAACCAGGGGCGCCGGCGCTTGTGGAGCGATAACGACATAAGCGGCCTTTATTGGTATCTTGAAAAAGTTTACCGCATAAACAGCAATGGAAAGGTTGACGCCGCACTTTCGCTGCACGCCAACGCGCACAGCTTTAACGAAATACAAGATATGCTTGAAAGCCTTAAAGGCGCGTGGGATGGCGTGCCGCGACTCGATACGCTTTTTATTGACTACCTCGGCGCGAAAGATACGGCATACAACCGCGCCGTAACGCGCAAGGCTTTCACGGCCGCCGTTGCGCGGGCAATGACGCCGGGGTGCAAGTTTGACAATATGCTTATTCTGGCCGGCGCGCAAGGGATCGGCAAAAGTACATTGCTTGATAAAATGTCGCACGGCTGGTTTAATGACAGCATAAGGACCTTTGAGGGCAAAGAGGCATCGGAGCTGCTGCAAGGTGTTTGGATCGTTGAGATTTCAGAGCTTGACGCGTTCCGGCGCACGGACGTTGCGCGAATTAAGCAATTTTTAAGCTTGCGTTTTGACCGGTTCCGCGCTGCTTATGGGCGCAACGTCGAGGAGCGCCCGCGTTCGTGCGTATTTTTCGGCACGACTAACACAGCCGAATATCTGCAAGATACGACCGGAAACCGCCGCTTTTGGCCGGTAGACACCGGCGAACAGCCGCCGACAAAGAACGTGTGGCGCGATCTTGACGGCGAAATAAACCAGATATGGGCCGAGGCCGTTATGCGCTGGCAAGCGGGCGAACCTTTATTCTTGACGGGGGCGGTTGAGGCTGACGCGCTGGAAAAGCAGGAAGAACACCGCGAAACCTCCGGACGCGAGGGAATCGTTCGGGAATTTCTCGAAAGGAAAGTGCCGGACGATTGGGCGAAATGGCCGCTTGACAAACGCCGCCTTTTTTGGGGCGGGAATGTGCAAGAGGGTTATAACCTGGTAGACCGTGATCGTGTTTGTGCCGTGGAAATCTGGGTTGAGGCTTTCGGTGGGCAGATAAAAGAAATGCGAAACGCTGACACACGCGAATTGAACGCGATTATTTCAGCATTACCCGAATGGCGCAAATACCCTAATGTTTTAGGTTTTGGACCGTATGGCCCGCAACGTGGATTTATAAAAAACAACCTCAACAAATAAATTCAACAATTCCGGAATTGTTGAGGGCGTATTCTCAACAATTTTTAACGATTTTGTAATTGTTGAACGGTTTGTTGAATGGTTTGTTGAACTATAAACCGCATTATAAAAACATTTGTTTTATTATCTCAACAATTCAACAATTTTTCCTATTGAGCATAACGTATTAGACAATTAGGCGGAAAAATACCGCCTAATCGCCTAATGCGTGGCGTATGCCGCGCGCGTGCGCGTGCGCGAACTTTATTATAATATATTTTTGGAGGTTTTTATGCTTGAAAAAAACGTTGAGGCTTACTTTTGCCGCCAGGTGAAAGAACGATTGCACGGCAAAGCCTACAAGTTTACAAGCCCCGGAAATAATGGGGTGCAGGACCGGATCGTTATAGTGCCTCCGAGTGGGCGGGTGTACTTTGTCGAACTTAAACGCCCCGGCGAAACGCCGCGGCCGCTGCAAAGGTTTGTACACGACGAAATGCGGAATATGGGGTGCGTGGTGCTGACGATCGACACCAAAAGCAAAGTTGACAGCTTTATTGAGGGGGTGCTGACGGGTGGAATATAAACCCCACAACTACCAGCAGCATTGCATCGACCGTGTTGTTGACGATGACGCGGTGGGCTTATTCTTGCGGCCGGGTTTGGGGAAAACCTCGATAACCTTAACCGCGATAAACGAATTAAAGCGGCACCGGTTCCGGATATGCAAGGCGCTTGTCGTGGCCCCGAAAAAAGTTGCGGATGGAACGTGGAGCAAAGAGGCCGCGAAATGGGATCACTTAAAGCACTTGCGCATTTCAAAGGTTTTAGGCACACAGACACAGCGAATAAAAGCGCTGAATACCCCCGCGGACGTGTATATTATCAACCGTGAAAATATTCCGTGGTTGGTAGATTATTATAAGCAAGCGTGGCCGTTTGATATGGTGGTGCTTGACGAATCCACCAGCTTTAAGAACTCACAAAGCAAGCGTTTTAAGGCGATGAAAATGGTGCGGCGGTTTTGCAAGAAAATTGTGCTTTTAACCGGCACGCCGTCCTCGCGCGGGCTTGAGGACCTTTGGGCGCAAGTGTTTTTATTGGACGGTGGGCAGCGGCTCGGAAAGACCTTGACGCAATACCGCGCAATGTATTTCGACCCCGACAAGCGCAACGCTACGCAGATATGGAGTTACAAGCCGAAAGAGGACGCGGAAAAGGACGTTTTGGCGGCGATAAGCGACATTTGTATTGCAATGAAAGCCGAGGACTACCTGGAATTGCCGGATTGCATAGATCACGAAATCCCCGTTGTGCTTGACGAAACGGTGCAGCGGGAATATAACCGGTTTGAACGTGATTTGTTGTTATCCCTGGACGAGGGAACCTTAACGGCAATGACCGCCGGGGTGCTGACAAATAAGCTGCTGCAATTTTGTTCGGGCGCGTGTTATGACGCCGACAAAAACGTTGTACACATTCACGATTGCAAGATTGATGCCTATTTGGAGCTTTTGGAGCGCATAGACGGCGAACCTTGCATAACCTTTTACGGCTTTCAGCACGACAAAGATCGTATTTGGGCGGCGCTGCAACGCCCCGAATTTAAGAAAAAGCGCGTGCGGGTGTATTCCGACACAAAGGACGAGGACGCCTGGAATAACGGCGAAATTGATATTTTGCTTGTGCATCCGTCAAGTTGTGCATACGGCTTGAATTTACAAGCGGGCGGGCGGCATATTATCTGGTTTACCCCGAATTGGAGCTTTGAGCTTAACGACCAGGGAAAATGCCGCTTGTGGCGCCAGGGTTCCCCGTATGATAAAATATACAACCATTTCCTCATTGTGCAAGGTTGCGTTGACGAGGACGTTATGGCCGCGATCCAGGAAAGACAAAGCACACACGAAACCGTAATGAACGTGCTGAAAGCGCGTATTAAGAAAATCAAGGAGGGCAAATAAGATGGCAGCAAGGGAATATTTGGAGCAATACAGAGCATTAGACCGGCAGCTTGACGCGAAAATTGAGCAAACCGAACGTTTACGCGAATTTCTGACGAGGACCAGCAGCGGCGGTTCCGCCGCGCATAGCCCCCAGCCGTATGACAAGGTGGGCGAAATTACCGCAAAAATCGTCGATATGGAGAATGAGGCCAACGAGCTTATAAACAAATTGCTTGAAATGCAGATTGTTATTCGTGGCAGCATCGCCAGGATCACAGATGAAAGCGTCCGCAACGTGATTGAATTGCGATACTTGAACGGTTATTCTTTCGCAAAGATCGCACGCACGGTTGACCGGAGTATGCGCACGGTGTTTTATAACCACGACAAGGGCATTACAATTCTTGAGGCAACGTGGGAAATTCTGTAATTGCATATAAATTGCATACAAATTGCATAAAGATTGCATATAAATTGCACTTGCAATTCATAGGAGTATGTGCTATAATGGTAGTGTGGATAATACGCCAAAAGAGCATATATCCTCCACAAAGAGCGCGGCTTGTACGGCGGTTACGGGCCGCGCTTATTTTTTGGGAAAGGGGTTATTACCGTGACAGCAAAGCAAAGACGGTTTGCAGACGAATATTTGATTGATTGTAACGCCACGCAAGCGGCTATTCGTGCGGGATATTCCCCGAAAACCGCCAGGCAGATTGGTGAACAAAACTTGTCAAAACTTGACGTTAAGACCTACATTGACGCGCGGCTTGAGGAAATCAGCAGCAAGCGCATTGCCGGCAGCAAAGAGGTTATGGAATACTTGACCTCGGTAATGCGCGGCGAAAGCAGCGCCGAGGTTGTGGTTGTCGAGGGCGAGGGTGATGGCGTGTCTACGGCGCGCCGCGTTACAAAGGCCCCCGACGAAAAAGAGCGCTTAAAGGCGGCGGAGCTGATCGGCAAACGCTATGGACTTTTCAAAGATAGCGTTGATGTTGTCGGTGCGGTTCCGGTTGTTATTTCCGGTGGTGAAAACCTTGACGACTAACGAAAAGCGCTTGTATTTGCCGGATGTTGTCGGCAAAGGTTACGGCACGTTCTGGCGCTGCACAAAGCGTTTTCGTGTCTGCAAGGGGAGCCGCGCCAGCAAGAAAAGCGCCACGACGGCGTTAAATATCATTTGCCGCACTATGCAATACCCCGCGGCAAATACGCTGGTTGTGCGCAAGGTTTTTCGGACGCTTAAAGACAGTTGCTTTGCGCAGCTCAAATGGGCGATCCACCGCCTCGGCGTCGAGGCGTGGTGGGATATAAAGGAAAGCCCCCTTGAAATGACGTATAGACCGACAGGGCAAAAAATCCTTTTCCGCGGCCTTGACGACCCGCTTAAAGTCACGTCAATAACCGTCGAGGTGGGCGTTTTATGCTGGGTGTGGATCGAGGAGGCTTACGAAATCAGCCGCGAGGCTGATTTTGATATGCTTAACGAATCCGTCCGCGGTGAGTGTCCGCCGGGCTTATTTAAGCAAATAACGCTTACGTTCAACCCCTGGAATGAACACCATTGGATGAAAAAGCGCTTTTTCGACGCGCCGGACGCGGAAACGCTGGCGATCACCACAAATTACACTTGCAATGAGTGGTTAGACGACGCGGACCGGCGCGTTTTTGAGGATATGCGCGAACGCAACCCGCGGCGTTATCGTGTGGCGGGCCTCGGTGAATGGGGCATTGTGGACGGTTTGGTTTATGAGAATTTCGAGGAAAAGCCGTTCAGCCTTGACGAAATAAGAGCATTAAAAAGCGTGCGTTCGGCTTTCGGGCTTGACTACGGCTATACGAACGACCCCACGGCCTTTGTGGCGCTGCTTATTGACACCAGCGCGCGCACGATATGGGTTTTTGATGAAATCTACGAACGCGGAATGAGCAACGAGCGCATTGCGGAGGCGATAATCAAGGCGGGCTATGCGAAAGAAAAAATAAGAGCTGACAGCGCGGAGCCGAAAAGCACCGCGCGTTTGTATTCCCTGGGGCTTTCCCGCATTGAGGCGGCGCGCAAGGGAAAAGACAGCATAAACAACGGCATTGATTTTATACAAGACTACAAAATATTTATTCATCCCCGGTGCGTGAATTTCATAACCGAAATATCAAATTACACCTGGGACACGGACAGCAAGACCGGGCAAAAGATAAACAAGCCCATTGACGATTTTAACCACCTTATGGACGCTATGCGTTACGCGCTTGAGGACTTTATGAAACCGGCGCATTTCAGCTTTGAATGAATGGTTGCGGCTGCTTACGTCGGCCGCCGCATTATATTTGGGCGTCGTCGAGTGGTAAAGACAACGGGCTTTGACCCCGTGAACGCTGGTTCAAATCCAGCCGTCCAAACCAAAATAAACGTGTGAGGAGGCGCACAAGTGATCGAATTGAATTTATTTCCGGGCGTCGATACCGAGGACGTGCGCCGGAAAATGGCCGCGAATATTAAACCGGGGCTTTCGGACCTTGAATTTATTGAAAAGGAAATTGCGCGTTGGCTTGCAAGCGATGAACGCAAAAAGCAGATTATGGCCGAGGCCTACTATGACGGCGATCAAGAAATTTTGCGCCGCAAGCGTCAAGCGGTGGGCGAAAACGGCGAATTGCAGGAAATAAAATATTTGCCGAATAACCGCATTGTTGATAATCAATACGCAAAAATGATCGACCAAAAGGCAAATTATCTTTTGGGGCGCCCGGTGACGTTCGACACCGACAACACCGCGTATGGTGAGGCGCTTTCGCGCGTGTTTAACAAGCGCGTACAACGCACGCTTAAAATTGTTGCGGAAAAAGCCCTTATTGGCGGCAAATCGTGGGTTTTCCCCTACTACAACAGCAACGGGGAATTTTCTTTCAGCGTGCTTGCGGCCGAGGAGGTTTTGCCGTTCTGGGCTGATACCGCGCACACCGACCTTGACGCGGCGGTGCATTATTTCCCCGTGTATGAGTATGACGAAAACGGCAAAGAACGCATTGTAAACAAGGTTGAGATATTCGACGCAAACGGCGTGCAGCGTTACATCTGGCAAAACGGCCACCTCGTTTTTGATAACGACGCCACCTCCGGACCGTATGCCGCCACCGTTGATAAGGACGGAAAGCCCGTGCCGCTGAATTGGCAGCGCATACCGCTTGTGTGCTTTAAGTCGAACCATCGCGAACGCACATTGCTTTCCCGCGTTAAGTGCCTCCAGGACGCCCTCAATTTGCTTTTGTCCGATTTTGTCAACAATATGAATGAGGACGTACACAGCACAATTCTTGTCATAAAGAATTATGACGGGGAGAACCTGGGCGAATTTCGGCGCAATATTGCGACCTACGGCGCTATAAAGATACGCGACTTTGACGGCTCCAACGGCGGCGTTGATACTCTCAAAATCGAGGTGAACGCCGCGAATTATCAACTTGTGCTTGACGCGCTGAAAAAGGCGATAATTGAAAACGCGCGCGGCTTTGACGCGAAAGACGAAAGGCTTTCCGGAACCCCTAACGAATTGAACATCCGTTCTATGTACTCTGACATAGACCTTGACGCAAACACAATGGAAACCGAATTTCAAGCGGCTTTCGAGGACCTTTTATTTTTCGTCAACGCCTATTTGTCGAATAGCGGCGCGGGCAATTTTGAGGGCGTCGAGGTTACGGCTATATTTAACCGTGATATTCTGGTGAATGAATCCGAGGCTATTGATAATTGCGGAAAGTCGCAAGGCATAATAAGCAAAGAAACGATCGTGCGCCAGCATCCGTGGGTTGACGACCCGGAGGAGGAATTGCGCCGCATAGACGACGAGGCACAAAAAGCGGCGGCCGAGGCGGACGCTTACCGCGATGCTTTTGAAAATCCGCCCGACGCTGAAAACGCCGCGGGCGGCATTTCCCAAAAGGCGGACGGCGCCGTTTAGATTGGCGGTGACGTATGGCAAAGACTAACGCCGAATATTGGGCGGAGCGCAACCGGATAATGCAAAACGCCTTACAAAACAAGTCGCTTGCTTATTCGCGGAACCTTGAAAAGCAATTCAAGGGCGCTATAAAGGATATTGACAAGCAAATGCGGGCTTGGTATCAGCGTTTTGCGAATAACAACCAAATCAGCTATGCGGCGGCACAAAAGCTGCTTACCACCGGCGAACTTAAAGAATTTAAGTGGACCGTGCAGGAATACATCGCAAAGGCAAAGGAAAATTCGTTAAACGGCGCGTGGGTGCGTGAGCTTGAAAACGCCTCGGCCCGCGTCCACATTTCCCGCCTTGAGGCGCTGAAAATTCAGTTGCAGCAGCAAGCCGAGGCGCTGACCGGCGCGCGGATCACGACCACGACCGACGCGGCGGCGGAAATTTATAAAAATAGTTATTACCACACCGCTTTTGAGGTGCAGCGCGGCCTCGGTGTGGGTTGGAGTATGCAAGCGCTGAATGACCGCGAAATACAAAAGGTGCTTTCGCGCCCCTGGACGGTAGACAACCGCACATTTACGGCGCGCTGCTGGACCGATAAGAAAAAGTTGGTGCAGACCGTCAACCAGGAATTAACGCGGATGATCGCAACGGGCGCGTCGCCCGATCGTGCAATAGACGTCATAACGCAACAATTCGGAGTATCAGCGCGCAACGCGGCGCGGGTGGTTATGACCGAAAGCGCGTATTTTGCGACGGCCGCCCAGCGTGATTGCTTTAACGACCTTGACGTTGAGGAATATCAAGTTGTCGGCACGTTTGATAAAAAGACGTGTGAGATATGCGGCGAAATGAACGGAAAAGTTTTCCCGATGGCGCAATTCCAGGCGGGGGCGACCGCGCCGCCTTTTCATCCGTGGTGCCGCTGCTGCACCGCGCCGTATTTTGCGGATATGGCCGATGTGGGTAAACGGTGGAGCCGCAACCCGGACACCGGCCGCGGTGAACTTTTGCCCGCAAATACCACATACGACGAGTGGCGCGAAAAGTATATAAATCACGGCGCGCCGCCGGCTCCGGTAAACCCGCCCTTGCAAATTCCGGCGGATGGTAGTATAATAAAAGATACGGCCCCGCCCGAACCGCCGCAAAATGAACCCGCGGCACCGCAAGAGCGCATAAAACTTGAGGCTGGTGATTTTCCGCCGGCGTTTAATAAGGGCGCGGAAAAGAAACAGACGCAAGCCCTCGTTGACGCTATAAACGGGTGCGAAAACGCCGATCAGCGCGTTATTGGCATTTATAAAAATATGGCAAAATATGAGGACCTTGCGGCGGACGGCATCGAACTGAAAATAGAACACACCGGAGATAGCGCGGTTACAACGTATTATCGCCGCACCGCCAACGGGGGCAAATCCATTGCGAAAATCAAAGTTGACACGCCGCGGCTGTTGGGTGATGAATATGACATCGGGCGCCTCAATACCGCACTACACGAGGATATGCACTTTATTGATTGTCTTAACCGCACGGACAAAACCGGAACCGGCGGTTGGTTTTCAAGCGAATTTAAGCCCTTGCGCGATGCTTTTCCGGCGGGCGCCGGTAAACGCGATATTGGCGAGGAAATGAAAAAGCTGCTTGACGAATATAACGCGGCGTGTGAAAAAGCGCGCGCCGCGTTAAGCACCGAATGGCACGATAAAATTTCCACGCTAAACGAGGCAATGCTTAAAAGGACATACCAGGGTACTTATTCGGACTACAAAAAGGAATACAACCGGATAAATAAAGAATATGCGGCTTTGATAGACGCGGAGGAACGCCGGCTTATGGGCGGCGGCGTGAATAATCTACAAGATATTTACGACGCGCTTTCCGGCGGGTGGGCGCAGGATCACGGCGTTGTAAAATTCGGCCACGGTTCAAAATACTATGCTGATTTTGAATCGCGTATGCACGAAACCGCGGCGAATTACGCCGCTTTGAGCGTGACGCGGCCGGACCTTGTGGAAATGTTGCGCGCGGATAAACCCGACCTTGTGAAAGCCCTGGATGATATGATTGATGAACTTGCAAAGAAAGGCGGTGCGAAATGACCGATAAGGAAATTGAGAACATAAAAAAGTTGGGTGAAATCAGCGGTTTAATTTCTGATCCCGCAACAGATTTTCCTCCCGAATTTCTCCGGTTCTTTGATTTTGAAAGCGACAAAATGCTTGACGAAAAAATTAAAGTGCTAACCGAAATGCGCGGCGGGAAATCTTATGCCGACATTCCGAATTTCTATGATATTTTGGAATTGTGGCCCGACCATAACACGCATTGGAATTAAACAAGGTGCTTAACGCACACGCGCAAATAAAGCGCGTGTGCGTTTTTCATACCACTACCGCCCGCGCGCGGCGGAATATAAGCGGCGCGCTTGCAATACCGGGACTTGCCGGACAAAAAGGAAAGCAATTTTTAGGAGGTTATTTTTATGTTGGAATGGCTTAAATCCATACTTGGCGATAAGTACACGGACGACATCGACGCGAAAATTTCAACCGAAATCGGAAAAAATTTCGTCGCTAAATCCGACTTTAACCAGGTGAACACGGCAAAGAAAAAGGCAGAGGACGACTTGAAAGAGCGCGACAAACAGATTGAGGCACTTAAAACCGCCGGTGGTGACGCTGACGCGCTTAAAAAGCAGATTGAGGACTTGCAGAAACAGAACGCCGCGGCAAAAGCGGAATACGAGGCCCAGCTTGCACAAATGCAGCTTGACACGATTGTTGACACAGCCCTCACAACAGCGGGGGCAAAAAATAATAAAGCTGTTAAGGCGCTTTTGGCTGATTTTCTCGCAGACGCGAAAGTTGCGGCCGACGGAACCGTAAAAGGACTTGCGGCCGAAATCGAAACCCTCGCAAAGAACGCGGACACGGCTTTTCTTTTCAAGGAAAAGGAAAACGCGCCCCCGAACATTACCGGTATGGCTCCCGGAAACCCCGGCGGCAAAACACCGCCGCCCGCCGCGAAAGAGCCGAAAGATATGAGCTACGACGAAATATGCGCGTATATGGCGGCAAACCCCAACGCGCAATTAACGTGAGAAAGGACGGTATTTAATTTATGCCTAACACAAAATTTGATAGCAAATCGTTTAACCCGGAGGCTTTCAAGTATCTTGTCGGCCGCGTGCCTAACCTCAAGATGAATGAGCTGAAAAAGTCGGCCGCGCTGGCTGGCGATCCGGACATTAAGGCCATTTTCAGCTCCCAGGACGGCACCGGCTATGCGCGCCTCGCAATGCGTGGGCTGATCGACGGCGACGCGGTGAACTACGACGGCCAGACCGACATCGACGCTACAAGCACCAAAACGTTTGAACGCGGCGTTGTAGTAACCGGCCGCGCTAAAGCGTGGGTGGAGAAAGATTTTTCCTACGACATCACCGGCGGCGTTGACTTTATGGATAACGTCGCAAAGCAGATCGCGGAATATAAGGACGGTTTGGACCAGAAAACCATCCTCGCGGTGCTTAACGGCATTTTCGCAATGACCGGCGAAAAGAACGAGGAATTTGTAAACAAGCACACGACCGTTGTAAACGGCAATATGGAGGCCTCGACGCTTAACACCGCCACGAATAAGGCGTGCGGCGCGAACAAAAAGGCCTTTTCGCTTGTTTTCGTACATTCCGACGTTGCGACCAACCTTGAAAACCTCAATCTGATTGAGCGCCTCAAGTACACCGACAAGGACGGTATCACGCGCAGCCTCGACCTCGGCACCTGGAATGGTAAACTTATGATAATCGAGGACGAAATGCCCGTTGACGAGGGCTATTACACCGCAACGGTTGACACGCCCGGCGCCCTCAAGGTGGTTGCATCCGGCGCGAATGACGGCGAGGTTACGCTTACAAACGTTAAAAAGGCCGCGTTCTACCCCGCGGGCGTCGCTGCTAACGACTATGTTGTTGAGGGCGTGCGCTACACCACATACGCGCTTGGAAAGGGCGTAATTGCTTACGAGGACATCGGCGCAAAGGTTCCGTATGAGATGAACCGCAACCCCGCTAAAAACGGCGGCGAGGACACGCTTTATATTCGCCAGCGCAAGTGCTTTGCGCCTTTTGGTATCTCTTACGAAAAGGCAAACCAGGCCACCAACTCCCCCACGGACGAGGAGCTTGCGGACGGCGCGAATTGGACCATTGCGCACACCGGCGAGGCTGACGCGGCCCAAAGGTCCTATATCAACCACAAGGCTATTGCAATAGTGAGAATTTTTTCAAGAGGCTAATACGCGCGCGGGGGTGTTGAAATGGTTGTTTTCGAGGACGTTGCGGGCCGCCTGGCGATGCTGGGTTACGCCGTGACCGAGGACCAGCGCGCCGCGGTGGAATACGCGATTGAAAGCGCATTGCAGCGGCTGAAAGCCGAATTGAACCGCGCGGACATCCCCTACGCGCTGCATAATACGCATATTGACGTTGCGGCGGGGCTGTTTTTGCGTGATATACGCGCGGCCCGCGGCTTTGATACGGCCGACGCCGGAGCCGGCGAAAAAATAAAGGCTATAAGCGAGGGCGACGTAAAGGTTGAATACGAAACCGGCGCGGGCGCTGACAGCGCACGCCTCGACGCCCTTATTGCAAAGCTGGTGAACCCGCCGGAAAAAATTCTTGCTGCATTTAGGAGGTTTGCGTGGTGAGTTACGAACAAGCGATCAAATCCTTATGGACCGGCAAATGCACCGTTACGGTGCGCGAAAGCGTCACCGACGAAACGACGGGGCGCACAAGCACGATCGAAAGGCCGTTGCTTGATGATGTGGCGTGCCGGATCAGCTACGACAAAGTGCAGACTACAAACCCCGCGGACGGCGCGGCGCGCGTAGTGCAAGCCGTCACGCTGATAACCGACGCGGGGCTTAAAATCCCGCCCGGCTCCAAAATCACCGTAACGCAAAACGGTGTTTGCGGCGAATATGAAATGAGTGGCACGCCCGCCGTGTATTCACAGCACCAGGAAATACCCCTTGAAATTTTCGGGGGGTGGGCGTAATGGCTCAACGCTGGGGCGCTGCTGACTTTGAGGAATTGAAAAAGCTGCAAGAGCGCTTAAAGCAGCTTGAAAACGGCGGATTGGATGCTTTTTGCCGGTCCGCGTCGAAAGAGCTTGCGGCGCGGCTTTTGGCGCTTGTTATTCCGCGCACGCCGGTTGGCGATTATGAGTATATCGAGGAGGAAATCACAGCAAAGCGCAACAGCAAAAACCACAGAAAAGGCGATACTTACACGCGGCGCACCGGCTCCCCGAAACTCGGTGGAACCTTGCGGCGCGGCTGGACGGCCGGCGTTGAACAAAACGCCTCGACCTTTGCCCGGTCCTTACCGATAGAAAAAAACGGCGACGTTTACACAATTATTGTGCAAAACACCGTTGCGTATGCGGCTTACGTTGAATTTGGGCATCGGCAAAAGCCGGGGCGTTTTGTGCCGGCGATCGGTAAACGCTTAAAGCAAGATTTTATCGAGGGGCAATATTTCTTGACGGAATCCGAAAAGGACCTTGAACAAATCGCCCCGCGCGTGCTGGAAAAGAAACTTGAACGGTTCTTGAAAGAGGTGTTAAGCGGCAATGGTTGAAATATCATACAATGACGTATTCGACGCCGTAACCCGTGCGCTGCACGAGGCTTTCCCTAATTCGCACGTTTACGGCGAGCTTGTCAAGCAAGGGTTGTCGGCCGGTGACTTTAACGTATTACCGATCACGCCCGCGCACATACAGGCGCTTGGAACGCGCGCAAAACGCGATTTAACCCTTGACGTGATTTATTACCCCACCGACGCGGGAGGGCGTGCAGAGTGCTTGCAAATCGCCCAAATCGTGCCTTATGCGCTTGCAAGTATAACCACCGCAAACGGCGTTAAGCTCCGGTGCGGCGGTTTTGATACCAACATAACAGATGACGTGCTGCATTGCATTGTCAATTATCCGCATTTCGTCCTCGCGCCGAAAGACGCGCCGGAAATGCGGACGCTTGAAATAAAGGAGGTTGCAGAATGAGCGACACAGCAAAAAACGCTAAAGCCGCGGAACCGACGGGCAAACCCGCCGTGCGTTTTACCAAAAAGCAGCTTGTGGCGTCCGATAAGTACGCGGGGCGGCGTGATATGCTTTCCGTGCTGCTTGAGGACACAAAGACGTACACCTCGACCGAGGTGGATGAAATCATTAAAAAGTTTGAGAAAGGGGCGGTTAAATAATGGCACACGGAGGCGGCACCTGGCTTTTTCAGAATAAAGTTTTGCCGGGTACATATATCAACTTTACCAGCGTAACAAAGGCGAACGCCACGCTTTCCGACCGCGGAATTGCGGCGGCGCCGTTTGTTCTGAATTGGGGGCCGGAGGACGCGGTTTTTGAGGTTACGTCCGGCGACTTTCAGAAAAACAGCAAGAGTATTTTCGGGTATGACTACAACGCGCCGGAAATGCTCTTTTTGCGTGAGATTTTCAAGCACGCGATTAAAGTCTTTTGTTATCGCCTGGGGCGCGGCGGCGTCAAAGCAAGCGCGAAACTTGCGGAGGCTGACGAAAGGGCTTTTGCAACGGCGCGTTATTCCGGAACCCGTGGAAATGATATAACGGTGACGGTTGCGGCGAACGTTGACGACAACAACGCTTTTGACGTTACAACCTACATCGGCGGCGCGTTCTATGACGTGCAGACCGTCACGACCGCGGCGGGCCTTGAGGATAACGATTTTGTTATATTCGACAAAGCGGCGACGCTTACGGCTACGGCGGGTTTACCGCTTAAAAACGGTACAAACCCCGAAATCACCGGCGGCGATCACCAGGCATTTTTGGAGAAAATCGAGGCATATTCCTACAATGCGCTTTGTTGTCCGTCCGCGGAGGCATCTGTTGTGGGGCTTTATACGGCGTTTACAAAGCGCTTGCGTGACGAGGTAGGCTCCAAATTCCAGCTTGTGGCGTGGAACGCCGCGGCCGATTATGAGGGCGTTATCGGCGTATGGAACGAGGCCGCGAATAACCCGGCGGCGCCCACCGTCGAAAGCAACGCGCTTGTTTATTGGATCACCGGCGCGCAAGCCGGGGTTGCGGTGAATAAGTCGTTGACAAATTACAAGTATGACGGCGAATTGTTCATCGACGTTGACTACACGCAAAGCAAGCTTGAAAAGGCCCTTAAAGCCGGCAAGTTTATGTTCCACAACGTCAACGGCGAAACGCGCGTGCTTGAGGATATAAACAGCCTTGTCACATTTACCGACGAAAAGGGCGCGATATTCCAGAGCAACCAGACAATGCGCGTGTGCGACCAGGTTGCAAACGATGTGGCCGTGCTTTTCAACACGCGCTATATCGGCATTGTCGCAAATGATGAAAGCGGCCGCGCTACATTGTGGAATGATATTGTAAAGCTGATAAGAGAGCTTGAAAGGGTGCGCGCGGTTGAGAAATTCCAGCCCGAAAGCGTAACCGTTGAGCTTGGCGACACGAAAAAGGCCGTATTGCTTACCATCCGCGGCTTAAATATCGTCAATGCAATGGCACAGCTTTATATGGCCGTTGTAATTCAGTAATGGAGGTGTAATTTATGGCTTTTGATCCCGCAAATGTTATGGCCGCCGAGGACGCGCCCGTTGCGAAATATGCCGAGGTTTTTGTCACGGTCCGGGGGCAGCGGTATTCTATGCTTATGTGCAAGAATTTTGAGGCGAAAGTGAGCATTACCACGCAAGACGTGTCGCGTATGGGATCGCTGATTGTCGGCAAAAAGGCGACGTCGGCCACGATCCCTATTTCTATGACGATCTACAAATGCACGGAAATATTCGACGATATTGTTGAGGAATTTATCAACACGGGCCTTATGCCGTCGTTTGATATACAAGTATCTAACGACGATCCGAATATGCCCGCCGTCGGCCGCAGCACAAAGGTTTTTACAAATTGCGTGCTTGACGGTGACGTGCTGCTTTCCCTCGCCGGCTCCGAGGATGACTTTATCGAACAGGAAATAAGCGGTTTTGCGGGCGGATTTACGCGCCCCGAAAAGTACACCAACCCCGCTTATATGTAATTTTTTTGAGGAGGATTTTATGGCACAAAATTTAACCGCCTTTTTGGCGCAAAACGCAAGAAAAGTCGAAAATCGCAAATTTGCGGCATCCACACGCTTTACTGACGAGGACGGAAAGCCCGTTGAATGGGAAATAACTTGTATCACCGCCGGCGAAAACCAGAAATTGCGCAAGGAAAGCATCCGCAATATTCCCATAACGGGAAAGCGCAACCAGGTGACGCAGGACTTTGACAGCGGCGCGTACCAGGCAAAATTGGCGACGCGCTGCATTGTTTTCCCCGATCTCAATAATAAGGAGCTGCAAGACAGCTACGGCGTTATGAGCGCGGAGCAGCTTATTTCTGCAATGTTGACGCCGGGCGAATTTGACAGCCTTATACTTGCGATCACAGAGCTTAACGGCTTTACGTCCGAGGGTGAGCTTATCGACGAGGCAAAAAACTAATTGAGGAGGGCGACGGCGAGGCCAACTACGCCTTTTATGCTCTCCATAAATTCCATTGGCCGCCCGCGCGTTTTCTTGCGCTTGATCCTTACGAACGCGCTTTTGTTATAGCAGCGATCGACATAAAGGTTGAAAACGACAAGAAAGAGGCGGCAAAAATCAAAGCAAAAAAACCGAACACCGGCGGCGCGCATCGGGGCCGCCGCCGCAAAAGATAAGCGGGCCGCAAAGCCCGCTTATTCTCTTTTGAAAGGAGGGTGCGCTTATGCCTGGAGTTAGCACGGCGTTAAGGCTTAACGACGTAATGACGGCGACTTTACGCCGCATAAACCGGGCTATGAGTACAACGCTTGATAGCTTTCAAGCGGTGCAGCAAGCATCTGGACAGACTTTTGACGACGCGAATATTGCCGCTGCACGGCACGAAATTGACCTTGCAAACCGTGAATTAGACGCTATGGCGGCACACTATAACACGATAAATAACGGCCAAAACAACCTTAACCGCGGCCTCTCCGAGGGCGCCAGCGCGGCCAGCGGGCTTGTATCAAAGATAAAGAGCATTGCGGGCGTATGGCTCGGAATGAAAGGCGTGAATTGGGTTAAGGAAAGTTTTGGGCTTTTTGATATACAGAATAACGCCGAAAATCAGTTGAAAACCACGCTTAAAAATATGGGCGGCGGTTCCGCTTTCGGCGGGCTGAAAGACTACGCGGCCGAACTCCAGGGCGGCACAATGTACGGCGACGAGGCACTTATAGGCGGCGCGGCCGAATTTGCAACGTATATGCAAGATGAGGACGCGATCAAAGTAATGATGGGTACCTTGACCGACTACGCGGCCGGTATGAGTGGCGGCGCCGAGGTGGGCTACGAGGAAATGGTGAACTATGCAACCAACCTCGGAAAAATAACGACCGGCTCTTTTGACGCTATGACAAAAAAGGGCTTTCAATTCACCGACGCGCAAAAGAAAATCATTGAAAACGGTACCGATATGGAAAAGGCCCTTGTTATCAGCGACGTTATAAACGAAAGTTGGGCGGGCCTTGCAAAGAATATGGCAAACACGCCGCAAGGAAAAATTGTGCAGATGAAAAACGCTTTTGGCGATATGCGCGAGGAGCTTGCGGCGGCGGTTTATCCCGCTGTTATGATGCTTTTTGAAACGATCGGGTCCAACACGGAAAATATAAAAGGCATAATAACGGGGCTTGCAAAGCCGATCAACCTTGTTATCAACGTTATAAACAAAGTTTTTCAAGCCGCGTCAAAAGTGTATATGTTCTTTAAGAATAATTGGACGCTGATAAAGCCCATCGTCGCCAGCATTGTAACCATAATCGGCGCGTATAACGCCGCGCTGCTGGTGCATAAGGGCGTCCTCGCGGCCGCGGCTGCAATACAAGGCATAAAGACCGTTGCGGAATACGCAAGCGCAAAAGCAACGTTACGCGCGGCGGAGGCGGCGGGTGTTGACACCGCGGCGCTAACAACCGAGGCGGCGGCAGCGGCGGCAGCGGCGGCCGGAATGGAGCTTGAAACTATCGCGCAAGCACAAGCGACCGTGGCGCAAGGCGCTTTCAATACGGCATTGTGGGCGTGTCCTATAACCTGGATAATTGCAGCGCTGCTTGTTTTAATAGTCGTTTTCGTAATGTTCACCGAAAACTTGATGGCTACGCTGTTTTGGTGGGGTGCGCTTTTCAAGAATGTTGGTTTGTGGATCGCAAACCTCGGTTTGGCGACCTGGGCCGTAATAAAGAACGTCGGCTTGTGGTTTGCAAACCTGGGCTTGACGATATGGGCCGGCATTAAAAACATCGGTTTGTGGTTTGCTAACCTCGGCCAGGCAATTTGGGCGATAATTCAGAACGTCGGCGCCTGGTTCGGTAATGTGGGGATGGGAATTTGGAATGTATTATGCGCCGTTGCAAGCAATATCGCAACAGCCTTTAAGAACGGTTGGCTTGATATTCAAATAGGCTTTTGGGCGATGGTAAACGTCATAATGCAGGGCGTGAAAAAGGTTGCGGAATTTGCGAATAAATGCCTCGGCTGGATGGGCGTGCATATTGACACCTCCGGCCTTGACTTCGCCGCAAATAAAATTGACGAGCTTAACAGCAAGCGCGAATCGTACAAGGACATTGGCGAGGCCTGGGATGAGGGCTTTAACACTTTCGCGTACCAGGACGTGGGCGCGGCAATGAACACGTTTGAGTATGAGGACGCAAACAAAATGAACACGTTTGAGTATGACGACGTGGGAAAGGCTTTCGGCACGTTTGACGTATTCCAGGACGGGTGGGATTCCGGGGCTATGGCCGAGGGTTACGCCGTCGGTTCCGACATTAAAGGTTGGATGAATGATACGTTTGGCGGGCTTTTTGGCGGCGGTGTTGAGGACACGATCGGCTACGGTAACACGCTGGGCGACATTGCCAGCGACACATCCGACATTGCAGATTGCGGCGATAAAACCAACGAGGAATTGGCGTATTTACGCGATATTGCAGAACAAGAGGCGATAAACCGCTTTACAACCGCCGAAATCAAAATAGACTTTACCAGCAACAACAACATTTCAAGCGATATGGACGTTGACGGAATGACCGCCAGATTTACACAAGAATTTGCAAACGCGCTTGAAACAGCAGCGGAGGGGGTTTACTAATGGCTTATAATTGCTATTTAGACGGCGTGCTTATGCCGCAAACCCCCGCCGAATTGAAATTATCAATAAAGGGCAAAAATTCGACGCTTACGCTGCTTAACGAGGGCGAAATCAATTTTTTGAAACGTCCCGGGCTTACAGAAATAACCGCCGCGTTTTGTTTGCCTATGTTCGCGGATAACCCGCCCACATACTACCTTGAAATTTTTGAAAAGCTGAAAACCGAACGGAAACCGACACAATTTATTATGACGCGCACCACGCCCGACGGGAAATTGCTTTTTGATACAAACCTCAAGGTGAGTGTCGAGGAATACGAAATCCAGGAAAGCGCTGAAAACGGGCTTGACGTAACTGTTGAGGTTAAGTTAAAGCAATATAAAGACTACGGCACAAAAACGGTGAAAATTGAAACGGTTCCGGTGTCGAAAACGCCGGCCGCGAAAACCACCAAAACCAGCGCGGCCCCCGCCGGCGGCTCCGGCGGAAAACCCTCCGCCGCCGCAAGTGACAAGATCGCCGCGAATGATAAAGTTATGATTATGGCCGGCGCGGTTTACGGCGGGCTTGCGACTACGCGCGGCGCAAAAGTGCCGTCGTATGTTATCGGCAAATGGTACACGGTATCACAAATTGCGACCCACAAAGGCGACGAGGAGGCCCTTATAAAAGAAATTTATTCGTGGGTTGCTACAAAATACTTGCAAAAACAAGGCACGACAACAACCACAGCGACGGTGCAGAGCGAACGCGCCTCCGACACCGCGCCCTCGGCTACTACCTACACCATAAAATCCGGTGATACGTTGTGGGCGATCGCAAAAAAATATTTAGGAGATGGCGCCAGATATACCGAAATCGTCAACGCAAACAAAGACGTTATAAGCAACCCGAATAACATTCCCATCGGTACGGTGCTTAAAATCCCGAAATGATAGAATATGAACTTTTCATCCAGCACGGCGACAAGCTCTATTACCCGCCGATCGTGGACGGTGTAACGGTTGAGTGGGAGCGACGCGGCCAGCCGGGCAAACTTTCCTTTGAGGTTATCAAAACCGACGCACTTGTTTTCGAGGAGGGCGATGCGTGCCGGTTTTCTGTTGACGGTACGCCCATTTTTTATGGCTTTGTTTTTGAGAAATCCAGACAAGGCAGCAGCGCCGAAAAAATAAAGGTTGTTGCGCACGATCAACTTTATTATCTCAAAAATAAAGACACCTACGTTTATACAAACAAAACCGCGGCCGACGTCGTTAAAATGCTGGCCGGTGATTTTGGCTTGAATTTGGGGGCCATTGAGGACACAAAATATAAAATTGCAAGCCGGACCGAGGAAAACGCGCAACTATTCGACATAATACAAAACGCGCTTGACGAAACCGTAAAAGCGACCGGCGAAATGTACGTTTTGTATGACGCCGCCGGAAAGCTGACGCTGCAGAACGTCGGAAATATGCGCCTGGGGCTTGTGCTTGACAATGAAACTATTGGGGATTTTGATTATAAAACAAGCATTTCGTCCAACACCTACAACCGCATAAAACTTGTACACGAGGACAGCGACGCCGGAACCCGTAAAGTTTATATTGCACAAGACGGATCAAATATAAACCGCTGGGGCGTGCTGCAATACTACGAAACCCTCAACGACGCGGCAAACGCGCAGAATATGGCCGATGCCCTTTTGGGGCTTTATAATCGACGAACGCGGACGTTAAGCGCAAAAAAGGTGCTAGGCGATATTCGCGTGCGCGGCGGCACAATGATTGTGGCGGTGCTGGACCTGGGCGACACAAAACTTTCAAATTTTATGCTTGTGGAACAGGCAAAGCACACTTTCAAAGACAATGAACACTTGATGGAATTGAAATTGCGAGGTAACGATTTTGTCACTTGATATGAATGAAATGATCCGGTTAGTAAAGCGGGCGGCCGTGGACGCGATGCAAGCAATGAAACCGTGCAACGCGGTTTTTGGCACCGTCATAAAGGCCGTGCCGCTTGAAATCCAGGTTGAACAAAAATTGACGCTTTCGGCCGCGCAACTCATACTTTCGCGGAATGTGACGCGGCACGAAATCGAGGTTGAGCTGACGCCGGACGTATGGGCGACCGAAACCGAAAGCGCGCACAACCACAAAATCACCGGAAAGCGAAAATTGACGCTGCACAATGAACTTAAAGCAGGCGAAAAGGTTATTTTGTTACGGTGCGAGGGCGGCCAAAAATTCATTGTGCTTGACAGATTGGGAGGTGCGTAATGGCTGAATTATCGTATTTGCCCGAATCCGCCAAAAACGCGGACGAGGTGCTTGCTTTCAAGGCCGAAACACAGCCGGGATATACTTTCAAGCTCGATATTTCGCGCGGCCGCACAAAAGGCACCACAGACGAAATAGACGCATACTTGCAAGCCGTGTATTTAACGCTTAACGTCGAACGTTACGCATTTCAAATTTATTCTTACAACTACGGCGTGGAGCTTGAGGACCTTATCGGCAAACCAAAAGATTATGTTATGAGTGAGTGCAAGCGGCGAATAACCGAGGCGCTTATGCAAGATGATCGCACGCTTGAGGTGGGCGGCTGGACCTTTGAAACCGGCAAAAAATCCATAACGGCGCATTTTGTCATAAAGACTATTTACGGCGACGTTGCGGCGGAAAAGGAGGTTGACGTGTGAACCGCTTAAAAGAATTTTTCAAGATTTATTTTTCAAAAGACTTTTTAGGCCGCGTCATTGGCTCGGTGCTTGTCGGGCTGACATTTGCCGTTTTTGTCTTGGGCTTGCAGGTTGTAATTTGTCTTTTTGATGGATATGTGCGCGGCACAGCAGCGGAAAAAGAGGCTATTGCCGCCGTGATATGCCGCTTTTTTGGGGGTGAATGAATGTACGAGGATGAAACATACGAGGCATTGCTTGAACGCGCCCTCGGCCGCATTTCAAGCGCGCTTGACCGCCGCGAGGGATCAATGGTAATGAACGGCGTTGCGCCGTCCGTTGCGGAGCTGGCGCAACTCTACATTGCACTTGACTTTGTATTTAATGCGACATATACGGCGACCGCGCCGCGGGAATATCTGATTTTGCGCGGCTCCGATCGCAATATGCAGCCGAAACCCGCAACAAAGGCCGTATTCCGCGCGGAATTTAACATTGCGGTTCCGGACGGGGCGCGCTTTTCTTGCGGCGATCTTAATTTTGTTGTTACAGATAGGTTGGAGCCGAACGAAAACGGCGAGTGCTACAAAGCCGAATGTGAAACGGCGGGCGCGGCCGCGAATGACTACGCCGGCACACTTATTCCCATTGACTATGTGGACGGGCTGACCTCCGCGGAATTGGTGGAGCTGCTTATTCCCGGCGAGGACGAGGAGGACACCGAAATTTTCCGCCGCCGCATTTTAGATAGCTTTCAATCGCAAGCGTTCGGCGGAAACCAGGCGGACTACATCGAAAAAATTTCCGGTATGCAAGGCGTGGGCGCAGTTAAAATTCATCCCGCGTGGAATGGTGATATAAGCCCCTCGGCGCTTATCCCGAATGACGCGGTGCAAACCTGGTATGACAGCGTTATTGCCGGAATGAGTGGAGCCGCGGCGGAATGGCTGACGGTGGTTTATAGCGCCGCCAGCAATAAAAAACTAACCCTCGGCGGTACGGTCCGCGTCGTCGTGCTGGCGTCAAACTACACGCCGCCCTCGGCTGAACTCATAAACGAAATACAAACCGCTGTTGACCCGGTGCAGAACGCCGGCGAGGGGCTGGGAATTGCCCCGATCGGCCACGTTGTCACCGTCGAGGGCGTGCAGCAAGCAACAATAAATATTTCGCTGAATTTGACGTTTGCGGCGGGCTGGACCTGGCCCGCGGTTGAAAGCTATGTAAACGCCGTAATCGACGAATATTTTTCCGAATTAGCGCAAGAGTGGGCCGGCTCCGATAAAATCACGATCCGCATTTCACAAATTGAAAGCCGTATTTTGTCGGAATGTGCGCTTATGATAACGGACATAAGCGGCACGCGGCTTAACGGCGAGGAGGCGAACGTAACACTTGACGCTGACAGCATACCGGTTAGAGGTGAGGTAAATGGATAGACAGCTTATAAACTATTTACCGCCGGTCCTCCGTGAAATCGCTGAATTTCGGGCGATAAACGACGCAATGCAACCGGAAATTGAGGCCGCTTGGACCGCCGCCGCGCGCGTGCTTGCAAATCAGTTTTTAACCACCGCCGACGAAACCGGCGTTAAGCGGTGGGAATCGGAATTGCGGATTTTCCCGAAAGATACGGACACGTTGGACGCGCGGAAAGCGCGAATAAAGGCCGTGTGGAACCGTGAATTGCCGTACACTTTCGTGTGGTTGAAAAATTGGCTTTCCAGCCTTTGCGGACCGGACGGACACACCGAAAGCGTCAACGACTATATTATTGACGTGCAGCTCGACTATAACGCCCTCCCGCAAGCAAATGACTTGTCACGGGAAATCCTCGAAATGCTGCTTAACATACGCCCCGAAAATATGCTTATTCGGCTTACGGCGGCGTTACAGTCCACGGGGCGCCTTGCGCAAGGCGCTTTTATTGAAATTTCAAACACCGTTGAGGTGTGGCCGCGCATTGTGAACAACTTGGAATCGCACGGAACGGCCGGAATTAAAGGCGTGGTTGAACTTAACCGCGCGTTTGAAATATTTCCCCAGGAGGTAACAGAATGAGTGAAAGAACGTATAGCACAATAATTACAGACGAGGGCGCGGCGCTGATCGCGCAATGCGTCCTTGAGGGGCGTATGCTTGAAATCACCGAGGCGGCGGCCGGCGACGGCGGCGGCGCATATTACCAGCCCACAACAGACCAGACAGCCCTCCGGCGTGAGTGCTGGCGCGGTGAAATTGCGGGCTATGCGTTAAGCGAATACGCGCCGAATATGCTTGACGTCAAGATTATTATTGATGACGCGGTGGGCGGCTTTACAATTCGGGAAATGGGCCTTTTCACCGACGAGGGCATTATGGTTGCGGTGTGCAATACGCCCGACACCGAAAAAGTATCTATCACCGGCGGCATACCGGGGCGGCTTACAATGGTTATGCACATAATCGTTGCGGACGCAAGCGTTATTGAAATAACCATAAACCCCGAATTGGACGTTGTGACGCCGGAACAGTTGGCCGCCGAAATCGCCGCGCACAACAACAGCGCCACAAGTCACCAGGATATACGCGCGCTTGCGCTTAACTCTTTGCAGCGCGGCGACGCATACACAACCGCGGAAAGTGACGAAATGACCGCCGAGGCTATAAGCACGCACAACGCAAACCCCGCGGCGCATCCGGCCTTACAGATAAACGCCGCGGACATAAGCAGCCGCCTCAACACGCTTGAATTAAAATTCGGCACCAACATCACCGCAAACCCGTTTTCTGTTGATTTTGCGACGCTTACCGGCTTGACCGTCACGGGCGTTTATAATTCCGAGATGGCGAGGATTGAGTGGTAATGCCGAATTATGATATTATACCGCTTGCGGTTGACCTGGTGGACTATACAATGCAGCGCGTCAAGGCGAAAGAGCCGGAATATATTCCGGTGCGCGCCTACGCAACGCCGGGCGGCGGAGCCGAAAAAGAAATGCTGCTTTATGAAAAATCAAAAACAGATGGAAAACCTCATTTTCCAAAAGCTCAAACATTCCACCTTTGCAAGCGGCTTGAGGATTGCGCCGTTACGATCCTGGAAAAGTGCATTTCGGCTGACGGGCGCTATTTTGAAACCGAATACGAGGACCGGCTGAAAGACTTAAACGAGGTGCTTGTCGCTTGTTCTGCAATGCAGCAATATATAAATCTTGCGTACAAGCGGAAATATATCACCGGCGATCAATGCGCTTATTGGGGCGAATTGTTGCGCCCTATTCGTCAAAAGGCTTTCGCCTGGCGCCGGAATGACAGCAACCGCGCCGCGGCTATGCGCGAGGCAAAGGACGCACAAAACCTCGCCAAAACCGCCGAAATGGCACGGGAAATCGCAAAAGCCTTAAAGGAATAACCGGTTTTTTAACCGTTATTTGGGGTTCGGTCCGTTATAATTGCGCGCTCCCCGAACACGAACAACACCAACAACGTGTGGAACTTGAATACGAATGGTAATCTTAACAACAACAACGCCAACAACACCAACGGCGCGCGCCCCGCTTTGATGGTTAGGTTAGACATAGTAGGCCCAAAGCCCAAAACAACACCGTCCATCTTTCAAAGGGGACCGAATCCCGCCTTGCAAGAGGCAAACACAATGTATTGATACCGCCCCGCTGCACAAGACAGCGCGGTCGTTATCGGTTCTATTTGCGCACGGCCGAAACAATACTTATGAGGCGACGGGGTGGGCGTAAAAATAGGCCCCGTCCAGAGGACAAACGAAATTGTTAAATTTCGATGAAATATGCACATTTGACGTCATTTATAAAGCGTATTGCAGCGCGCGGCGCGGGAAACGTTCGCGGGCCGCCACAATTCAATATGAATTACGGCTGATCGAAAACATTGTAAACCTAATTTATGTGCTTAAAACAAAAACGTATTACCCCGGACAATTCCGCGTGTTTTACGTTTATGAGCCGAAAAAGCGGCTTGTACAAGCACCGGCATTTCGTGATAAAGTCGTACAACACGCGCTGGTTGATAATTGCGTATATGAACGCATAACAAACAGCTTTATTTATGACAGTTACGCAAGCCAAATTGACAAAGGCTTGCACCTCGGCCTCGATAGGCTGAAAAACTTTTTAACCCGCTATTATCGGAAATATCACACGGCCGACGGCTGGATTTTGAAATGTGACGTGCGGCACTTTTTCGCCAGCATAGACCACGAAAAATTAAAGCAAAAGTTGTCACGGCTCGACCTGGAACCGCGAATTTACGAATTGCTTTGCGTTTATATTGATTGCGCCGACGGTTTGCCGCTGGGTTATCAGACCTCGCAATTATTCGCATTGTACTTCCTTGATGATATGGACCATTTCATTAAAGAGAAATTGCACATCGAATTTTACGGGCGCTTTATGGACGATTTTTGTTTGGTATTTCCGGAAAAAGAATACTTGCAATTCTGCTTGTGCGAAATTCGGGCAATGCTCGACGTTTACGGGCTGGAATTGAACGAGAAAACGCAGCTTTTCCCGCTGAAAAACGGCATTGATTTTCTTGGTTTTCATACCTACCTAACCGACACCGGCAAAGTAATTCGCAAGCTACGACACACCAGCGTTAAGAAAATCAAAGCGAATTTGCGGAAATGGGCGGTTGATTATCCCGCCGGGCGAATTTCCCGTGAAAAGATTTTGCAAAGATGGCAAAGCTGGGATGCGCACGCATCCTACGGCGACACCTGGAAATTGCGCCAGCAAGTACACGACCAGGTGGAAAACATATTAAAGGAGGTTGTTGAATGGCAACGACATTAGGCGCAAAAACAGTAGGCAGCATTATAAAGCTGAAAGAAAACAACACGCTTGTTGACTTTTACGTTTGCAAGCACAATTACGAAAGCGGCTTAAACGGCAACGGGCGCACGCTGGTTGTACGCAAGGATTGTTACGATCAGCGGCAATGGGAGGCCGACAATATCAACGCTTACGCCATAAGTGATATTGATACCTGGTTAAACAGCACTTATAAAAATTTGCTTGATCCGGATATTCGCACCGTGGCCGGCACAACAAAATTCTACTACACGCCCGACAATAACAATAACACCGTCACGACGCTTGAAAGAACGTGCTTTTTGCTTTCGGGTGCAGAGTTAGGACAGACACATCAATATATGAAAACCGAGGGTTCCGCACTTTCGATCGTTGACACGCTGAAAATTGCGTATTTGAACGGATCGGCGGTTGTACAATGGACGCGCTCCCCGAGCACGAACAGCACCGGCAACGTGTGGTACTTGAATTCGAATGGTGATCTTAGCAACTACTACGCCAGCAACACCTACGGCGCGCGCCCCGCTTTGACTCTCCCCTCCACCCTCTCCGTTAGCGATGATGGTACCGTGACCGTCAACACCGCGCCGACAATTTCAAGCAGCACCGCCAGCGGCTCAAACCTCGGCACCAAAACCGACGGTTTTAATTTCGTGTACACCGTAAACGACGCCGACGGCGACACCGTGACCGTTAAGGAATACCTCGACAATGTGCTTAAACGCACATTCACGGCGACGCGCGGCGCAAATAACACATTCCAGGCCGTAACCGCGGAGAATTGGCAGACGGTCCTCAACGGCGCACACACCATCAAGGTTATTGCGAATGACGGAAAGGCCGACAGCGCGCCGTACACGGTATCATTCACAAAGCGCGTCACGACCGCAACCGTAACGCTGACAACGCCGTTGACCGCTGACGATCAAATTGCGGCAATGGTGCTGACGCTTACCGGTTCCATTCCCGACGACACGGATATTGAGGTGCTTGTCACCAACAACGCGAATGACCCCTCGCCCGTGTGGGAGGACGCAACCGCGGACGTGAAAAACAAGTTAAACCACGTTTTCACAAACCACACCGCCGCGCGCGGCTTTGCTTTCAATTTCCGCTTGACGCTTTCGCGCGGATCGTCGGATATAGGCGGAAATCTGACAAACATCGGAGGTGCATTTGACTAATGGGAATTGTAGCAGAAACCACAAGTTTGAAAGCGCTGAATAAGCAGAAACGCTATAATCAGCAATTACAAGACGCGGCGGCGATCGCCTTTGTCACAATGGCCGAAAACGGCCAGATCGACGACGTGACCGCCTCGGAGCAAATGGAGATTTTCGCAGAGTGGGAGCCGGGCGTAAATTATACCGTCGGGCAAATGCGCAAATATAACGACAAGTTGTATAAGTGCGTCCAGGCTCACACCTCGCAGCCCGATTGGACGCCGGAGGCGGCCGCGTCCTTATGGGCTATAACAAGCGACCCCGCCGAGGAATGGCCCGAATGGAGCCAGCCGGTAGGCGCACACGACGCTTACGCGCTGGGCGCAAAAGTTACGCACGGCGGAAAGCATTATATTTCCGCCGTTGATAACAATGTGTGGGAACCCGGCGCGGCGGGCATCGGCTCCAACATTTGGGCGGACCAGACATAAAAGGAGGGCTACGCTATGAAAGAATGGATTTGCACCGCGATCGGCGCGGTGGGCGCGTTTATTTCGACCGCTTTCGGCGGTTGGAGTGCGGCGCTTACCACGCTTTGCGTTTTTATGGTGATTGATTATGTTACGGGGCTTATTGTCGCCGGCGTTTTCAAAAACTCCGAAAAAACCGAAACCGGCGGAATGGAAAGCCGCGCGGGCTGGAAAGGCATTTGCAGAAAGGGCGTATCCCTTTTAATTGTGCTTGTGGCCGCGCGGCTTGATCTGGCGGTGGGCGCAACATTCATAAAAGACGGCGTTGTTATTGCCTTTATTGCGAATGAAACTATTTCGATCATAGAAAACACCGGGTTGATGGGTATTCCCATCCCCGGCGTAATTATGCGCGCGATCGACGTATTGCAGAAAAAGGCCAACAGCGACAAAACCGACGACAAGGAGGATAAAAAATAATGGCAAACACAAACCTTAAAGGCGTTGACATTTCCTCGTACCAGACCGGCATCCCGTTTGACAAGCTCAAAGAGGCGGGCGTTGACTTTGTTATTATACGCGCGGGTTGCGGAAAGAACAAAGACAAGCAGCTTGAAAAGTTTGTTGAGGAATGTGAAAAGCGCAAAATCCCTTACGGCGTTTACGTTTATTCCTACGCGCTGACGCCGGAACGCGCAAAAGAGGAGGCCGAGGCTTGCTTGCAGAATATCAGCAAGTTGAAATACAAGCCGGTTTATCCCATATACTACGACATTGAGGATAAGTCGCAGATCAGCAACCTCACAACGCGCACAAGAACCGATATGGTACACGCCTTTTGCGGCGTTATCAGCGCGGCGGGGTATAAACCCGGCGTGTATGCAAGCCCCTCTTGGTTTAACAATTTCTTGTATAAGGCGGAAATCATAAACACTTATGACGTGTGGCTTGCGCATTGGACGGAGGACCCGAACCGTCCGAGCAGCTACAAGGCAAACCAGCGCGTGTGGCAATGGGGGTTAGACCACATCGCCGGATATAACGTTGACGGCGACCGCGGCTTTTATGACTATGCAGCCGAAAGCGGCGCGCCCGCACCGGAGCCGGAAAAGCCGGTTGTCCTCCCGACGATCATTGAACGCGGCGACACGGTTTATTTCAAGGGCGGCCCGCATTATGGCCGGTCCATAGACAAAACCCCCGTGGGCGGCACCAGGACCGCGGGCCTCGCGCGTGTGTTCAACATTGCCGAGGGCGCACCGCATAAATACGCGCTTATGCCCGTTGAGGGCGGCTCCAACGTTTACGGCTGGGTTGACGAGGCGCTTGTAACCCCCATCGGGGAAACCGCGCTTGCGATTGGTGACGCCGTAAAAGTCAAGTCGGGCGCAAAAGACTATAAGGGCCGCGGGCTTGCGTCGTTTGTCTATCGCAATACATACACCGTTTTGCAGATAGGCGCGGGCGTTTACCCGGACTATATCGTTATCGGCATAAACGGCCAGGTTACGGCGGCGCTGCACGCCGAGGATTTAATTAAAGCATAATGAGCCTTGCACGCGCAAGCGGACCACACAAGGCCTTTTAATGCGGAACCGGCGCGGGGATCATTCCCGCGCCGGTTTTTCTTTTTCGACAAATTCCTCGACCGCTTGCACAAAAAGTTGATTTACGGAAATTCCGCGCTTTTCGGCCTCTTGCTTGTAACGTTCTTTTGCACCTTTGGGCGCGGTTATCGTGAATTTGTCATAGTGCGCCGCAACATAGCGCGTGACGCACGCTTGCTGCTTTTTTGAGGGCATAGCACCACCTCCACACTTTAATTATAAATCTTTCGCGCGTCAAAAACAATGGGAAAAATATACAAACTATTACCGCTAATATTGTGCAAAAAATAGAAAATGCACTATTACCGCTAATATACAAAAGTTTTCTATTGACTATTACCGCTAATAGTGATATTATTTAAGCAGATAGGAAAGCACGGGGCTTTTCTACGGAACGAAAGGACGGTAAACAATGACAAGACAAGAGGCTTTTGATAACCTTTACGCCCGCAATAAACAGGCGTTCTACAAGGTAAAGGACGAGGAGGGCATCGCGCTTGCGGCGGCTGGCGGCTCCAACGTGCGCGCCGCTTATGATCGCTTTAGCGCCGTGCTGGACGCCTACCGCGCGATCGAGCTTTTAACCCGCGATGAATTAGAACTTATCCGGCACAAAATTTGTATTCGGCTTTTCGGCTGATAACGCAAGGCTGACCCACCGGCCACACGGGGAGAAAGTGAGGGGCTTATGATTTATAAAGCCGTGTATTTCTACGCCGGCGAGGACATTATCGACTATGTAGGCGATGACGAATCCGCCGTAAAAGAATTTGAGCGCATAGCACGCGCCCAGGGGCTGGAAATCAGCTATATTGCAGAACTTGACGAGCTTTGCGACGAAATCCGGATCGTCAAAACCTATTGAGAAAGCGAGGAGCTTATGAAACTTTACTTTGTTAAAACCGACGGTGGGCGCTGCATTATCGCCCTTGACGAAATCGAGGAAACCGCGGCCGTGTGCTATGACGGCGACGGTTGCGATTTAAGCGACGAAACCTATACCCCGGATGAATACCTCGCGGCGGCGCTGCTTGAGGACTTTTCCGACTTTGACACGGCAGACTTTACCGCCGTGTACGAGGATATATGCGCCGAGGACGGCCTGGAGATTTTGGCGACCTTGACGATATGATTTTAACCGGCTGACCTACCGGCCACACGGGGAGAAAGCGAGGGGCTTATGACGTACACAGAAAACGGGTTGTGCATTTCTCTTGACGAACTTAAACAGCTTGTGGAGCGCGTCGAGAATGAAAACAAGTACCACAATATGGAGGCTTGTATCTATATCAAAGGCGGAAAGTACCCCGAAATCAAGCAATATTGCTGCTATGCGGAGTGCTTTCCCACGGTTCACACCTCCGGCGCGCGGCGTGAAATCAAAGACTAAAAGGAGGACATTATGGACGTACAAACGAAAACAAAATTTGAGATTATCAAGGCGATGAACACGATCGTATGCAGCCTCGCAAGTGACAAGGCATACACCGCGTGGCTGGCGGCGGTTCCGGACGCGGCCGAGGCTACCGATGACAAGCTGCTTGCGATTGCAAGCGAGGCGGCATGGTTTTCGGACGTGGTGCAGAAATTCAACTACATAATGCGCACTTACGGCAAAAGTGGCGTTATGATATGCGAGGAAATTTACAAATAAGCAAAGCGGCGGTGCAAAAACCGCCGCTTTTTCTTTCAACAAACGTGTTCAACAATTCCGGAATTGTTGAGGGCATATTCTCAACAATTTTTAACGATTTTGTAATTGTTGAACGGTTTGTTGAATGGTTTGTTGAATAGCAAGCGGGCATTTTATAAACAACCGCCTCATTTTATCAACAATTCAACATTTTTTCCTATTGAGGGGAACAAATTTGACAATTAGGCGGAAAAATACCGCCTAATCGCCTATATGCCCGCCCGCTACGCGCGCCCGCGCGTGCGTGCGCGAACTTTATTATAATATATTTTGGGTTGCACGACAAGGCGCCCAGGACGCGCCAGAAACGCCGTTTATAATTTGCAAGGGTTGTTATACCCCTACGGACGAAAAGACGAAAAACGCCCCATTTCCGGGGCGCTCCGTGCGTTTTACGGCTGGCTTGCGTTTATCGTGACAATAAACACATTCCGAACCACCATAATTTTTGTTATGGTGTTCGGACGTGTACGCTTTGGTGGAGC